>JAKSDJ010000019.1 GCA_022360155.1 Chloroflexales bacterium | reverse complement strand
GTTGTAATGTTATTCATTGAAGAATATGGTCGCCAATTGAAACCGTTCCAAAATCACCCCTGGTTTTTCCAACCTATAAACGGCGTCGTTGGCGTTGGTCATTCTACTTTAGCTTGGTGTTTGGCCCGCTGCTCTTCATCGTCCTCCGTCTGGCGCCCGCTCTCGATGTTGTTCAACATAACCCCACAGCGCACTTCTCTATTGTTACGTTCGGCACGGTTATCGCGATGGCGTTGGCGCTTCTGGTGCTACGCGGCGCTTGCCAACACCAAGATGGACGCGCCTTTTTGATCGGGCTAGCGTTCTTGGTTATTGCCAGTATTTTCTTCATTCATGCAATTGCTACGCCCAACGTATTACTCAATGCGCGTGTCTTGGCAACCGCGTGGTCAGCTACCTTGAGCATCGCCCTCGGCGGATTGATCTTCGCGGTGAGCGGCTTCGATCTCTCACCGTCTTTCAACAACCTACTGTTTCATCACGCACGCGTCTGGCTTGGCGTGTGGGCGATGATCTGGCTGGCCTATGCTATGCTAGTATTGCAAGTATTGCCTGGTGCAATAGCCAAGACCTCGCTGCCAGCCACCAGCGAGATTGCCTCCAACGGCAGCCCTGCCCCGTCACACGACGAGCATGACGAACTTGTCGCCAGCCCGGCAGCATATCAAGCACAGCCCGGATTGCTTGTCTTCCCCGCCCTCGATGTAGGCGACCCGCGCATTATTGTGACGCTCGTAGGGCTTGCCGGCTATACCATTGCCATCTGGCGATATAGTAAATTGCTCCGTCGTTCGCCCTCAGGCTCGGGATCTGCACTGCTGGGCGGTATCATCCTGTTCAGCCAAGCCCTCTTGATTCAGCTCTTCGCCCCGCTTTACAGCATCTCATTTTGGCTTTACCACGTGTTAGAGTTCGCAGGCTTCGCCGCCATTACTTATGGATTGCTGTTGGGTTATCGTCGCGGCGAGCATGAGTTCGGCTTGATCGAGAATCTGCTCATTCCTTCTACCATTGCCCAGCTACGCGCACGTTACAGCGCTGCGCTCAATCTGCTTGTCAACGCCCTGCAGCAAGGCGTGATCCCCGAGGGAGCACAGCGCGCCGATCTGCGCCGCCACTTCAATCTGACCGAAAGCCAGTTCGCTGTTCTCGAAGAGGCTGCAGCAGCAGTTGCCGCTGAACGTCAGCACAGTCAGGAAATCGAATTGCTTAATGCGCGTCTGCAACGCATGGAAGTCGATCGTCAGCAACTAACCCAAATGATTATCCACGATCTCAAAAACCCAATTACGGCGATTGGCGGCTACCTCGACATTCTCCTGATGGGCCAACTCCCGGATGATCAATATGAACTAGCGGTTGCAGCACGGCGCAGTGTGAACGGTCTTCAAGGGTTAGTGAGTGATTTACTCGATGTCGAACGACTAGAGGATGGCCAATTCGTATTGCAATACAGCGAAGTCTCCATCTCTAAATTCCTGGAGAATTGTGCGGCTGAACTTGAGATCTGGTCTAAACAGGAGCAAAAGCCGGTTAAGGTTGTTGTCTCGCCGCCAGTCCTACAGCTCAAAGCAGACCAGCGACTGTTATGGCGCGTTGTGCTCAATCTGCTCTCGAATGCGATTAAACATACGCCGCTAGGCACGCGAATTACGTTGCGCGCTTGCTATGAAATGATAAAGGCGGTTCAAATAGCAGAACATGCGCCAAGCATGGTGATTATCGAGGTAGCTGACGATGGTCCGGGTATTCCAATAGAGCATCAGGCCAAGCTCTTTGAGAAGTTCACCACGCTCGATCATCCAACGCAGGGGCGTCAAGTCAGTACAGGATTGGGTTTGGTGTTTTGCAAACTGGCCGTGGAGGCTCACGGGGGAAGCATCGAAGTAATTAGCGCTTCTGGTCGCGGGACGACATTCCGGATTTTACTACCGGCTGAACCCGCCGCGTCTGAAAAAACCTGAACAACAGCGTACAAAACAGGTTGCTTTCAGAGTAGACCGCCTTGGAATGCACACGAGATGGCCGTTAGTAATCAGTCGGCGACAAACGTGCTAACCTGCCAACATTCTGACGTTTTAATGTTACGCCAATTGCGCTGCGCTATAGCTCTCACGCCGCGCCTCGATCACATCGGGAATGCGGTTGAGTTTGTCAAGAATCATCGTTAACTGGTTGATACTCTGGATCTTCAACACCACAACCAACACGGCGCGACCAGATCTGCGCGTGTGGCGCTGGCTGACACTATCAATGTTGATCTCGGCATCGGCAATCGCTCCCGAGACATCACGCCACAGACCAACCCGATCCCACGACTCGATCCGCACTGGTACCGGATAGCCAGTTGGATTGTTGCTGCCCCAGGCGACATCCACAAGTCGCTCACGGTCACGCTCGTTGAGAATAGTGCGACAATCAGCGCGATGGACCGTGACGCCCTTGCCGCGCGTGATATAGCCGACAATCGGTTCGCCCACAACCGGGTTGCAACACTTCGCCATTCGGGTCAGCAAGTTGCTCTCACCGCGCACCAGGATATCGGTCGCGCTTGGGCGCGGCGACGGGGTAATCTGCGGAATCTCGGCTAGATCATCCTGGGTCTCGGCGCGTTGAGCTAGCACTTTCTGCGCTACCTGACGGGCAGTCGTTTCGCCGCTGCCGATCAGGGCGAACAGATCTTCGATGCTGCGCGCTCCCCAAATGCTCACGATGTCGTCGAAGGCCACAGCCGATAAACCAAGGCGTTTCAACTCCTTCTCGAGTAAGTCGCGTCCGGCGGCGATGTTCTCATCGCGCTCCAGTCGACGAAAATAGCGTTTGATGTGGCTGCGTGCGCTATCGGTCTTGACAAAATTGAGCCAATCGCGACTTGGGCCACGCGGCGCCCTACTTGTCATGATTTGGACGATTTCGGCATTCTGGATTTGATAGTCCAGCGGCGCCATGCGGTTGTTGACCTTTGCACCGGCGCAGCGGTGGCCAACTTCACTATGGATGCGATAGGCAAAGTCAACCGGCGTGCTGCCAACCGGCAGATCAATAATCTTGCCCTTCGGCGTGAAGACATAGACCTGCTCCTCGAACATATCAGCCTTGAGGCTTTCGATAAACTCGCGGGCATCGGTCATTTCGCGACGCCAATCGATCAAGCTACGGAGCCAGGTGATTTTGGTCTCAAAGCTACGGTCGCTCTTACCAAAGCCTTCTTTATAACGCCAGTGGGCGGCGATGCCATGTTCAGCGACTTCGTGCATTTCTTGGGTGCGGATCTGCACTTCGCAAGGGGTGCCGCCAGGGATCAACACCGTCGTATGCAACGAGCGATACATACTCTCTTTGGGCACGGCGATATAGTCATCGAACTCAGAGAGGATCGGGGTCCAGAGGTTATGGACGATCCCAAGTACACGATAGCACTCATTCACTTCGTTAACGATAACGCGGACCGCAAATTTATCGTAGATCTGGTCGAGGCTGATACCTTTACGCTCCATCTTGCGATAGATCGAATAAATATGCTTGGGTCGCCCGCTGATCTGCGCCGTGATACCCTCACGATCAAGCGCGATGCGCAAGCGGGCAATCACCCGTTGAATGATGCGCTCGCGCGCTTCGCGTCGCAACGTGAGCTGTTGAGCAATCTCACGATATTTATCGGACTTGAGGGTCTTGAAGGACAAATCTTCTAACTCGGACTTGACTTGCCAAATCCCGAGCCGATGCGCCAGGGGTGCGTAGATATCGAGGGTTTCGCGGGCAATACGTTGTTGACGCTCGGGCGACATCGCGCCGAGGGTGCGCATATTGTGCAAGCGATCGGCCAGCTTGATCAACACCACACGCGGATCATCGGCCATCGCGATGAACATCTTACGATAGGTGCCGGCTTGGGCTTCTTCTTTGCTCTGGGCCTCGAGGACCGATAACTTCGTCACCCCATCAACCAAGAGGGCGATCTCGCTGCCAAAAATCGTTTCAATATGCGAAAGTCCGACTTTGGTATCCTCGACTACATCGTGCAGCAAAGCGGCAGCAATCGAGATAGCGTCCATCTGCAAATCGAGCAGGATTGTCGCCACCGCAACTGGGTGATCAATATAGGGTTCGCCACTTTGCCGCTTTTGACCTTCGTGAGCAATACAAGCCACCGCAAATGAGCGGCGCACCATAGTATCATCGGCATCAGGCATATAGGAGAGGAGACGAGCTACCAAAGCGCTAATCGTCGGGCTATAGAGAATAGGTTGGGAGAAATCGAAAACCACTTCTGCGTTGTCAGGGCTTTTCTCCAATTTAGAAAATATATCATTCGGCTGGGATGGACATAAGTTGGTATCAGTATCAGCATGACTGACTACAAATGCAGGAGCAGAATCCATAAGCGACCATATCCTTTGAAAACGGAGCAGACCCAGAGCGATCTGGATCTGCTCGACATCAACAATCTGCCGCAGACAGAGTGACGGCGAAAAGGAGAATAGAATCGGCGGCGCTGCCAAAGCGATTTTACATCTGGCATACCAACCCTCCGTACCGGGCTGATCTGCCTTCTTGCTCTTTATAACTCTTTAGACTGAGATAGAGTTACTCGGTGGCAATCGCCGTGGATCGCACGGAGAGTTTATAAGAAGAATATTGTATGGAAGGATAGCACGGGAATGTGGGGGTGTCAAGGCAAAGAAGCCACTTGTTAGGGCTATGTTAAAGTTGCAGTCGCGCTTGAGCGCAAATGGATATTTGCTGCATTCTAAAGAGCTCTAAACACTACTGATTCGTTCCTAGCGATACAAGGGCGGGTATTGTTCCAACCAGCAGCTTGATTGCACAAGTATTGCAATACCATAATAACTAAAACGTCATTGCGATGGATCAGGCAGCATGCTACAATTGTTACAAAATCATAACCCAGGCTTACTGAAAATATAACTTTCAGTTGTTCAGACCCTTATCCCGATTGAAGCTACGATACTTAATAAGCGCACATCGTTGCGCAATCTGAAGATTGCAAGGGTGCAAGTAATGATCCAAAAAGAAGATCTGGTTATTCGCATTGCCGGCGAGTCGGGGGATGGCAGCAATGCGACGGGGGAAATGTTGGCACTGGCCGCGGCCCGCTCCGGCCTCCATGTTTTTACCTTCCGCACCACACCAGCAGAGATCAAAGGTGGTCCTGTGATGGTGCAGGTCCGCGCTTCAAACGCGCCTGTGCGCTCGATGGGCGATGCGGTTGATGTCCTCTTTGCGTTCAATCAGGAAGCTTGGGATCTTCACCACAATGAACTCGCGCGCAAGGCGGTGTTGCTCTATGATCCTGATGAGTTAACGCCGCCAGCTAGCTTCCGGGGGACTGCATACCCAATCCCTATCAACCGGCTCGCGCAGGAGGCTGGTAATCGGCGCGGTAAAAACGTTGCCGCCCTAGGCGCAGTCGTCACGTTGTTCGGCCTTGGGTCGAGCAAATTGGAAGACATTGTTCGAATCAAGCTGGGGAAGAATGTCGACTTGTTCGAACTCAACTTGGCTTCACTACGGGCCGGGATCGAGTATGCCAAATCCTCGGTTACAAAAACTGACAGTTTCTGGATGGAGTCCGCCGGTGAACAGCAACGGCTAGTAATGACCGGCAACCAGGCAATTGTTGCTGGCGCACTGCATGCCGGCATTGGGTTTTTCGCCGGTTATCCGATTACTCCTGCCTCAGACATTATGGAAGGATTGGCGGGTGTGCTGCCCCGTATCGGCGGCGCTTATTTGCAGGCCGAGGACGAAATCGCTGCAATCATGAGCTGTATTGGCGCCTCCTACGGAGGAAAGAAGGCGATGACTGCCACTGCAGGGCCGGGCATCGCGTTGATGGGTGAAGCGCTGGGCCTAGCCAGTATGGCCGAAATTCCCGTTGTAGTGGTTGACGCTCAACGTGGCGGACCTTCAACCGGCCTGCCGACGAAGATGGAACAGAGCGACCTGAATATTGCTGTCTATGGCGGTCACGGCGACTCGCCGCGAATCGTCCTGGCGCCGGCCAGCGTTGCCGAGTGTTTTCACTTGACCGTCTGGGGCTTTAATCTTGCCGAGCAGTATCAAACGCCAGTCATGATCCTCTCGGATTATTCGCTCTCTTTCCGCACCGAGACGATTGAACCGTTTGACCTTGCCAAATACCCGCGGATTGAACGCGCCCAGTTGGAAGATGCTGTGCAGCCGGGCGAATACCAACGCTACAAAATCAATGGCAGTTTCATCTCGCCGATGGCGCTGCCAGGTACGCCTAATGCTCAGTATACTGCGACGGGTCTGGAACACAACGAATTCGGCAATCCGGCTTATACGCCTAAAGCCCATATTCAGATGACCGAAAAGCGCTGGGGCAAATTCGAACCGCTCAAGCATAGTCGCAAATATGTTCGCCGCTTTGGCGCCGAGAACCCCCGGCTTGGCATCCTGTGTTGGGGAACCTCGTCTGGGCCAGTGCGCGGCGCGGTCTATATGGCCAGCCAAGAAGGGTTGCCGGTTGCGATGCTTCAGGTACAGATGATCACACCGCTGCCTGAAGATGCGATTCGAGAATTTATCGAAAGTGTCGATATTGTGCTGGTGCCTGAGGTCAACTATCAGGCTCAATTTGCCAAACTGATCCAGAGCATATTTGGCATCCAGGTCCATTCGTACACGCAATATACTGGCCTACCCTTTACGCGCCTGGATATCTTGAAGAAGGCGCACGAGTTGCTTGGCGTTGATGAACCCGTTCTTGTTTGACAAGATGGAGCTAGATGAGTTATGATGACTATCCCATTGACCGCAACTGAATCCGCCCCAGTGAAGCGCAAGGCAGCAGACTACCGTACCGATCTCAAGCCGATTTGGTGTGCCGGGTGCGGCGATTTTGCTGTACTTGCTGCGATCCAGCAGACCTTCGTTGCAATGCAGATCGACCCGAAAGACTTGGCGATTGTTTCGGGCATCGGCTGCAGCAGCCGCCTACCTGGTTTTGTACAAAGCTACGGCTTACATACAGTGCATGGCCGCGCCCTCCCCACCGCAACTGGACTCAAACTCGCCCGTCCTGACTTGACAGTGATGGCGGTCGGCGGTGACGGCGACTTCTTTAGCATCGGCATAGGGCACCTGCCCCACGCGGCGCGGCGCGATATCAATATCACCTGTATCGTGATGGACAACGAGATCTATGGCCTAACCAAGGGTCAAACATCGCCGACTTCGCCTTACGGCCATACTACGAAATCGACACCGCTAGGCAACCAAGCGATGCCGCTTCACCCGTTGGCCCTTGTTCTTGCTAGCGGGGCGACGTTTGTGGCGCGCGGCTTTAGCAGCCAACCAAAACACCTGGCTGAACTGATCCGCATGGGCATCGAGCATCCAGGCTTCGCCTTCATCCAGGCAATGAGTCCTTGTGTGACTTTCTACGACACCTACAAATTGTATAAGGAAAAAGTCTACCAGATTCCTGACAGCCACGATGTTAGCGATCTGGGTGCAGCAATGCACTATGCAATGGAAAAAGATCGATTGCCGCTAGGGTTGCTCTATCGCAATTCCTCACGCAGTGCAGCCGTGGAAATGCGGTCCCAACCCTTTGATACAATTCAATACCTGGATCGCTTCCAAGCGTAACAAAGAACCACGTTTACACTTCAATATGGATTGTTGGTGTTTGACGCGGTGATGCTGAAGTGTAGCAGTAGTTTGTACTACCGCTACACTTCTACCCGATAAAATTCGCAGGGATGCGCCTCTGTCAAGCCCTCCCTCATCCTGGGGATTCTTTGACTGTATGTTCTGATTGTCGGTCGATACCCGTAACTGGCAACAAGGCTCACAGGGATGTAGATGTAGTCTGCGAGAAATCTCGTTTGCTGTTTGATGGATAAGATCGGAATGAGCGAGGCTAAATACCGTGTTTACCTCTGTGGCGGACCACACTGCTCAGCGAAGGGACTGGGCGGGTTACGTGACCACCTGGAGTTAGAGTTGTGGAATCATCGGCTCGACGCTTGTGTTGACGTGTTCGTTGGCAGCTGCCAGGACCACTGTGACTATGGGCCTAATATGCTTATCTGGCCAGGCCCTTATCGCTATGCTCAACTAAACCGCGCCACGCTGACCGAAATCGTCGAACACCACCTCCGTGACAACACGCCAGTACAACATTTGCTCGCAACCCCTGAGATGCGTCGCTGACAATTTTATAATCGCATATATTATCCCGCTCGTACATGGAGTATCGTTTTTAGGCAATGGATAAACACTACCCGAAGGCAGTATTGCGTCGTCTTCGCAGTATTGTTTGGATTGTTCTATGCAATGCTCAAATGACATAATTTATATCCGACCCTACGCTACTATCCCACATACTTGCCGCATATCATGACAAAACTGTTATGAATACAGGCATTACTGTACCCTATTAGTCGCGGTATATAGGAGTACAATACTATAATTAAACACACTGTCCAGATCGCTGGAACACCTCAGCGTCAATCATTGTACAAGTATCCTTATATTGACAACTACACGCGAGTTGCCAGTAGATGAGCAAGAGTAAGAAGATACATGTAATGTAGAACCAGTTGCTGCGGGGATCGCCCAGCCATCCAAGCCATAAGGGATTCTACGATGAATATATACTCTTCGCCCAATTACCCCATTAACTGGAATAGTTTCCTCTGCTGTACATATATGCCAATTCTGTTGGCGACTCTGCCCCCCGCAATACAACGCACTCACCAAATACTATTAGGGCTAGCATCAATACATCCACATGCGCTAGTGCGGGTGATTGCGATTGTGCAGCAAGCAGCTCCAAATACTGCTCTATCCGTTCAGATCACTCATACAGGCGAGTGGATAACTGATAACCTGCAAATCCGCACTTTTGCCGCCGAGTTGCCTATACCTACTGTTCTAGCGCTGGCCCATGCGCCTAACATACGAATGTATTTGTCAAGCTATAGATACAGCGCCTGCCACTGCGTCTCTGATGCATTGAGCTCACATGTTCACACAACCGGCGCCTTGTGTTGGACAGCAGCAAATTGGACGGCAGCGAACTGGACGGGTATCGTGCGGAACAATTAAAAGTTCATCCTTCGGAGCCGCCGGCAAGCCTTGTTTGAGATACAACGCCGCTCTTGGGTCACACAGTGTCCGTTCACAGCCCAAAGGCGTATGATCAGTGCAACCACGCACCAGTTGTAGAGAAGGAATTGTACAATGTCACGACGCGCCTGGGTCTACATCTGGACCATGTTTCTGTCTGGGACAGCCTTGACTGCCGCCACACTGCTGGTGTACCGCTTCGATCCAGCGCCAATGCCCTTGTTCATTAGCCTGCTCATTCTCACGACAATCGCCCAACTTGCTAAGGTTGAAGCTCCTAGCCACACGTTATACTATGCTACTCCCTTGTTTCGGTTTGCTGGGTTACTGGTGTTACCACCGTTCCTCATTGTCATATTGGTGGTCTTTCCGCTTATTGTCGAGTGGATCAAGGAACGCTTATTCAACAGTGAGCACCTGCGCGCCTGGTACTTGCAACCCTTCAACATCACGATGTATGTTATTGCCGCCATCACTGCCAGCCAAGTATTTCATGCCCTGAATCGCACCCAATATGATCTCCACAGTACGTACGCTGCGCTGGCGGCAGTTGCTGCTGCCTGTGTCTACGTGCTGGTCAACCACTTAATACTTGGTTTGGCGCTTGTTTTAGCCCGTGGACTGACATGGCGCGAATCGCGCTCTTTTGATCCCCAGGGGCTGCTGTCAGATATGATCCTGCCGTGTCTCGGCTATGTTATTGCCATCCTCTGGGCTCTGAATCCAGCGCTGATCCTGCCGGCACTCTCCCCTCTGGCACTCATGTATCACGCCTTGAAGGTGCCGCAACTCAAGCAAGAAGCCCAAACCGACGCCAAAACTGGACTGCTCAATCCTCGTCACTTCAATCGATGCTACGCTGAGGAGCTAGCTCGTGCGCAGCGCTTCAACCGACCTCTGGCGTTGATTATGGCCGACCTCGACTTGCTGCGGACAATCAACAACACCTACGGACACTTAGCTGGGGATGTTGTGATTAGCGGCATCGGGAAGATCATCCGCGCGCAGGTGCGAGATTATGATATTACTGGCCGCTTTGGCGGCGAAGAATTTGCAATAGTATTGCCCGAAACAAGCGTCGGTGAGGCAATCGCGGCAGCCGAACGAATCCGACGTGCTATTGAAGAAGCTCCTTTCAATGTTTCAACGCACCCAACACCAATCCACGCCACCATGAGTCTGGGAGTGGCCTGTTTCCCTGACGATGCGTCTACTGCCACAGAGCTGAGCCACAAAGCTGACGTTGCAGTGTACCAAGCAAAGTTGCGCGGGCGTAACCAAGTGGTGTATGTCGCCGATGTGCCACACTCGATTGAACTCCAAAAAGTCATGGAGGATCAAGGTACATCTGAGCAATATGCTGCAGCTTTGGCATTATCCAGCGCGCCTACGACGTCAAATACAGCTACACCCGCCAAGCCGGACAAGCCTGATCCGGCGACAGAACCTGTTGCGGTAGCACCCGCATCTGCTAATACTCCAGCGCCAGAGCCGAAAGTAGTCGCACCGCAATCGAATCACACTTCGAACCTAGAACTTGCTGGAGCAGTCGCAGCGCCCGCTGCCAACGCACCGACATCGCCCGCCGGCGCAGCAGAAGAGACTGATCTCCAACGTACAGTCGAAACCCGCACGAAAACATCGAGCCGGGTATTATCTATCTTCGTGTTTGCGGTCATTGCGGCTGGTGTTGCAGTTGCCTCAATTGGCTGGAGGTTAGCGCCAGCGCTCGCCTTAGAAATGCTTCTTGTTCTGTTGGCGCTCACTTTATTGGCCGAGCTGTTTCGAGTCGATCTCTATGAGCAAGGCTCGATATCCGTGAGCATAGCATTAATCTTCTCGGCAGCAATGCTTGGAGGTTTGCCAGCCGTGGCGGCGATCAGCGCAGCGTGTGCGCTGGGAACAGCGCTAGCGACATGGCGCAATGAACGCCGATTTTCAGATTTACACAAGATATTGTTCAACTGGGCAAACCACACATTGGCCGGAGCGGTGCCAGCTTTGGCGCTGCATACACTCCATCTGCCGCTCAGTGTCGCTTCCACACCGCTATTGCTCGTGCCAATGGGCCTTGCCGCAATTGCATATTTCAGTATCGAAACCGGCTTATTGGCAGTAGCGATTGGGTTGACAACTGGACGTCTTGCCCGTGAGGTGTGGCGGGAGCAATATCGCTGGTTACTCAGCCACTACATGTTTCTCAGCATGATGGGAATGGTACTGGCAATCGCCTACCGCGCCTTTGGATTGGGCGGTGTATTCGTATTTGTGCTACCGATCTTTGCAATGCGCTACGCACAGAAACAGTACATGGAGCGAACACGGACGAGCATTCGTGAGTTACAGCGAATGAATCGCGAGATAGCACAGGCAAATCGGAAAATCGTCACAGCCAGTCAGTCTATCCAAAAGCTAAACGACGAGCTCTTCGAAACACTGGCACGGTTCTTCGATGCACGCGACCCATTCGGCGGCAGCCATGCCGCCGCCGTGGCCCGCTATGCCAAAGCAATTGCACAAGAATTAGACCTTCCGAACGATCAGGTACGCTCGATCCGTCAGGCCGGGCTGCTGCATGATATCGGGAAGATTGCAATTCCCGAGTGCTTGCTGCACAAGCCTGATAAGCTTACAGATAGCGAGTATGAGTATATTAAACGCCACGCTACAATCGGCGCCGAGTTGCTCGAACAAACACAAGCGCTACGTCATTTGGCAACATTTGTGCGCTACCATCACGAGCGTTGGGATGGGTGCGGCTACCCCGACGGACTGTCTGGCGATCAGATCCCGCTCGGCTCGCGCATTCTCAACCTTTGCGACTCGGTTGAAGCGATGGCGTCGGATCGTCCTTATCATGAAGGGTTATCGTTAGAGGAGATCATCACGGAAGTGCGTCGTTGTAGTGGCACGCAGTTTGATCCACAGGTTGCGTTGGCCTTCCTCCGCATTGTTGAGCGCGAAGGAAAGACGTTTGTAAGCAACTCCGCCCACGAGGCAGTGCATCGTCACGAAGCGCCGACAACAACCTTTACGAAGGGCGCCAACTGGATACCGCTACCCAATACGGCATTGCCATCACCTTCCCTGATGCATAGCAGTGAAGAAGGAGTCGGATAAATATCCTAAGCAGGATACGCCCTGTTCTAATGAAATGTGACCATCAACAAGGATAGTCTAAAGTCGTACTGCCTCATCCATATTTGACCATCAACAAAGGCAGTCTGCGTCGGATCGCCTTGAGGCGATTTAACGGCAGTACAACCGCCTCAAGGCGGCACGACGAGCGCCTTTTCCATGATTCGGTTTTGATCGTCAACATTCATTAGAGTGATTGTCTGAAAAGGGCTACAGACTGCTGCAGCTATGCTGCCGCGCGAGCATAGCGTGCGCACAATGCCATCCGACCTACCCGCACCCCACTGCGACCAAGCGTTTGCTCCAGATCTTGTCTCTTCCGAGGGCTTTTCAAACAGCTTCTTAGGAAGATCTCTACCGCTGCACTGCCTCATCCCCCATCTCATCAGGTTTAATATTTTCTTCACCTTATCTTAATATCGCTATGCTAGACTGAGAACATCCAGTTAGGAAACCTTCCCAATAAGCCCTTGGGTTTTTTGCGTTGTACTGCGAACGTTCCACCACTACATCACGCAAGCAGATCGCGCCGCGTTCCAACAGAATGCCTCAAGCGCCTCGCAATTGAGCTATAATATGCCACCGCTGTACGGCATATACGGTTTTAATATGCGGCGCGTTTCCAGCGCCTTGCACAGGTTGTTGCAGGGGCAGGCTTTCCTGATGTTTGCACTTAGCTGTTGTATCCAGTTTACCAAGTGAGGAACACCATCATGTTTACCTTCAAGCGATCGGCTGTGCTCGTTGCGGTCACACTAGCAGTGGTTTTTGCACCCGCAATGGTTGATGCAACTATGTATCTATCTGACGATCCGATTGTTATCGGGCACCGCGGGGCAAGCGGGTACCGCCCCGAGCACACGTTAGCGGCGTATGAACTGGCGATCAATACGGGAGCGGATTACATCGAACCCGACCTCGTCTCAACCAAAGACGGCGTTCTGGTCGCTCGCCACGAGAACGAGATATCGGAAACAACCGATGTTGCCGAGCATCCCGCATTTGCTGATCGCTACACGACCAAAATGATCGACGGCAGGCCGATAAGTGGCTGGTTCACTGAGGATTTTACCCTTGCCGAATTGAAGACGCTCCGTGCGAAAGAGCGCCTGCCCCAGACCCGTCAGCAAAACATGCTTTACGATGGACGATACCAGGCGCCAACCCTGCAAGAGATCATTGACTTGGCGAAGCGCAAAAGTAAAGAACAGCGCCGGATTATTGGCATCTACCCGGAAACTAAACACCCGACCTACTTCGATAGCATCGGTCTCTCGATGGAAGAACCCTTGGTTCAGACCCTGCATGCCAATGGCCTGCGCGATCGATGGGCGCCGGTCTATATCCAATCGTTTGAAGTCAGTAATCTTAGGGATCTGAGTGCGATGACCAAGGTTTCTCTGGTTCAGCTTATCAACTCGAGCGGGAAACCCTACGACTTTGTGGTCAGCGGCGACCCGCGAACCTACGCCGATCTGATCACACCAGCCGGCCTCGCGGAGATCGCCGCTTACGCTCAGGGCATTGGAGTGAACAAAAACCTTATCGTGCCGCGCAACAGCGCCGGGAACTTACTCGATCCAACGACACTGATCAGCGACGCTCATACGGCAAGCCTGATCGTTCACGGCTGGACATTCCGCAACGAGAATACATTCCTACCAACCGACTTCCAAGTCGGCGATCCGGCTAATCCAGCTTTTGCATCAAACTACGGCAACGCCATTGCGGAGTACGAATTGTTCTTTAGCCTCGGCATTGATGGACTCTTCAGCGATAATCCCGATACCGCAGTGGAGGTTCGTAACACAATGTTTGGAGGAGGCCGATAGGCCCATTTGAGCAGGGCGATCAGATGGCAGACTGGGAATGACCGACGACCAATGCCATTTCACAATCGGTCGGGGTGTGGCGATCACAAAACCGCCACACCCCTTGGAAAAATTAAGCTGCTTCATAAGATCGATCACTGTTCCATTCGCGCCAGTTCTTCTGCAACAACCTTCTCGTCCAGCTTTTTGAACAACGGTTTGGGCTCGCGCAACTGCTGCCCAATCGGCAGAGCGGATGAGCTCCAACTCCCGACCCAGCTCGCGTAATCGCCAGTCAGGATGCGATGGCTGCTGTTGTTATCTTCGGTATATTCGCGAAACTCCAGCGGCCCGGCGATGTAGCCTGTGTAGCCCAACAACTCATGCAGCTTCTGGCTTGTGAAAGGCAAGAACGGCGCGATCAGCATCTTGAGATTGTCAACACAGCGCAGCGCCACGTAGAGGATCGTCGCCGCACGCTCACGGTCCTGCTTGATCACCTTCCAAGGCTCTTGCTCGCTCAAATAGCCATTGACTTGCGCCGCCAGCCGCATCGCCTCGGTCAGCGCGGCTTTGAAGCGCGCCCCATCGAGCAGTTCACCCACGGTATCAAATCCGGCTTCGACTGCCGCGATCAGCGCTTCGTCGCCAGGAGCGTATGGGCCTGGCTGGGGTACTGTGCCAAAGTTGCGGTACACATTGGTCAACGTGCGATTGACCAGGTTGCCCCACGTAGCGACCAACTCATCGTTGTTGCGGCGAACAAACTCGACCCAGGTGAAGTCGGTGTCCTGGTTCTCAGGCCCGGCAATGGTAAGAAAATAGCGCAACGGGTCGGGATCGTAACGACTGAGAAAGTCATTGACGTAGATCACAATGCCCCGGCTACTGCTGAATTTTTTGCCCTCCATCGTGAGAAACTCGCTGCTGACGACGTTGTAGGGTAATTCCAGCGCCGGTTTATCGCCATTGCCGCCGATCGCACCGCCATTGCCATAACCAAGGAGCTGCGCCGGCCAGATGATGGTGTGGAAGACAATGTTGTCTTTGCCCATGAAGTAGAAATGGCGCGCCGCCGGATTCTGCCACCAGTCGCGCCAAGCGTCGGGAGTTCCCCGATTGTTCGCCCATTCCACACTGGCCGAAAGGTACCCAATCACCGCGTCGAACCAGACATAGATCTTCTTGTCGTCGCGCTGCTCATACTCGGGCAGGGGAATGGGCACGCCCCATTCCAGATCGCGGGTGATGGCACGCTGCTTCAACTCCTTGAGGAAGTTGAGCGAAAAGTTGCGCACATTGGGCCGCCAATGCTCTTGTCGTTCAATCCACGCTGCAAGCTGCTCGGCAAACGCCGGCAGGTCAAGGAAGAAGTGTTCCGTCTCTTTGAATACCGGCGCTGTGCCATCGATTTTCGAGCGCGGGTTGATCAAATCGACAGGATCGAGTTGGTTGCCGCAGTTGTCGCATTGGTCACCACGCGCCTCGCCATAACCGCAAAAGGGGCATGTACCCTCGACATAGCGATCCGGCAGGGTGCGCCCGGTGGTCGCTGAAAAAGCGCCCAGCGCAGTCTTGCGGAGGATATACCCTTTGTCATAGAGGGTCTTGAAGATATCTTGGGTCACCCGATAGTGATTCTGCGTCGTCGTACGGGTGAAGGTATCATAGCTCAAGCCCAGGTTGCGCAGATCTTCACTGATGATCTCGCTATAGCGGTCGACCAGCGTTTTGGGCGAGAGGCCTTCTTTGTCGGCGGCAATAGTGATGGGTGTGCCGTGCTCGTCGGTGCCGCTAATCATCAACACGTAGTTGCCCTTGAGCCGTTGATAGCGGGCAAAAATATCCGATGGAACGCCGAAGCCAGCCACGTGTCCAATATGACGCGGTCCATTGGCATATGGCCAGGCAACAGCGACAAGTATATGTTCGGGCACAGTTATACTCCTTATCTATACGCGATATACGACACAGGTCGGACTAATCGACCTGCACTCTATGCTTTGCAAACGTGTACACGAAAATAGGGCGAGATGGACGAGGAATGATCACCTAACGATAGCGGACGCCTGTCCGTTTCATCGCTCATTATTCCTCATTCGTCGTTACAAAGGGGAGTTGGCGGCTATGCCGCCATGAAACCGCGAGTGGTAAGCAACAGACCGACCCAATACCAAGCGTTCCCATGAAATGCAGTGGGCAAAAGCCAAGAACTGCTGGATGTTAGGGGCAAAGTGGATTGGGTAATAGCGTTGATCATTGGTCTACCGCTTAACTGCAACAAAGAACCTGCGCCCAAATTATACCATAATCCGCCCTGCATAAAACTCCGTCTCTGGGCTGAGTCCCCGGCTCGCTTAGGCAACACTCATCGGTCGAGACGAAACAAGTTACACTATAAGTGATTTTTTGCTGGTTTTCCGCTTGCATTGCGCAGCAAGTTGTCATATGATATGCATAATTTACAAGAGGTTGTGCAAAACTAGCTCAAAAGTTTGAGGAGAGGGATTGTGAGGGGTAAATCTAGTCTATGATGCTGTTCCAGAAGCTGTTAACCGAACCCATCGATCTGGAATGTCCCCTCAGAACCATACTCGGTGAATGGAAAGGACTTAGCCGAGATGCAAAATGCACTCAGCTCAATATCACCAGCCATCGTAATCATTGCCATCATTGCGGTGCTGTTGCTGCTGATCATTATTCCGCTGCTGCTTCGCCGCAAAACGACCGCTGATCAGGAGATCCCTGATCTCGGCTCGCTGCGTGACTACACGGCTGAAATAGACGAGGAGCCAAGCGGCTGGCGTGAACGCTTCACCAATCTCTCTCTAGCAGGCAAAATTCTGCTGGTCATTGTGCCGATGCTGGTGATCGTGAGCTTGGTGATCATGATTCTGTTCGTCTTCCCTCCCGAGCCGCAAGTGACGACTGAACCAACGCCGCTGCCGCCAGCGATTACCATCACACAAGCCGATGTTGTCAACGAAAACACGATTAGCATTACCGCAGATACGACTCTGAGCAATGGCACAGGTGTACAGGCTCAGGTGCTAGAGGGTGACCAAGTGTTCCCTTGGTACGATCCAGACACCGCGCAGACAACGGTCAGCAATGGGCAGATCGAGATTAACCTGCGCCGGCTTGAGAATGCGCCTCAAGCCGCCTCTGGCACAACGTATACGGTCGTGCTTGCTGATGTCAGCGGTCAAGTATCGCACAACGCCCCGCTCAGCGTGCCGAGTCTCTATGCTGACGCATTCTACGGCGCTCAACCAACCGCCGAACAGCCCACTGCCACGCCAACATCTTCAGTCGCCGCATCTCCGACGAGTACGCCCGCGAGCGCCACGCCTACAGTCACTGCTACGTCAGCCTTGACCGCTACGGTCTTTAACGGCGGCAATGTACGCCGTGAGCCGGTCATTACATCGGACAACGTCTTGGCCCAGATCAACGCTGGCGAGACGGTTGAGTTGTCTGAGAAAACTCCTGATGGCCAGTGGTATCGGATCAAGACCATCCGCGACGAAGAAGGCTGGGTGAGTGTTACGCTGTTAACCATCGATCAGGCCGTGATTGACCAGGTTCCCGTACGAGGAGCAAGCGCTGCATCAACCGCGACTCCTACGCCTACTGTTGCGGCGACTGTTGGAACTGCAACAACTGTCGTCACACCAGGCGCCGGGCTTACCGCAACCGTATTCAATGGCGGCAACGTACGCCGCGAGCCCGTCATTACACCGGACAACGTCGTAGACCAGATCCATGCCCGCGAGACGGTGATATTGTTAAGCAAAACCGCCGACGGCAACTGGTTCCTAGTCCGTACTGAGCGCAACACTGAAGGCTGGGTGAGTCGCTCGCTCCTGACCATCGCGCCCGATGTCGCCGAACGAGTGCCTGTCGCCTAATGAACACACTTTCGTATCTTGTCACACCTGAATTACCGGCTGACGCACTATGTAGGCAAACGTTAGACGCTCTGCCACTAGTCTTCTTCGATGTGGAAACAACCGGCTTGTTTCCCTCGCAAGGCCATCGTATTTGCGAGCTTGCGCTGTTGCGCGTCTGCAACGGAGAAATCCAAGCCCAATTCAGCACCCTGGTCGATCCGCAGCGCCCCCTCGAAGCCCGAGCTTTTGCTATCAATGGCATCTCGGAGGAACTGCTCCGTGACGCGCCGCCCTTCAGACAGATCGCCGCTATAGTGCAAGAATTGCTCGACGATGCGGTGGTGATTGCCCACAATGCGCCCTTCGATATGGCGTTTCTTGGACGCGAGTTGATGCTTTTAGGGCGTCCGCTTCCGGCCAATCCGGTTTTTGACACGCTCGTGCTGGCACGACGTCTGCTACGCCGTCATTCATACAGCTTAAAGGCGTTATCCTGTGATCTCGGCTTATCTCGCCCCGAACATCGGGCCATGAGCGATGTTTGGGCGCTGTATGGTTTATTTAGATACCTGGCTGAGCAACTCGCCGCCCTCGGCATCACTGCACTAGGCGATGTTTTGCGCTACCAACGCGGGTTATTCCCCGAACAGCCCGACCCCGTCCAGCCGCCGCTGGTTTCTCAGGCGCTGCGTGAAGGACGCCAGTTGCGGATCATCTATCGCTCACGGAGCAGCCCCGAACCCACCGAGCGCTACATCTACCCCTTGGAGCTAACCCAGGAGCGGAGCGGGGTCTTTCTACGCGCCTTTTGCTTTTTGCGCGATGATTGGCGTTCGTTTGCTCTAGATAAGATCGAAGTGATGGAGTTGGTGTGAGGTGATGCGCAAGGCTATGTCAAAACCCTGCGTTTGCATAGCCCAACTGTTTATCTAAACGCCGCCGCTAGAACTTCTTCAATCCGCTCAACAAAGATACAGGTCAGTGCAGACTGAATATGGCTAGGCAGTTCGTCGAGATCGCGTGCATTCGCCGCTGGCAGGATGAAGGTCTTCACCCCCAGATGATAGGCCGCCAATGCTTTGTCGCGCACGCGGCCTACTGACAAGACGCGCCCGTGGAGGGTAATCTCGCCGGCAAGCGCCAAGCCTGCGATAACCGGCTTCCGAGTCAACAACGAAACCAGAGTCGTTACAACAACAACGCCCGCCGACCCAACATCGTCGCGCGACGCACCAGGGGGAACATGCAGGTGTAGATCGAGCAGGTCATAGAAATCTGGCGCAAGACCCAATTTGGGCGCGCCGGTGCGCACCCACGAGAGCGCAACCTGAGCAATGTCGCGGAGCAGCGCGCCACGCTGTCCCGTGACGCGGAGTTGGCCGTGCCCCGACATCTTTACTGCTTCGATAGCAGTAAGCTCCCCCCCCGCCGCCGCCCAACGCAACCAATAGGCGCTACCCGGCAGCAGCGCACACTCTGCGGTTGCGGTCGAAGCCGGCTTGGGCTGATCGGGTGGTGCGGGCTTTGAATTACCTGGAACGATCCACGACGGACTAGCCTGGATCACGCGCAACTCGTTGGTCAAGATCGTACGCAGGTCATCGATTCGGGCGTGCGTCTGTCCAAGCTCCAGAATGCGCTGGCGCTCGGCGATGCTACGCCGTGCTAGCATCGTAGCAGCAACCAGATAAACCAAGCGCTGAGGATTATCCTCAGCGCTGATCTCGGCCAGCAACTCCTGGTTAAAGCCGGAAAGCAAACCGGCGATCTGTTCTACTAGTAATTTCAACGCACCGCTCGATTCCTGGAGTTTGTCTATAGGCGGGTCTTCTGGCAAAATACGTATCCGCGCACGGAATATTCCCTCGTCGGGCTGGGGTTCTTCGATGGTAAACCGCTCTAGGCCCTGAGCCGCCACCCGCAGCGTACCATCCGGCAGGCGGAGCAGGCGATGCACTAAAGCCACGGTTCCAATCGCATAGCAGTCTTCTGGGCGCGGGTTCTCCGGGCGGTGATCTTCGGCGCGCAACGCGACCAGACCAAGCAAGCACGATCCGCTTGCCGGTTCATTGAAAAGCTGGACCACAGAGGCTTGCCCCACAGCGAGCGGGATCACCGTTTGCGGATAGACGACCATCCCGAAGAGAGGCACAATCTCCAGTTGGTCTGGGATAGCTGCGGGTTGCGCTAGTTGTGCTGACAGCTCTGGCTCGCTCACAAGACCCTACCCTTCCAATCCGCAGACGAAGCGATGGTGTAACGCTCCCAGCCAGGTCGTCACCGATGAGATATCCTGCCAAATCGGTCGCTGCGGCGGGATGAAAGCGGATTTTGTCTGCTGCAAGGCGTCACTCAAAAAGGTCAGTAACTCGTTCCAGGCTTGCTGCTGCGGTCCGCCTTGGCGGATTGCCTCGATGCTGGTCACAAAGGCATGCGGCTGGCCATCGTAGAGCGAAATCTGGTTGGGAATACCAGCTTGGTTGAGTCCGCTCTCTAGCGCACGGACTTCCTCGACCGGAATGGAGCTGTCGGAACCGCCGAAGATCCCCAAGACCGGGGCGGGCAAAGCACGCAGCTCGTTCGGGTCGGTCGTTGCCATGCCATAGAAAATCGCGGTAGCGGCAATATTGGCATTATGGAGGCTATACAACAACGAGGTGCGCCCGCCGTAACAGAACCCCATAATCCCGATCTTGTCAGGTAGTACGTCGGCTTGGCCGACCAACCAGGCAAACACCGCATCGAGATCGCTATTGACCTGCGCTGGCGAGGTGGTGCTAACCTGGTAGATAGCGCGGGGGATTAAACTCGTGCTACTGCCGCGAAACGTATCCGGCGCGATGACCACATAGCCCTCGTCGGCGAGCGCTTCGGCCTTGCCAACAATTTCCGCCTTGAGGCCCCACCACTCGTGGATCATGATCACTGCCGGATGCGGACCAGGCGTAGCGGGTCGAGCCACGAAAGCGCGGATTGGCGGACCATCTGGGTTGGGGATCGTCGTGTTGGTAAGCTGCTCGACCCGACCACCGCCAATCAGCCCGTCCACTGGGATCGAGAGCAGCACAAGAATAATCAATCCGGCGATGATGGTAACAAGCCACAACAATATACGGACCAACAAACGCATGTGTATCCCCTTGCGCCTATCGTGTGCGAGTGCATATCAATGATAGCCCAGATTGATGAGGATCGCAACCTGACTACAGTAGAACGCAGATGGCGCCGATGGGCGCAGATACATGCAGATCCGCCTGGAGTCCGGCAGCCTTTCTCTATTCTAAAGCGATGCACATGGGTTTGACCGCCGCGACAAAGCAAGCGATGGGCTTTGACATAGCCCAACACAACGAGATTGTCTCTTCACACACGTCATCATTCAGCTATAATCAGCATGTACGATCAAGAACACCTACTTGTCTTGAATATAATGCGTGAAGTGCGCCATTGTCGAACACACTTCATGTGACCAAGATGCTTGCCGCAGATCGCTTTGTCTTTTGACACCGATAGCAAAACAGCCTATCTAGGAAGGCGGAATGTATGCCTCAAGCAATTACCCAGGTCGATGCGTTTACTGAACAGCCGTTTCGGGGCAACCCGGCAGCTGTCTGTATTTTGCCGGAACCCCGCGACGAAACGTGGATGCAGAACGTAGCGCGGGAAATGAATCTCTCGGAGACCGCCTTCCTGCTTCGTCAGGAAGATGGGTTCAGCCTCCGCTGGTTTACACCAATAGTCGAGGTGGATCTCTGTGGGCACGCGACCTTGGCGAGCGCTCACGTTCTGTGGGAAGAGAAGCATCTTGCCGCAGATGAACCGGCCCGCTTTCATACTCGCAGCGGTTTGCTCACAGCAACCCGCCGGGACGACTGGATCGAACTCGACTTCCCGGCCAAACCTGACACGCCAACCGACGCCCCGCCTGACCTGATCCGCGCCCTGGGAGCATCACCGGTGTATGTTGGCAAAAACCAATTCGACTATCTGGTCGAGCTTGCGTCTGAGACCGAGGTACGCGGGCTATCGCCCGATTTTACGCTGTTGCGCACGCTGTCAATACGGGGCTTGATGGCGACCAGCCGCGCCGAGGGCGAAACATACGATTTTGTCTCACGGTTCTTCGCTCCCGGCGCGGGCATTGACGAAGATCCGGTGACCGGCTCGGCGCACTGTTGCCTTGGACCTTTCTGGAGCCAGCGGCTAAACAAGTCTGCCCTGCTGGCCTACCAGGCATCGTCACGCGGCGGCGTGGTACGGGTGCGACTGGCTGGTGAACGAGTCATCCTGGGCGGGCAAGCCGTCACTGTAATGCACGGCCATTTGGTTTAGCAGCGCGCCGTTATAGCGTTTCGTCCATATAGTCAGCCGGCAGAACAATGCTGCGCTTCTCCGGGTCGGGATTCTCGCGGTAGAGCGTTGCCACGTTGCCGACCAGGTTGACCAAACTGCTCCCGGAGCTTTCGGCGATGGCCTGCGCGAGTTCCTGCTTCTGATCGCGGAAATCGAGAAATCGCAACTTGATCAACTCGTGCGTGTTGAGTTCGCGATCGACCTTTTCCAGCAAAAAAGAAGTTACACCCTGCTTGCCAATCTGGACGACCGGCCTGAGGTGGTGCGCCAGGCTGCGTAAGTATTTGCGCTGTGTGTTTGTGATGCGTTGCATGGCATTTGGATGGTTCATGTTAGCTGTCTAATAACAACAACTCTATCGTATCGCATGTTCGCAATCTACACCAATCTACTACTCCAATGCGCCGATGTGCCAGTACAAGTCCTGGGACGCACAGAATAACCATTGGTCAAGGAGGTCTTGCTCTTGCTCGATATCCGCCCAGCTGATAACCTGAACACCTTGCTAAATCAACATAGCGACCCCGTTATTTCACACTGTATGCACGCTCAACGCTGAAAGTCCACTGCGGTCGAGTTGCCGCCACAGAGCAGCACGCCGACTCGTTCGCCAGGCTTGATCCGGTATTGGCCCGACAACAATGCTGCCAGGGCTGCCGCCCCGCCCGGCTCTGCGACGAGCCGCATAACCTTCCAGAGGGTTATCTGAGCTCCTCGGATCGCCTCGTCGGTCACAAGGATGACGTGATCGACATAGTGTTGTGCGATGGGGAACATCCGCTCGCCGACCCGCCGCGGCGCAAGCGAGTCCGCCGCGATGCCGCCCGCCGCGGCGTCGACGGGCTGCCCCGCTTCGAGCGCACGGAACAGCGTGGGTGCAGCTATAGGTTCGACACCCACGATCTTGACCTGGCCGCGGTACCACGCGGCGATGCCGCCGATCAAGCCGCCGCCGCCTACCGCCACAAACAGTGTATCGAGATCTGGCGCTTGTTCGGCTAGCTCTAGGCCGGTCGCGCCCTGACCAAGCAGCGTTTCGACTTGTTCGAAGGCATGGATGGGTAACGCGCCCGCTGTAGCGCCCCAGTCCTCACTTGCCGCGAGCGCGTCAGCGTAGCGCTCGCCGGTCACGAAAAGGCGGGCGCCGTAGTCACGGATGCGCTGTATCTTCGCCGGGGAGGAGACGCTAGGCACGAAGATGGTAGCCTGTTGGCCCAGCTTCATCGCGGCGTAGGCCACCGCTGCCCCATGGTTGCCGCCCGACGCAGCCACAACACCCGCGGGCGGCACATCCCGCATCAGCAGGTTGGTAAAGGCTCCGCGCGCTTTGAACGAGCCCGAGTGCTGGAGCAATTCGAGCTTCAGGCAGAGTTGTGGCGTGTCGATACCGAAATCGACGCCATCGACATCGATGATCGGTGTGCGCCGAATATACGGACGAATGAGGGTGTAAGCGGCTTTGATGCGCTCACGGCTGAGGTCTTCGAACATAATACAAATATCCTTTTCTTGTAATGGTGCAGTGCTGGCATTGTTTGCAAACAACATGTTTGCTGTCCAGCGACAAGCTTCCAAAAGCCACCGAAGACATTCAGCACAAGAACACTGCAGTTTGCCTAATCGAACGTATTAGGCGGGAGTCGCTCCTGTATGGCGCGGTATTGTTGCCGGGCAACCAGGGGCGCTCAGGCAGCGACACGCTCTTTCTTAGTAAAGAAAGTCGATAGATGTTCCAATTTGATGGTGCTGCGCTTGCTGGTACACGTGCCACGCCGCAACCAAGTCTTGAAAGGCGACTCCAACACCGCCATACACGGTCAGTTGCTCCGGGCTGGTTCGCCCGGGGTGCGCTGCGTTGAGTATATCACCTAATTCTGCCGCGATGGCTTCAGAAGACAAGCTAGCGCCGCCAATCGCCCCCATTGTTACTGCCAATTCGCGATCATCACAGACAAAAAGACTCTGTCGAATGAGTGTGGCATCCAATTCGCATTTTCCTGGTTCGTCTGGGCCAATCGTACTTATGTGCGCCCCAGGACTGACCATCTCTGGGAAGAGAAACGGTTGACGTGACCAGGTCGCGGTGAAAATGATATCGGCGTGCGCAACCGCCACAGCAATTGATGGAGCTACTGCGATTGGCAACCGCAAAGCAGCGCTCAGTTCATGGGCATAGATCTCTGCCGTCTTTGTGTTCGTGTCAAAAACCT
The DNA here is from genome assembly GCA_022360155.1 of Chloroflexales bacterium. Classification (GTDB taxonomy): domain Bacteria; phylum Chloroflexota; class Chloroflexia; order Chloroflexales; family Chloroflexaceae; genus JAKSDJ01. Next base: position 20,241 of record JAKSDJ010000019.1, on the reverse strand, counting down.
GCACGCGCTTGACTTGCCGCATGCGAGCCAGTGACTGTAGGAGATGTCTGCCTTGTGCTCCCGCGCCAACCACCGCGATAGTCGTTGCGTCAGAACGCGCTAGCTCATGCGCAGCCAGTGCGCCAGCAATCCCCGTTCGGACGGCTGTGATATAGGTCGAGTCCATCACCGCGAGTAATTGACCAGTTTGCAGATCGTAGAGCTGCAATACTCCACGAATAGCAGGTTGTTGATCGGGGAATTTGGCGTGGACTTTGACCGTATAGGCAGGGATACGGGCATTCAACCCTGGCGCTAAAACCATAACCGTACCGAGGCTTGACAGTGGGTAACGGGCACGCTGTGCGGCGATAGTGCGCTCATGCGAATAAGCACAGAACGCTTCACGTAACAGAGGAATAACCGCAGCAACATCCAGCAATTGAATCACATCAGAGCGACGGAGCAACAGGGTTTCCATAGACAGTTTTTTTCCTTAGTGATAGCAGCCATAACCGCTTGTTAGACAACAGCTCTGTCAGCCCAATCATAGCGCGCAGCCTGAAAACGGGCTCGTCATTCGTCTGAGTAGCATAACTGGTAAATATCTTCGAGCCCATCCTCTTCATCAGTATGCGATCCGTTTGAAGCCAAAGCTATCGGCCAAACGCCGCGAGGGAATATTATCCGGGCGAATCGAGACCACAAACCGGGTCACCCCATGCTCCTGGACCGCCCATTTCATCAGGGATACGCACGCTTCGCGCGCGTATCCCTGCCGCCGAAAAGACGCGAAGATCGTATATCCGTATTCGAACCCGCCGGGCGCCAGGTCGTGCAGATATGCCGGTCCAGGCTGTATATGGAAGCCGATATAGCCAAGCATCAGGCGCCGGCTGCGCAGTCCGATGGCCCGCAGGAGCCAGGGTTGCAGGGCGAGGTTTGCGTGGAGTTCTTCCAGGCGCAGTTGCATCAGTGTTTGTTCTTGGAACCACTCGGATGGGATGGAGAGACCAAGGATGGCTTCAGCACATCTGGATTCACTCCGCAGCGCCGCTTCCAAAAAAGCCGGAGTCATTGGAATGAGGTCTAAACACTCCGAGGAGATGATGGCGGTGGTTGTCATGAGCTTGTCATTGGCTTATAGCATTAAGAAGCGGCGCTTTACTTAAAAGGGTTGACAATCTGAAGCCTTTGTTCGATGCGGCAACCAAAGCGCTACCTCTGCCGATTATATATTTCGTCGCAGATTAAGGGTCGGAAGGCAGGATCTTGAATAGGATGTTGTAACAGCCGTTCAATGATTTTGCTCTTTTTCCACGGTTCAGCGCGTAAAATGATGACTCGTACTGTGCCTGCTACTTGCTCACGGTATTGCTCCGGCGCTTCGATGGCGCCATCCTTTACTTGCGCCTGAAACTCAATAGCAATCATCGTGTCACTCATCACAACCTCCTCTCTCCCTGGGAATGGCCATCACTATACCTGATCTTGCGAAAGTTTGCTAACCCTATTGCTTGAACCATGCGTCGGCGAGGGTCACGAACTCGTCCATGAACGCAGCTTGGTGCGAGAAGTGGCCCCAGTCTATCTCAACGTATTTTTTCGGACCGCCTAGCCGAGCGTATGTATCTTTAGTGACGTGCGGCGGCGCCATCTTATCGCGCATCGTGTTGATCACCAACCATGGCGTCTGGTTACGTGCTAACGATATACGTGGTGGTGAATACTGGAGGCTTGCAAACGCCTTGAGCGTGATCGTGCGCGGGGTGTAGGGATCGTGTTTCCACTTGTCGACGAAACCATGAGCCCTGTCCCGCTCATCGAGCATGTGTTCCCAATGCGCAAGCGGTAAATACGGAAGACGCAGCTTGGGGAAGCGTTGCGCAAGCGGGCGGGAGAATGCCTTGAACGCCCACGCCAAACCGGGTATCCTCACGAGAGCTGCAAACTTCGACAGCAAGAGAGCAGTGCGTGGATCATCGAACGCATACAATTGCAGCGTAACCACAGCATTGACAGCAGCGCCCAAGGCGATAGCGTTGTAGGTAATGCCCGAACCGATGCTGCCGCTCCCCATGAAAATATTGCCGCTATAACGACGGCGCGCCCAAGCCACGACATCTACAACGTTCTGCGCCATGCCATCAATCGTGAAATCACCCTTCATATCACCGACGCCGGTACGCCCGTGCCCTTGCATGTCAGCGATAACGACGGTATAACCGCGGTCATAGAAGGCGAGCGCGAGTGTGATGAAGATGCCGGAGTAGCCGCCGCCGCCATGATTGAACACAAACACAGGTGCATCTTTTTCCGGGCGCTCGTACACATTCATGTACAAGTTGACGCCGGTCGAGAGAATGTTGTGCTCTTGAAGAAGCTGTTCGGTACGCTGAATAACAGCAGGATCGTAATAGTGTCGCCAATATGGGATATTCGAAACTGATACGGGCGATGTCGCTTGCATACATTATTCTCCATTTCATCTATGACAAACGTGTTTACTGTTGCACGAGGTATAATATGAATGATTCGTCAGGTTGTCTAGTCGCATTTAGGGCAGCACGATGCGTAAAACCAATATATGGAAAAGTCCGCGGAAGAACCCCATTCAGGAACGTTCTCGCTTGACAGTGGATTCTATCCTTGAAGCTGCTATTCAGGTTTTTGAGCAATATGGATACGCAGCGGGGACCACGGCTCGTATTGCAGAACGCGCGGGAGTGGCAGTCGGATCGCTCTATCAATATTTTCCGAATAAGGATGCGATCTTGGTTGCGTTGGCAGAGCAGCATATTGCCGAGTGTCACACGCTAGCGACACAGGCGTTTGCACAAACGCGAGAAATGACGCTTTCGCTGGCAGAGACTCTGCGTTTGGTGGTGAAAGGGTTTATCGATCTGCACGCCGCTAATCCACAAGTGCATCGACTGTTGTCGGAAGAAGTTGTTCCACCGCTCGAAGTCCAGCAGGCGCAGATGGCGGTGGAGCGCATGCTTGTGGAGGAAGTGCAGCAGATCCTAGCGAGCTACAGTGCTGTCGATGCGAGCCGGCGCAGTCTCGTCGCCTATGTGATTGTGCAAGTCGCGGAGCACCTGACCCATCAACTTGTCCTGCATCCGCCCCACAAGCTAACACCAGAAGCGTGTGTTGATGAGGTTGTGCAAGTCTTGCTGGGCTATATACAACAACAATCTATAGGCTGCGACGCAACTAGAATGGTAAGCGGCACACAATGAGTCGCCTAACAATCCCCTGTCGGCCAAGCCGCCTGCCATTTTTGGCATGCAGCATCGTAGATCAAGCGGATGCTTGGTCTAGCGCAATAGGTAAACAAATAGCGCGCATCCGTACTATTGGAGCGGCTCAATATTTATAAAAATGCCCCGCAACCTCAAAGTCTGTGCCCTGGCCACGGTAGGCATTCGCCTCGGAGCGGCGCACCGCGATGAACGAACGGGCGAGTAGCGGACCAAGCGCCTCCATCAACAGCGTGTCGGCTTCCAACGCGGCGATCGCCTCATCGAGGCTGGTCGGCAGGCGGTTGATGCCGAGTGTTTGGCGTTCTGCCTCGCTCAGGCTGGCGGGATCGATTGCGATCGCATTGCCGGGGTCGAGTTGACGCTCCAGTCCATCGAGCCCGGCTGCCAGCAGCCCACCGAGCGCCAGGTAGGGGTTGCAACTCGAATCGGCGGCTTTCAGCTCCAGGTTCACCGAACCCGACACATCACTCCAGAACGGCGACGTGATGCGCAGCGCCGCCTCGCGATTGTCGTGACCATAGACGGCGAAGGCGCTGCTCCAGCTTTGCGGTTGCAGGCGGCGGTAAGAGTTGACGCTGGGGCAGGTCAGGGCGACCAGCGCAGGCAGGTGGGCTAGCACGCCGGCCAGAAACTGCCGCCCTTGCAACGAGAAGTAATCGGGCGTTGCAGCGTCGTAGAACAGGTTGGCGTTGTTCTTGTCCCAAAGGCTAAAGTGGATATGCGCGCCATTGCCCGCTGCGTTGGGCCAGGGTTTGGGGGCGAGCGAGGCGTACAGGTTATGTTGCCAGGCGACGCTGCGCAGGGTCTCGCGCAGCTTGAGTTGGTTGTCGGCGGCGGTCAGCGCTTCAGCATGGCGGATCGAGATCTCGTGTTGGCCGTGGGCCAGTTCGGGGTAGTACTGCTCGACGGTCAGATCCTGGGCCTCCAGAGCGGCGGTCAGGTCGTCCACGTACTGCGTCGCCATAGCCATCGCGATGGACGAGAAGCAGAGCGTCTCGTCAAAGGGTGTGAAGCTTCCATCGGCTTGACGCTGCGCAAGCGAAAACTCGACCTCGAAGGCAGCCTGGAGATGAACACCCCGCGCAGCAGCCCGCTCGCGCATGCGCTTGAGGAAGGTCCGCGGACACGCCTCCCACGGCGTCCGATTCCCGGTGACCATGTCGCAGTAGAGCGCTGCACTGTATGGTGCATACGGCAGAATGATGAAGCTGTCAAGGTCGGGTACAAGCCGGATCTCGCCAACTGGCCCCATGCCTTCGACCGATTGCAACTGGTCAAGGCTGTTCATTGCCATCATCGCCACGGTCAGGCCAATCCCATCGCTCAAACGATCGGGCAATCCGGGCATCGCAGTCGTCTTGCCCCGGATCACGCCGCCATTATCGCAATAGAAAAAACGGGCCAGGCGCACCCCAGCTTCACCGCAAGCCTTGAGGATCGCTTGGGTTTTCATATATGCTGCTCTCCTGCTGATGCAATATCCTCGTTGTGATGTTCCAGCAATAGTTCCAACTCGATTTCGTCGCGCAGCGGAATGCCATCGGCGCCGATCAACGGAATGGCCGGCTTCAGTTGCCGCGCACGGGTGACCGCGTCGCGATGGACGGCAACCAACACGAAGCCGCGTTTTTGATAGAAACGCAGCGCGTTGAGGTTATCGTTGGTCGTGATTAACCAGAGGCGCCGGCATCCTGCCTGACTGGCACGGGCTTTGACGGCATCTATCAACGCTGTGCCGACCCCCGCGCCCGGTCGGATACTTGCCAGGGTTACAAGCTCGCAATCTGCTGCGACACTGTGGTAGGACGCCAGCCCGATCCGCTCATCACCCTGGGTTGCCACAAAACCTGGCAGTTGCTGGGGGTCGCGGATGACACCGCGGGAGACAACTACGGTATCGCCCCAATACTCGGCGGTAAACTGCTTGATCCAATCGGCGTCGTCAGTAGTAACAGGACGAATAGCTACTGCAGTCATCGTTCCCCTACCAATTTGCACTCCTCGATATGGCTTTTCCGGAAATGTTTCGCTCTCTAAATTTTGTAATCAAAAAATTAAGTATAGCTCGTACAATAGACTGTAGGCAGATGTGTCAATCTGGAATTGACACAAGCAAAGCGCCGCCTATCGTGAAGGCGCTTGGTTGTTGACATGCGGGAGCGCCAAATAAGATATTATCACCTTCCACAATGGGTCTACTAACAGTGCAACGGTCGTTGGGACGGGGAGATTTCATCACCACACATCATGGCGAATTCAGTGACAATTCAACAACACAGATGATCGTGAGGCAATTTACTCCCTAGCCAAATTTGTATGGATAATTTTACTATGATACCACCCAATAGAGCTTTGACATGGCAAGATCAGCGGCTGAGGGGTGCGCCTGATACAAAATATTTAATTACTTAATTTCAGAACCGTTAAGTGTTTGCGAGTATACGTTAGATGTTTAGGAGCGTCAAACACAAAAGGCTTTTCATCTGATCAAGAAATGCGGCAAATCGATCTTATAGACCTATACAGAACCTTCTATATCTCAAATAGAGCCGTACTGGAACAACCCGACAAGCGCTACAGCTCACACTGCTTGAAAGTTTTGTGTTATGATTGTAGTCCCGACGGAAAGCGCATATCGCAACCTAGTGATACAATGCACCTACAGCAAACTCTTTATGTAATATCGCTTCTGATTGCAGCGGCTTTGGCTTTGACGCTTGCTATTCTCGCTTGGCGTCGACGCTACGTACCCGTCGTCGCTCCATTTATAATAATGATGCTAACGCTGACTGAGTGGTCACTAGGTTATGCCCTGGAACTGGCAAGCTCACCCAACCCCATTGCCATCTTCTGGGCCAAAGTGCAATACCTGGGCATTGTGGTCGCGCCGGTTGCTTGGCTTGCGCTTGCGTTGGGATACATAGGGCGTCAACAATGGCTGACACCTCACAATATAGGCATGGTTTCCATCGTGCCCGTAACAACGCTGCTGTTGAACTGGACAAATGAGTATCACGGCCTGATCTGGAGCAACATTAGCTTAAATACAAACAGTGCTTTTCCCATATTTGAGTACAGCTATGGTCCATGGTTCTGGGTTCATACAGTTTACTCCTATCTAGGGATGCTACTCGGTTCGGTTATCTTCATCCACTCATTCGCCCGCATGACACGTCTCTATCGTCGGCAAGCGATTCTATTGTTGATTAGCGCGGTTGTGCCCTGGATAGGGAATTTTTTATATATTTCCCGCCTCAGTCCCTTGCCTAACTTGGATCTCACGCCTTTCGCCTTTACAATATCGGGGGTAGCATTTGCCTGGGGATTCTTGCGTTTCCAATTGCTCGATATTGGACCCGTGGCTCGTGACACAGTGATCGAGAGCATGAATGATGGCGTTATTGTGTTAGATCGTTATGATCGGGTGGTGGATCTCAACCCGGCTGCTCAAAAGCTTGTTGGCCGGTCAGTTGCAGATGTCGTTGGCCAGTCAATCGACGATGTGTTAGGGCGATGGCCGGCGATCATCGAGCGCTATCGCAATGTCATCGAGGCGCGGGAAGAGGTCATCATGAATGAGGCGGATCAACAGCGTTTCTATGATCTGCGTATTTCGCCACTCTACGACCGTGCGATGCAGTTCAATGGCCGGCTGATTGTCTGGCGCGACATCACCGAACAGAAAAAGATCGAGGCGGAGTTGCGAGCACAGAAGCAGCTTTTCGAGAATCTGGCGATGCAGTTGCAGTATGCGAAAGAAGCCGCCGAAGTCGCAAATCGAACGAAGAGCGCGTTCTTGGCCACGATGAGCCACGAGTTGCGTACCCCGCTGAGCATCATCCTAGGTTACAGCGACTTGCTCCTACGCGAATTCAAAAGCTTGGGCTATGATCGAACGATGTCCGATATCGAACGGATCAAGGACGCTGCTAATCACCTCTTGACCCTCATCAGCGGTATTCTCGATTTCTCGAAGATCGAAGCCGGCAAGATGCAACTCCACCTGGAAACCTTTGATGTTCCAACGTTGGTTACTGACATCGCTGTTATGTTCGAGCCGCTCGCCCAGCAGAAGGGGAATGTGCTAGAGATCGTTTGTCCAGACGATTTCGGTACGATGTATGCCGACCAGACCAAGGTCCGCCAGGTGCTTTTCAATCTCATCTCCAATGCAACTAAATTTACCGATAATGGCGCCATTACCCTCACAGTAAGGCACGAAGATAAGGATTTGCGACGGATTGCCCTAACGGACAAATCTACACAGCCGCAAATGCTAAAAGCGATTGTGTTTGAGATTAAAGATACGGGTATTGGCCTGACGGCTGATCAGGTGCAGCATCTCTTCCAGGAGTTTACCCAGATCGACAACTCGTCGACCCGTACGTATGGCGGCGCTGGGCTTGGCCTGGCGCTTAGCCGCCGCCTCTGTCATATGATGGGCGGCGATATCAAGGTGACAAGTCAAAAAGATCAAGGATCGATCTTTACGGTATATCTGCCTGCCAAAGTCACCGACCCCGCACGCCTGACAACGCCGCTATGCGAAAGCGAAGTTGGCGGTGCGCAAAGCCAGATCGTCGGCAGCGATCCGAAATAACTTGCTTATAACTAATGAATTTTGACAATCAACAGGGGAATGCGACGTCGTACCGCCTGTAGGCGGTTTGACTGCAGCACAGCCGCCTACAGGCGGTACGACGAGGAATTATCGCTCATTGACGGTTTTGGTCGTCAAAATTCATGAGAGATAATCTACTAAACGTATTTCACTGGGGAAGACTCTCTTCAGACAGATGCAAACCTAAGCTGCGATCAAGAACACCCGTGCGTTTATTCTGACTTAAAGCCCAATTTCTTGATTACGCTGACGCCGGCAAAACATCCAAGTTATAAGCCGGCGCCTTGGTCAAGCAAAAGTGAGCACCTAAAGCCTTGATATCGATAGATATGTGTTTGCTTTGCTAGACGTTGTCGCTCCAATCACGCAGCAGCATCTGGATAGTCTCATAGTGTTCGGTTTCGTCATTCACCATTTCTTCCAATCGCACTTTTAGGCCGGTCTCGCCAAGTTCCTCAGCTTGTTGAGCACGTTGCGAGTAGTTCTTGATTGCCTGCTCTTCCATCTGTAGCACTGCTTGAAGCTTATCGCGATTGCTTATGGTGGAAGGAATTGCTGCGGGCTGCATCTCAGGCGTTCCTCCATAGATAACAATCTTATCAGTCAGAAATTGAGCATGCGCCAACTCATCTGGAATTTCGCGCTGGAACGTCGCACGAAGCGAGTCACGATGGGGACCGGATACTTCGGCGCTCCAGCGAGTATAGGCCAAAATCGCCTGTAGTTCGTAGGCGAGATCTTCGTTCAGGGCCTTAATTGAGGGTTGGCTTATCCATTGGTTTTCCTTTCATTTGACAGGACTTACGCAGTGGTGGGGTTCAGGGAGGCGAAGCTTCCCCGAAAACTCCTTCTTGCCGTGGCGACGGCGGCGGCGCTGCCGCCGCCACGGCAAGAAAAAGGATTCTTAGAGGGCTTGCCGCCCTCCAAACCTCCCTGCCGACCGGTGACCGCATAAGTCCTGTCAATAACGATTAAGTTTCTGAGGAGACTGGCAAAGAATCTCACTATCCGCTCGCCCTCACGATTCTTGGTTCTTTGCTACCGGCTCGATGTTTTCGGTGCAGTCGTTTTGTGCTACAATGGGCGTAACATGCTCATACTCGTAGGTTTTTCGCAACCTAGCAGCCTGATCATCCAACCGCTGTTTTTACGCATACGGCTTCTTCATCTCACCTCTGCCAGATATATCCATCGACGAAGCCGTCGGTGCGCCAAGTGAATACATGAATGAGATTTTCGCGAACAACAACGACAGCAATCCGAACATGCGGGTGTCCTTACATTCAGCCCAGATTGGTCAGGTTTTGAACGTGGCTGATCTGGGCTTTATATATTGACGAGGATTGCTATACCATACCATGTCATGTAGTTGGCGACCACACGCTCTATCGCCGCCGCGGCGCCGCAGCTATACCGCCGCTACAGCGAGGAGAATGGAATATTCTGCTTGTCTCGCTACTTTCCCATCAAGAATGTATCTGCCGATCATACAATGACTGAAAGATGTCTCAACCCGTCTTGCCTATTACTGTCTGCACTTTTGCCGGATACGGTTGCTGGGAACTACAGGCATCCGGCAAGTATGCTTGCAGTGCGGCAGCGGCGCGAATGTGCTGTACTGCGTCCCCCTGGGGCGAGTCTCGATCACACGGCTCCTCCACCCTGTTCTACACGAAGCGGGGTGGAGTTCTAGGTTTTACCGTTTGCTCAATAGAAGGAGAGCCCGCAATTATCGCGCACCTCCTCATATTGTAAAGCTACAGGACGTTGTTTCAAACTATGCTAAGGAGTAATCGTCATGAGCAAAAACACACTGACCATCACCGATAATCGTACAGGCAAGACGTACGAACTCCCCATCGAAAACGACACAATTCAGGCTGCTGATTTGCGTAAAATCAAGGTCAAAGAAGATGACTTTGGGATGATGTCCTATGATCCGGCTTATATGAACACCGCCTCGTGTAAAAGCACCATTACGTATATTGACGGCGACAAGGGTATTTTGGAATATCGCGGGTATCCGATTGAACAGTTGGCCGAACACAGCAGCTACCTGGAAGTCGCTTATCTCCTGCTCTATGGAGAACTGCCCTCCAAAGATCGACTCGACTGGTGGGTCTACCGCATTAGCCGACACACCTTCCTGCACAATAGCCTCGTCGAGCTGATCCAGGCCTTCCGCTATGATGCACACCCGATGGGAATTTTGATTAGCTCGCTCGCAGCGATGTCTACCCTCTACCCAGAGGCCAAAAAAGTCGAAGATCCCGCTATTCGAGAAAAGCAGATTTGGCGCATCCTGGGAATGATCCCCACGGTCGCCGCCTTTGCCTATCGTCATCGCATTGGCCGGCCGTTCAATAATCCCGACAACTCGCTCAACTATACTGCCAATCTGCTCTACATGATGGATTACATGAATCAGCCGGACTACGAGGTCAAGCCGATCTTGTCCAAAGCTCTGGATATTCTTTTCATCCTTCACGCCGATCATGAGCAGAACTGCTCGACTGCAACAATGCGGAATGTCGGATCGAGCCGCGTCGATCCATACTGCGCTCTCTCGGCGGCGGCATCCGCCCTGTACGGCCCCTTGCACGGCGGGGCGAATGAAGCGGTCATTCGCATGTTGAATACCGTTGGCTCGGTCGCGAATATCCCCAACTTCATCGATCGCGTCAAGAAAGGGGAAACTCGCCTAATGGGCTTTGGCCACCGCGTGTACAAAAATTATGACCCCCGCGCCAAGACCATTAGGAAGGTAGCATACGAAGTATTCGATGTCACAGAGGGTAGTCCTTTACTCGAGATTGCTGTCGAGTTGGAACGTATTGCGCTTCAGGACGACTACTTTATCGAGCGCAAGCTCTATCCAAACGTCGACTTCTACAGCGGTCTTATTTATCAAGCTTTGCGCTTCCCAATCGAGTATTTCCCCTCCTTGTTCGCCATTCCACGCGCATCGGGCTGGCTATCTCAGTGGCTAGAAATGCTCGATGACTCCGAGCAAAAGATTGCTCGCCCGCGGCAGGTCTATCTCGGACACCAGCGGCGCGATTATGTTCCCATCAACGAGCGCTAGCGTACAGCGCTCGCATCATATCAATTTGCAGTGAGAACAGGCATTGCGGAGGCTTATGATGGCCTCCGCAATGCATTTACGCCCCATTTTCTCATCATTACAACGATTCTTGGAGGGCTTGCCGCCCTCCAAACCTCCCTGCCGACTGGTGACTGCATATCTCGTGACAATTACAGGAGATGTCTCAACGTACACGCCGGGCGTGTCATGCTGATAGATTTACGCAGTAACAGACGCCGCACTTGGCGACTTGCTCTTTGGAGCCAACTTGGGTTAAGATAGAGAAATAATCGAATTGATAACAAGCTAGCTGAAGCGGGCCAGGGCTGCGGGCGTAAAACCGTAGTCTCCCGTGATTACTACGACTGTGGGAATGTGGCAGTACTGCCGCTCTAGTCGTATGTTGTGCATGAAGACGGGAGCGGGCATCAATCCGTTCCAACCCGACCGGCATTTGAGGATAGTCCCTTAAGACAGAAAGGCTGCTTTCTCATGGCTTACGCCTCGCTCATTGGCGCAGAAGTAAAACGCAAAGAAGATCCGCGCTTCATTACCGGCGCAGGTCGGTACGTTGGTGATTTGAAACTCCCAGGGATGTGCTATGTCGCTCTGGTGCGCAGCCCCTACTCCCATGCACGGATCCGCAGCATCGATACCACTGTAGCGCTCCACCACCCCGATGTGATTGCAGTCGTCACCGGGCGCGACTTGATCGATCAGTGCAACATATTGCCGGTTGCCAACGCGGGCGAGGGCGGCGGCGGCGGCAAAGAAGCTCCTGCACGTAGCCGCTATGCGCTCTCAATAGACAAGGTTCGTTACGTTGGCGAGCCGGTCGCAGCCGTGATCGCCTCTTCGCCTGAGATTGCAGCCGATGTTGTTGCTATGGTTGAAGTCGACTGGGAACCATTGCCCGCCGCCGTTGACCCGCTCAAAGCGCTTGAGCCAGATGCGCCAATCCTCTTCGAGGATATGAGCAACAATATCGATCACGTGGCGAAGCGTGCCGCCGGTGATGTCGATGCGGCGTTTGCCTCCGCCTTCAAGGTAGTGCGTCAGCGCATGTTCAACCAGCGCCTTGCTGGTATTCCAATGGAATGCCGGGCTGTTACAGCTGCACCCGATCCGACTACAAACGGCCTGAATATTTGGACCAGCACCCAGACGCCTCACCAGGTACGGGGCGAAATCGCCCAGGTGCTGCGCCTAGAGGAAAACCAGGTGCGGGTGATTGCGCCCGATGTCGGTGGCGGATTTGGCGTCAAGGTCGGCATCTATCCCGAAGAAGCCTTGCTTAGCTGGCTGGCGCGACACTTCGATACGCCAATGCAATGGTTGGAAACGCGGCTAGAGAATATGCTCGTGACCACCCACGGGCGTGCGCAAGTTGCTGATGTCGAAGCGGCAGTTGCTGAAGACGGCGCCGTTACCGCCTTGCGTATGCGTATCAGCGCTGACCTGGGCGCCTATCCGCTGGCGACGATCCTCCCCGACCTGACGATCATGATGGGCGTTGGCGTTTATAACATCCCGAATGTAGACCTGCAAGCAACATGCGTCTACACAAATACGACGCCGGTTGCGGCTTACCGCGGCGCCGGGCGTCCTGAAGCGATATATTACATCGAACGGCTGATGGATCTGGTGGCCGACGAGCTAGAAATGGACCCGGCAGAGGTACGGCGCAAGAATTTCATCCCGCCCGATGCTTTCCCCTACAAAACCCCCACCGGCTTGGCTTATGACAGCGGCGAGTATGATAAGGCGCTCACAAAGGCCCTGGAGTTGGCGCAGTATCCAGCTTTGCGCACGGAACAGCAGCAACGCCGGCAGGCTGCCAGCTCAACATCCTTGTTGGGCATCGGTGTCGCCTGCTACGTTGAAATGTGCGGCTTCGGCCCCTTCGAGAGCGCCCAGGTGCGAGTCGAACCAAGCGGCACAGTGACGGTTTGTACCGGCATCTCGCCTCACGGCCAGGGCGCCGGTACGACCTTTGCCCAGATCGTCGCCGACCAGCTTGGTGCTGACTTCGATAAGATCATTGTTAAATATGGCGACACGGGGATGACACCGATGGGTGTGGGCACCATGGGCAGCCGCAGCCTCGCCGTCGGCGGAACCGCCCTTGTTCAGGCGACGGAGAAGATACGCCAGAAACTGCAACAGATTGCCGCCCATATGCTCGAAGCAGCGCCCGATGACATCGTGTTGCTCGATGGGCGCTACCAAGTGCGCGGCGCGCCCGATAGCGCGCTGACCTTTGAGCAGATCGCCCAACGCGCCTACGGCGGACGGCTCCCCGCCGATATCGACACCGGTCTGGATGTGACCGAGTTCTTCCGCCCGCCAAGCCTGATCTATCCTTTCGGCGCACACGTCGCGGTTGTCGAAGTCGAGGTCGAAACCGGCGAGGTCTCGATTCGCAACTACTTCTCGGTGGACGACTGTGGCCCGCGAATCAGCCCAATGATCGTCAACGGGCAGGTTCATGGCGGCCTCGCCCAGGGTATTGCCCAGGCGCTGTTGGAAGAGATGGTCTACGATGAGAACGGCCAGTTGCTGAGCGGCTCGCTCATGGACTACGCTATCCCACGCGCCGATCTCTTCCCGCGCTTCACTACCGATCAGACGGTGACGCCCACCCCGATCAACCCGCTCGGGGTCAAAGGCATCGGCGAGGCCGCGACGATTGGCTCGACCCCGGCAATCGTGAATGCCGTGGTTGACGCTCTGAGCCATCTGGGCATCCGTCACCTGGATATGCCGCTGCGTCCCGAGAAGATCTGGCAGGCGCTGCAAGGGCGCTAGAAGGCCAGTAAATATTGACAGGATTAACACGATTTGCAGGATTGGCATACATAATTGTAGAGCCAGGAAGCCATTTATGCCATATCCATTCTGGTCGTTTTGTTAAAAACTGAATAAACTATGATATGCTAGTACAGCGGTAGCGTATCGTCCGGAAGAGCGTACTTGTATATGGATCTGGCATCGCAATGCTAAGGTGCGCTCTCTTTTTATATGATGGAGATGAGATGCTGTTGGCTACAAGTCTTGGCGGTAAGCTTGGCTAGGATCGTGTGCTGCTTCTGCACCTGGAAGCCTGGCGATTACACCCAGGCGCTTGACGAGGGTACTATGCTAGGAGCAGGAATTCTCGTTTGGAGGAACTGCACAACGATGACCAACTCGAAACCCCCATCACAAACCGCAAACAACATTCCTGTCTCCATCGTTCGGATCGCTCCCTTGTTGGCGCTGCTCGCAATTGCCCTGTTTCCCTTTGGCTGGCTCGGCGAGATCTGGCCAGCCTTTGGCGCCTTGCTTAGTTGGCACTTTGATACGGTCCTCGCACACGCCGTCGGCCACATGTTGATCTTCAGTATGCTGGGCATTGTGCTGCTCTATTCCTTCCCGAAACTTCTCTCTCATCCCCTGTGGTACTTCGGGCTGATCATGTTGGCGGCGCTTGGGCAGGAAGGCTTCCAACTGCTCTACAAACAGCGCTCGCTGGTCGTTGATGATTTCCGTGATCTAGCCATCGATCTGATCGTCGGCGGGCTGGTCTTTGCCATCGCGTGGCTGATGGTGCGCAGGTCGACCTCCCGTGCCAATGACGAGTGACGAGAGGAGATAGCGCTGTCTCTTGCCTCATATGATCTCGTTTACGACATCTTCTTAGTCCGTCGTGCAGTGCGGCCGCCCGCAATGATCAAACTACTCCTCGTCGAAGACAACGAGAAGCTACGCCCCGCTCTCGCTGCCGGGCTCAATGCGACCGATGACATCCAGGTAATTAACGCCTGCGCGAGCGGCGAGGAAGCCCTAGCGCTCTGCTTGAAACAGCCGCGCGATGCCATTTTGATGGACGTGCAATTGGCCGGCGAGATGAACGGGATCGCGTCAGCCGTTGCGATCCGCCGCGAATTCCCGCGCATGCCGGTGGTCTTCTACTCCATCCAGGACGACGACGCCTACTATCGAGCGTTCCGTCGCTCTGGCATTCTCAGCCACTATGCCTATGTGCGCAAGTCGAACTACTTGCTGCCGCAACTGATTGTTCCGCTCGTCCGCGATGCAGCGGCCGGGCGCAGCTTTATCGACCCGGAGATCGAGTCGCGGGTCCATGAAGTGATGCAGAAGGACGAACACTCGCCGATGGCTTTGCTAGAGCCCAACGAACAGGTCGTGGCGTGGATGTAAGCCCAGGGTCTGAGCAACGAGCAGATCGCGGCACGTTTGGGTTTTCGCGACAAGCGCACCATCAGCCGGACCAACAGCCAGATCTACGCGGCGTGGGGCCTGAGCGACACTGCCACCGACGAGAAGGTCGCCCGCACCCGCGCCGCGCTGATCGTTCGCGCCGGGCGCTTGATCATGTGGGATGATGACGGTATGCCGCTGGTTCAAGATGGGCGGGGGATGTGGATCGCATTCGAGGGCTCTTGATGGACTATGCGAATAGCGAGCGAGGCATGCTGAAGCGGGTTGGTTTATAATGAAGCACGATTGGATAGATGAGTGAACAGGTAGCCTATGAGCAGCATCGACACGCCAGCTCGCACGCGGCGAGTGCAGTATCCAGAAAGCGACGGCAAACCCTTGGGCGAGACCGATCAGCATCGCAACCTGATGACCGACCTGATTTTCGCGCTCAAGTGGTTCCTGACCAATGTCCGCGCCTATGTCGCCGGCAATCTGTTTGTCTACTTCGAGGAGGGCAATCCCCGCGCGGTGGTCGCGCCCGATGTCTTCGTGGTGCTGGAGGTCGAGCAGCGCCAGCGCCGGGTCTTTCAAGCCTGGCGCGAAGACGACCGCTTGCCCGATGTGGTGATCGAGCTGACCTCGAAGAAGACCCGCAAAGCCGACCAGACCCGCAAGCCGGCGCTCTATGCCCGGCTCGGGGTGCGCGAGTACTTCATCTTCGACCCCTATGGCGAGTACTTGCGCCCGCAGTTGCAGGGCTTCCGCCTGGTGGACGGCGTCTACCAGCCCATGGACGAGTTCCCGTTGCGCAGCGCCCTGCTTGGCTTGGAACTGCGCCAGGAGGATAGCGCCCTGCGCCTCTACAACCCACGGACCGGCGAGCGCCTGCCGACCTCCGACGAAGAGGTGCTGGCTCGCCGCGCCGCTGAGTCAGCTCGCGCCGAAGCCGAGAAGCGGCTTGCTGCCGAGATCGAGGCCCGCCGCGCCGCCGAGGCCGAACTGGCGCGTTTGCGCGCAGAACTGCACCGTGTCCAAGGCGACCAGCATGGAAGCGAAATGTAACCTCGGCGATGCCTATCTTTAATGACAATTCTGCCACGATAACATCCAAGTAGCAGCTTACACTGCCAGTACGACATTGTCACCCAGTAACGCGCTTATTCTGTGCTATTAATATTGAATGCAATGTAGTGCGGCGCTCCACCCCCTGCGGCGCCGCAGCGCATCGGTGGCGCTGTGAATTGAGCAGCCTCCTCACCTAATACAATGCGCGCACCAAAACTTGCATCGGTCGGACACGTGCGCCATGATGCGCCAACCATAGTTATCGGTTTGACAAGGGAGGCCACGATGACGCCGCAACCAAAATGATATACCCTGATTACACCTTGCAGAAGCCGCTGAAGCATGGTATTCTTCTTTAGTCTGAGTACATTCGTTCTAGCGCAAAACGATATCCGCCATGGCTACAGCATCAATATGTACGGTCCTCGATCTGTTCTGTGGTGCAGGAGGATTACCGCTAGGCTTGGCCCGAGCTGGGCTGACGACGGTTCTCGCAGTTGACAATAACATAACAGCGCTTCAAACCTATTCCGCTAATCTTGGGGGGCCGGTTGCGGAACACGATCTATCAAAAGAAGTCTCCCTGCCCAAAACCACGGTGGTGGTTGGCGGTCCTCCCTGTCAAGGTTTCTCCTCAGCCGGGTTACGTCAAAGTAATGACCATAGAAATAGTTTAGTAGGCTGCTTTGCACGAACAGTTGCGGAATTACAGCCGTTTGCTTTTCTCTTTGAAAATGTCGAAGGCTTTTTAACAGCCGAAGGCGGCGATAGAGTCGTTGAACTGTTAGATCCGCTTATCAACGCCGGGTACCGTATTCATCTGCGCAAGATCAATGCAGCAAACTATGGGGCGCCACAACACCGCAAACGTGTTATTGCCATTGGCGGGTTGGGATGGAATCCATCTTTTCCGCTTCCAACCCATTCCGCTTTTGGAGCGCCAGGAGCCCAACGCGCTGCGCGTGGCCTTCGGCAAACACCGAGCATATCCGCTACGCTCATGGGCTTGCCGTCCCCTGCGCTAGAAGCTCCTGGATTTCCCCAGGGGCATTTTTCTCGCCCGCTCGCTGGCATTGATTTGCAACGCGCCATGGCCCTACAGCCAGGACAGACGATGCGCGACCTACCGGCGGAACTGCAACACGAAAGCTTTCGCCGGAGAGCTTTTCGGCGTGTTATGGACGGCACGCCTACCGAACAGCGCGGTGGCGCGCCTGCTGGCATCAAACGCCTCAAGCCAGACGAGCCGGCCAAAGCCATCACTAGTGGAGCGAACGCTGAATTTTTACACCCCTTTGAGCATCGACCGCTGACGATACGGGAATGTGCGCGGATTCAAACGTTTCCCGATGATTTTGAATTCCGTGGCAGCAGCGCCGAGCAGATGCAATTAATTGGCAATGCAGTTCCGCCACTTCTTGCTGAAGTAATCGGGCAAAGTCTCGTCCGCGATCTTACGAACGCTCAAGCAACACATAACGAAGGCGCTTTGCTCAGCTTTATTCCCACAGTATCTGATGGAGTAAGCCCTGCGCTGCGACATGTTATCGACAGGGTCCGCCGGCAATTTATTGATCGCCTCGTTGTCGAAGAGCACACGCTGTGGGATTAACCAAGTCACAACAGATTTTGATCACCAAGGCGCGCAATCCAGGCGGAAGTGAGCTTGGCGTTTTTCTCGATGAGGCGACATGCGCTTATTTGACTGCAGTGATCATATCTGATCTTGGTGTTATACAACACTTTCCTGAAATACCATATCCTATCGCTCCATTCTTTGGCTCGCAGAAGCTAAATGAGCTGCGGATAGACGGACTTGACTTTTTACCTTTACTGGAACGATTATTCACCATCCACAACGATGCCGACACATACTTCTACTGCTTGGCCACCTTGCATAAGGCTAGATTAAAATACGAGCGTATTGTACAATTACAAGCCATACCAACAATCGACCAAGTCGGCCCAAGGGGATTGCTGCAATACGGTGCGCTCAGCCCCAAATCATTAGCTGCGCTGCTCTTCTGGCGCAAATGGATGTTCGATATTGACAATCGAGCGGGACAAGAAACCGGGTATGTTTTCGAGCCAATTATTGCGTATGCTATTGGCGGTATACCCTACAGCGCAAAGCGAAGCCCTGTTCAGCGCGGTGGAGTTGGGCCGCTTGGTCGACAGGTAGATTGTATCATCGGCAATAGAGCATACGAAATCAAGATTCGCGTGACCATAGCGGCTTCGGGGCAAGGGCGATGGGGGCAAGAGCTTGAATTCCCCAAAGATTGCCAAGCCAGTGGATTTACCCCCGTGTTGGTTGTGCTTGACCCAACTGCAAATGTCAAGCTAGATGAGCTGAGTCAGGCATTCATAACTGCCGGAGGCGAAGGCCATATCGGATAAGCAGCGTGGGATCATTTAGCTTCAGTAGCAGGATCTACGATGGCACGCTTTATCGAGATATACATCCATAAACCGCTCCAGGAACTGCTGCAAGAAGCGCCCACGGAACTGCCAGACCTAACACTACGCATGGGCAACAATCGCATCATCATGGAAATTGGGCAGGAACGCTTAACAATCCAGCGCAGCGTAAGAGAAGAAGTACCAACTGAGAACGATAAACTGCCAGAAGACATAGATGAGGAAGGCCCTATTGCATAAATAGAGCTGATATAAAGAGACCGAACAACGGATTACAGCCAACCGCTAGCCGATAACTTGAAACGAGGAGGGAGTCCGCTATGAAACTTGATCGCAGCCGTTTACGCGAGTCTATCCACCAGCTTTACACTGCCGAGCACGAGGCCCTCGGCGAGGCGGGCGCCTTGCGCCAACTCGAACAGGCCCGCCAGTGGGATCTCGCCCCGACGCTGCGCGCCGGCGGCGTGGTCGTCTTTCCGCACGCCGGTGTCGCCGACTGCGGCCACCAAATTGCCGCTGCGGTCAATGCTTGTCTGGACAGCGGCGCCGATCGGGTGTTGGTGATCAGCGTATTGCATGCCTTCAACGATGCGATGGAGGCGGCGCGGGTGCGCGTTGCGAATGGCGCCGATGTGACCAAGGAGGCCTATTGGGGCATTCAAGGGCCGGGGCTGGACCGCGGCGACGAGTGGCGCCATGACCACGCCCTCTTTAGCTTCCGCTACTTCTGGCAGTTGGCGACGAAGCAGCGCGGGATCAGCGGTCCGCAGATCATCGAGCGCTACCCCTACCTGGCCGGCGGCAAGCCGGGAGACTTGCCGGGGATCGAAGAATTGGCGGCAATCGCCCAGAACGCGGTCATTGTCTCGACCGCCGATCCTTTTCACCATGGCATTGGGTATAACGATCCGCCGGAACAGTCGCTGCCGCCGCACGAAGGCGGCTTGGAACTGGCCCGGCAGCGTATCGAGGAGGGGATAGCGCTCCTGGAGCGAGGCGATTACTGGGGCTACAACCAACACTGTGTCAGCGCCAAAAGCGACGCACGCGACGCCGGGCAGGTATTTCGCTACCTGCGCGGGCCAATGTACGGGCGCATCCTCGATTTAACCTATACCGACGCCACAGAACTGTACCAGACGCCGCCGCCGACCTGGGTCGCCGGTGCGTTGATCGAATGGGTGCGCGACGCTTGATACGAGGCGAGGACACGGTCTTAATGTTGCTACCGCACGCCACCGCATAACCCAACTGGATATGCAGGAAGCGATACGAGAGCCGCGCATCAGGCTGACGCGCGGCTTCTTTGCATATCGCATGTGACCGGATACATGCCACACTGATCCAGAGAATCTTGGAGCCAATACTTTTCGGATAAGCGCGCTGGAAGACCTTTAAGGTCTTGGGGAGGGCTTCCGAAAGCATCTCTTCAAGACCTTAAAGATCTTATGTGACAGGACTTACGCGGTGGTGGGGATCGGGGAGGCGAAGCTTCCCCGAAAACGCCTTCTTGCCGTGGTAGCGGCGGCGCTACCACGGCAAAAAAAAGGATTCTTGGAGGGCGTGCACCCTCCACATCTCCCTGCCGACTGGTGACC
>JAKSDJ010000035.1 GCA_022360155.1 Chloroflexales bacterium | reverse complement strand
TATCGAAAGAGCCGCCGTCCTCTGTGACGGTGTGCGGGCGCTGACCAGTGTGTCTCCACACGACCGTCGCCCCGACCGGAACCGCGATTTCTGGTGCATCGAATGAGTTATCGCCAATACTTACCGTCACATCGCTCGCCGGCGGTTTGGCGGTAGGCGCAAGAGTCGCAGTCGGCGGGGCCTGCGTCGGCGGGGTGGTTGGGGCCTGTGTCGGTGGGGTGGTTGAGGCCGGTGCCGCCGGGGCGGGCGGCAGCACCGGCGGACCGGCGGCCGCTGACCCGGCGGAAACGATAATCGCCCCGGCCATTCCCTCTCCGCCGGGACCGCCGTGGAACGCACAGTGGTAGGAAAAAGTACCGGCTGTATCGAATGTGACCGAGAAAGTGGCGCCAGCGTTGAGCGTGCCGCTATCGAAAGAGCCGCCGTCCTCTGTGACGGTGTGCGGGCGCTGACCAGTGTGTCTCCATACGACCGTCGCCCCGACCGGAACCGTGATCTTGCCAGGACTGAAGCTGTTATCGCCAATTTCGATAACAATCTCCTGCTTGTCCGTGGCGACAGTCTCGGGCGCAGGGATATTTTCGGCGCCCGTGCTGGGGGTCAGCGGAACAGCCGCCATAAGTTGGGCGTGCTGATAGGCAGTAACGATACCGCCCTCGCCAGGAATGGGCGCGATCTGCTCGTCCAAATCGATGTCAATACCCTGGATCGCCTGCCCCGTTAGCGCCAGGATGGAGAGAACGTCCTGCTGGGTATCGGCCTGACTGCTCGCTGCGGCGATCTTCTCGGCCAGCAGGCGAACCTGCTCGATCCGCTCGCGTGTATTCTCACCGGCAATTTGCACGTGGCTGGAATGGAGTTGAATCGCGTCGGTTGCGTCTAGCGCATCGGCGGCCAGTTTGGCGTGGTCGATCATGCCCTTGATGTACCCGTCTTGCTGGCCGTTGGGCAGCAGTCCAAAACCATCACCAGGATTCTGCACTTTGCCGTCGCCGTTGACATCGCGGGCCTCAGTGCCGCGAATAATGTTGATAATGTGTTCGGCATGCACTTTTTCCAGAGCGAAATTGTTGGTATCGAACGCCTCCTTGAGGAATTGCGCATGGCGCAGGATCTCGTCAGTTTCCTGGCGCAATCCGAGTGCGAAGCCCGTTTCACCGGGTGTCACCGGGATGCTGAAGAGCACGTGGCGGATGTGGATGAGCGACTCTTCCGGCAGTGCGCCGCTCATCACGATACTCGCAGCCGATGGCGCAGAATCGGCCTGAGACGACTGGGAGACGTAGACCTGACTGTAGTTGCCAAGCAGGTTTTTCTGATCGGGTGCAGTATATGTGAGCGTCGCCAGGCCGTTACCCTGGAATCTGAGCGCGCCCAGCGGCAAGCTGCGTTCGTTGTTGGCTAACCAAACGATATACGCTTCGCCAGCCGGCGGTTCGGCCAATCCGCTGATCGATACGACTACGGCATCGTTCCGCAGAATCTGATCGCGCCATACGAGTGTGCCGCTCGCAGCGGAAGTGACATTTGCCTGTGGAGTGTTGGTTGCTTGCGCAATGGTCGATGTGGGTTGCACTGTTGGTGTAGTTTGTCCTGTCGGCGTGGCTGCGGCGTCCAGGCTGGTTGCCGTTACCGTTGGCGACCCGTCAGGCTGTGCGCCGTTGCAGGCGCTGAGCATCAGCGCGATGATCAGGAGCATTGCTCCAGACAGCTTTCGGAAAATCATGAACTACTCCTCTTCTTGGTCAAAACCTACGAATCTGGCCATTTCCTGTTTTGGTTAAGCGCTTCACAGGTGGCATTGATTACGCGCAATATGCCGCTACGCTACCAGGTGGAGTCTTTTTGGTCAAGTTGCGTTCTGTAGTAGAAGATACGAAGCGGGAGAAGGATTTTTATCTGATGAGGCGATGAAGAGACGCAGAGGCGATGAGACGGCGAAGAGGCGCACCAGCATGTGCGCCAGGGTGCGGCGGCGAGGATGGTTCTTAATGAGCAACGCAAGCGGCGCAAGCGACTCGATGAGTAACGCAAGCGACGCAAAGCGGGCAGATGCGCAGCCGGCCTCCATCCAACGTTTGGCAGATCGCACGGGCGATGCCATACTGACTCTATGACAGACACGGTCGCCAATCCGCACGATGCCGTCTTCACGCACTATCTCAGCGAGCCAACGGCGGCGGTGGCTGTCCTGCGCCAGCATCTCCCGGCGGCGGTGAGGGGCGGACCGCACCCATGGTCGGAGCGAGGGTTGCTGCATCCTGGTGCGATCGGTTCCCCCTCTCGCCTTGTGGGCGAGGGGGCGAGGGGCGAGGGGAAACGGCACTGCTCACTGCTCCAAACCGCTGGACCAGATGTTGGCGCGCTATGGGCCCGACTGTGAACCGCCCTGCAGCAACCGGTCGATATTGGACGATGACGCTATCCCGGGCGCCGGGGTTCCCCGGCGCTTTGTGCTGGTCTTGAATCCCATCTTTCGGACGGGCCGCCGTGAAGCTGGACAAAGCCGCGCTGACCCAGCAATGGCTTGCCTATGGACGGCATCGCGTGCTCCCGCGGTGGCCCGATCAGGCCGCTAGTGGTCACATGCAGGCGCCCCCCTAGGTTGACAGCGGCCACCCCGTGATCGGTGGGGTGGGGCGTGCTGCGGCCGACCTCGATCGGGGCCACGGTTCGCGGCACGCGAATCTGCGTGCGCTCCTGTACCAGCCCCCCGTCAACCGCGCCAGGATGGGGATGGGGACCGAGTCAGCCGGCAACACCGCCGCGGCGGCGGGGGCACGCCCCGTAGCCAGGCAGGCCGCCCCACCGCGGTCATGCGCTGATCCCGCCCCTGGGCCGTGCTGGACACACCGACAGCGGCCGCAGCGGCGGCGTGTTCGACCCGCGTGGCCCGCGGATAGGCCCCGCCGCCAACCAACAGCGTCTGGACGAACCTCGCGCCGGTCAATGTGGCAGGACGCTGGACATACCCCATCGGGCGCGCCCCGTGATCCGCGCCGGGGCGCCCGTTCAGGGGTGGACAGCACCCATGTTCGGAACGAGATGGGCCGCTTCCTGATGCGACCTGTTCCCCCTCTCTCCTTGTGGGAGAGGGGGTTAGGGGGAGAGGGGGAGAGGGGGTTAGGGGAAACGGCGCTTCTCAATGCCTCAAACCATATCTTCGCCCGGATGTTCTGTCCGCCCTTAAACGGGGTGCAGCGCCGGGCTGATCGGCGCTCTGGTTGGCAGCGGCGGCTCCTTGGGGCTGGTAGCTGTGTGGCGGCATCACTTGGGGGGATGCGTGGTGCAGTGCGTTGAACTGACGGCGATACAGGCGCTCGAACGGGCGGCCCCCACCCACTCGATGGGGCCAGGGCAGGTCGAACGGCGCGAGTTCGAATACATTCGCCACGGGACGCTGGGCGTGATCGGTACCTTTGCTGTGGCGACGGGCTAGGTCATCGCTCCCGCGATCGGGCCGACGCGCACCGAGGAGGATTTCGCCCGCCCGATCGGGCAGACCATCGACACCGATCCCGCGGCAAGGCGGGGCTTCATGACTGATCAACAGAACATCCATCAGTCGGAAACGCGGGGCCGGTTGGCGGCGGCCCGCTGTACAGGGACGCTGATGCGGTGGGTGCGGGGCGACCCCAGGTGGGGAGTCGACGTTGGGTGAGCAGACGTCCGCGACATCGAGGCGGCGGGGCGCGAGGCGGCGTGACACCAGCCAGAGAATTGGCGTCGTCGGAGCGGATGGCTCGGGCACTGATGGAGGAATATGTGTCGCTGAGCGACACGGATCTCATGTTTAGCGCGACCTTCATTCTCTCTGACCAAGCTTCCGGAAGCTAATCGGTTTTTCTCACTTGCGTACGAGCAGACTCATGAAATGCACGTGTCCACCCCATGGCCAAACTCCCGGAAGCTTAATGATATACCTGTTACTCGCCTAACCTACGACAAGCTCTCTAAAGGCTCACCTACACCCGACAGGTCTACAAGGCCCCGCGAGGTTGAAAGTGTCAGGCGAAGGGCTGGCTGTGCGCCTTTATGCACAGGTTGGACAATGCCCAGTTGGGCATAGCGTTGCTCCAATGCGTCAGGGTCTGGATGTTCAATCACAAAGCTGCGCATGCTACAAGAGCGATCAGGAGTGTGTGACCAATTTTTACGACGGCGTATCCATTGAATGACATTGGGAAGCACAAACGAAAATTGTGAGCCAATAACGCCTCGTTTGTATTCAGAAAAACTCTCGTCAGGCGGCACAAAATGATCGACATTGCTGAGTGGGGCTCCTGCTGTATCTGCCTGTGTTGCAAATGCATCAAAATCATTCAATGCAATATACCAGAACAAGAGGCGTGGCTCAGGAAAAGATCGTAGGAGATGAAAGAAGGGATGTTGCCCTTCATAGTTAGGATTATGACCAATAATTTCAAGCAATTGCGGCCCATCACCAATGACCAGACCGCCACTCCAGTAATAGGCGCCCGGCTCTGGCTCTGGCATCAGAAAGGGCTGTGCTCCGGTTAGATCGGCGATCTGCTCGACACCCTGTTTGGTATCGGGAACGACCCAGGCAATATGATCAAGCATACTACCGTTGGGATAGGTAACTATCGTGTTCATACCGTACTCCTTGTATTAGCTAATAACGTTGAACCTAATTTCCATGTGCGCGCCTTCTGTCGTTCTTCCCAGAAGTAGCGATAAAGGCCATCCTGGGTGATCAGGTCGTCGTGGGCGCCACGCTGGATCAGCTCCCCGTCACGCAATACCAGGATCTGATCGGCGCGCTGCAGCGTCGCCAGGCGGTGGGCGATCACGATCACGGTCTTGTGGGCAGCCAGCGCGTCGAAGGCCTGTTGGATCAGCCATTCATTCTCGGGGTCGATGGACGCTGTGGCCTCATCCAGCATGACAATGGGCGCATCCTTGAGCAGTGCCCGTGCAATCGAAATACGCTGTTTCTCCCCACCCGAGAGCGTCGCACCACCCTCGCCGACGATTGTGTCATAGCCCTGTGGCAGTGCCATGATAAAGTCGTGGCAGCGGGCCAGTTT
>JAKSDJ010000468.1 GCA_022360155.1 Chloroflexales bacterium | reverse complement strand
CTGGGCAACACGCGTCGATCAGACAACCGCAGGCGCCTGGCTGGGTCTGGGCCGCCCTGCCCGCTGCCAACCGCCCTGCTCGCCAGAAGGCCCCAGTCTTGGTCAATCGGGTGCGGCATCGGTTTCTGGCGTATCCGTGATGCGCGTATCGGTGATGAAGGCTGGCAGGGTTCGCAGGATATCGCTCATGCTTGCGGAGCAGCGCATGGGGTAGGCGGTATGGTCGCAGAGATAGAAGGTGAGTGTTTCGTGGCGGCGCCCACGCTGATAGGATAGAGCGGTGATCTGGTCGATTGAGGCGGACCACTCGCGGCGGCACCCGAGCAGCGAATAGGACACCGCGATCACCCCGGCTGGGCGAAAGGCCCGCCGCGCGCATAACGGATTGCGGAGCATGACCAATGTGCCAAGCAGCACGACCAGACTGACACCCAGGACGATACCGGCCCGCGCGCTAGCCTGCAGCCAGACCAGTCCCACACAGCTCCCCAGGGCGCTCAAGACGGCGAACCCACGTGCGATAGCAGCCGCTCCCCCATGAGGCAATCCATGAACGCCCGATAAGAGGTCAAACAAATAGCGTATCCGTTGGGCAGGCACGGCGTGGCGCAGGGCCACTTCCTCGCTGCTGAGCGGGAACGGCGGCAGGTTGTGGAGAATGCGGTTCATACTGGCGGTACACCCCAGCGGTGCTTCGCGGCCATCCTCCAAGCCCATGAGGCCATACTGATCCGCATGATACAGAAGGTCGACAATCGACGTAATCGAGATCGTCATCGTTTTGGGGCGGAACAAGCCATAATCGGTCATCGCTATCGTCGTATCATCAATCGTGATCACATTACGCCACGCACGTCCGAGCATAGCATACGCTAACAGTGGCCCGCTCACGAACAATAAGAGGAATGACCCTGCTACCGTGATGATTTCATTAGGGGTGATGGGCCATTCCTGGACTAGCGAATAGATAAAGCCTACACAGCAGCCTATTGCCAAAGCGCCACAGAGAAGACTTATCCCAACCCGCGTCCTGGTTGAATGATAATGGGCGCCGCGTAACTGCTCCATGATGAACGGAATAGCCTGGGGGCGGCGACGGGACACATAGAAGCGCATGCGAGATTCTTCCTTCTGGCGGTATAGGCGACACGGGGAATATGGACGATGCTTGCCCCAATGCATGTCTGCCGTGCGCAGCGCTCATGTCGTTCCGCTCGCACAGTCAAAGAGCTGGAACCCAGGATTGCCGCGCGGTTGACGATGATTGAGGGTTATTCGAATTGTGGTAAAACAAACGCCTCGACAATCCACTTGCTTGTATATTTCGCTACAATGGCAAGGATCATTCCGATTAGGGGGAAGGGACTCGCATTGATATCGAGACTATTTTCTCTGCCTATCAGCGAGGTAGCATATATCCCACTAAAGAATGCTCCTAATATGCCATCTATCCCGATTATCAGCGCAATCAGGATTTTCTCGCGCCGGTCGATCTCCTCATACACTAATCCATCCTGACGAGCCGATACAAAAAATTCCCCCAACCGAAAAAAGCCTGATAGGATCTCGACGCTGACACTCGACACTATGACTGGTATGGAAAAGTCACTGGGAATCCTCAAATGCAGGATCCGACTCATGCCCAACATGCAGAGGATGACGATTCCCCCGATCAATAATCCGCCGATGAGGCGTATCACGGCGCTTCCCATACCAATTTGGAGCAGCACAGTGATCATGATTCGGCGTGATGGAGCATTCTTTGGTTGGGAT
>JAKSDJ010000041.1 GCA_022360155.1 Chloroflexales bacterium | reverse complement strand
GCAGCCGGGTCAGGGTGGTCTTGCCGCTGCCGGTGCGCCCCAGTAGCCCGAGCGTCTTGCCGGGCTGCAACTGGAAGGAAATGTCGTGCAGAACCTGATCGGCGCGCGATCCTTTGGATGTGGGTTGCTCGCCCGGCGTCAGCTCTTCGTCGTACGCGAACGAGACAGCGGCAAACTCAACAGTAGGCGCGCCGGGCGGTAAAGCGGCACGGGGCTGCTCTTTGACGCGCGGTTCGAGCTGGAAGAGTTCGGATACCCGCCCAATGCCGGCAGTCGCCTGTTGCAGATCCTGCACCTGCTCACGGATATGCTCGAGAGGATTCGCCAGCATGCCGATATAGTAGACAATCAGAAACGCGGTTCCAATGCTGGCCTGGCCCTGGCTGAAGAGGTACGCGCCGAAGCCAAGCCCCAGTGCATAGGCCGAGGTTGTGAGAAAATTGGTGATCACAAAGGTTATGTTGCTCACCAGGTTGGCAGCGCGATTCTTGCGCAGGAAGTCGCGCATCTGCTGGGCGAGTTGGCGCATGACGTAGGCTTCGGCCCCGCTGGCGCGAATGTCTTCGGCGCCGGAGATGCGCTCTTCCAGGAAGCCGAATTGTTGGGCGCGCGCCTCGTGCTCGGCAGCCCAGCGGGTGACGGCGATATTCTGTAGCTGGCGCAGGGCTAGCAGCGCCAGCAAGGTGTAGAGCGTCATACCGGCGCCGACCCGCCAGTCTTCACGGAAGAGCAGCAGCAAGACGCCGACGATCAGCAACGCATTGCCGAGGACGATGACAAAGAGTTGTGAGAAGAAGTTGGCGAGGGTCGTAACATCGCCGTCAAGCCGTTCGATCAGTACGCCAGGCGTATAGCGTTTGTGGAACGCCATGTCGAGGTTCAGACAGTGGCGCGCCAGGTCGGCGCGCAGGCGATTGGTGGCGCGCCAGCCCAGTTGCTCGCTTATGTAGACGGTGACGAGGCTGAGCAGGTGCTGGGTCAGCGCAATCGCGAGGAACGCGCCTGCCGCGAGCAGCAGCGCCTGCTGGGGGCCGCCAGCTTGGGTCGTGTCGATGAAGAAGCGAATAACTTGCGGATTGAGCAGTTGCAGGCCAATCCCGCCAAAGAGCAACAGCGTGAGCAGCAGCACGCGCGCCCACTGGGGCCGGAGATAGCTGTGCAGCAGATCCCAGCATTGTTTTAGTGAATGATGCATTGTGTTTTCCAGGCATACAAAAGCCACGGGCCGACCCGTGGCTCAGATGGTTTCTATGAGCCGCCGGGCGAACTCAGCGCCGACCGTCGCGCCGACGATCAGCGGATGGGCTGAGTGCGCCCAGGGTATGGAGAACAGTCGCTCCCCGAAATATCACGCGCCGCCGAACTGCCGCGAAGCGGTTCGCTCAGGGGCTCGTGCGGATCTGTGGCGAGCAAGGAGCTTGGCGCGCAGGGCAATCATACTGCCGCGCGCAGCTCAGAGCTGTTGCATGCAATAGAGAACTGAAACGCTGGAAGGGTCCAGGCGCACTCAGGGGCGGCGCACCTCACCAAGCAACAGGATGAGGGGCCGAGAACAATTGTTGCGTAGGACTAACACGGGTGGACCTCCTTCGTGAGTTACCTGCGGATCTGTGCAGAGCATAGCACAGGGCTTGGGGCGGAGTCAATCGGTCAAAAGTTTGAGGATTGCGGTTGAGGCGCTTCACATTGGAGTGGCGACCCGACGCTGGGGAGGCATCTTTAATCCGAGGGGCGGCGTCCCTCAGCCTCCCCGCGAGGGAACCCTGACGGTTCGGTGCGCACGAGTGAGTCGAGCCTGTCGAGGCTCGACCCCTCCGTAGGTAAGGTGGTCGGCCGTTCGTGCGGCTGGGGCGGATGCCTCCGTTGCAAAGGGTGCATGGCGGCACGCACACACGGGTGGTTGGCAGCGCACGGACGTATCAGGATGCGGTGATGGTCCCCGCGTACACGGGGATGACGCGACAACACGACGACGGAAGATAAACGGCCATATTCTTGTTCTCGCGCGTGCGCCGCGCCGAACGGCATTCGCCACAAAGTATCCCCCACCGCCACGGCATTCAACTGCGGGGGATACAGGGCCCCAGCCGGCGGCAACTGTTCGCCGCTGGCTGGCGTTCTGCCCTATTCCGCTGCCCGCTCCTCGTGATGCGCTTGATAGGCCTCACGGAACCGCGTCCGCGCGCGGTGTAGCC
This sequence comes from Chloroflexales bacterium, assembly GCA_022360155.1. GTDB lineage: Bacteria > Chloroflexota > Chloroflexia > Chloroflexales > Chloroflexaceae > JAKSDJ01. The sequence continues at coordinate 2,655 of JAKSDJ010000041.1, read as the reverse complement.
GCGTCCGCACGGTTCCGCAGGAACACCCCAAGACACGGGCAATCTCTTCGGTGTTGTGGTTGGCATAACAGGCAAGGAGCAGCGGTAGCCGGTAAATATGCGGGATCTGCGCTAGCGCCTGCTCTATCGCTGCGGCCCGGTCCAGCCGAGCCGCAATCTCCGGCTCACTGCTTGCCGGAGCGCCGATCTGGTCCAGCGCAACGAACCCAACGCGGCGGCGGCGACGAAGATGGTCATAGGCAACATTGGTCGCAATGCGATAGAGCCACGCGCCAACACTCGCCGTTGAGTCGCGCCTCGGCCAATGCCTCAACACCCGTATGAAGGTCTCCTGGCAGAGATCTTCGGCGATCTCGTGGTTGCCGACCATGCGCAGCAAGTGGATTAGCAATGGGTGCTGGTAAGTTTGATACAGTTGGGCGATAGCGCCGCTATGTTCATTCGTCAGCTTCATGGCTGGTTGAATCTTTCATAGGTTGGATCGACTTGGGTTGTGCATACGTCGGCTTCCGCACCGTCACGGGTGCAGGCGAGAAACTGTTCGGTGAGGAATTGCGCCTCGGCCAACTCGGCGGCGAGATCGGCGCCCTGGAACGCGCGATCCACCGCCCGACCGAACCAGAAATAATTCATCTCTGGCTGGTAGAACGACTCTGCTGGGTTGGTCGTGCGCGCGAAAGCCGCTTGGTAAGCGGCATAGACCTCGGCGGCGCCCGCCGGCGCCTGGTCGAGAAACGCCTCGGATGTGGCCAACGAAGTCCGCGCCGGGAAACGGTTATTGAAGCCGGTCGCGCGTGCGCTCAGATACTTCAGCCATTGCCAGCATCCCTCGGGTTGGGCGGCATCAGCCGAGATAAAGACTCCAGAGGGGTAGAAGTCATCCTGTTGCAGGTCGCCGGAGCCCATTGGCGGCGCGGTTGCAGCCAGCGTGAAGGGGCGCTCGCCGGGGCCGTGGCGACCCGAATCGAGGCCAAAGCCTATCCACATCGCGGCGCGTCCTTCGGTCTGCAACTGGTACAAGTCGTCCTGCGGCTGGTTGCGTGAATAGTGCAGGAGTTGCTGGTGGGGTGAGGCGGTTCGTAAGAAATCAAGGTGGGACTGGACCGCTTCCTGCAGCTGGGGATCGGTGAAATTCGGCGCGAGCGTAGCATCGCTGCGAGTGATGGGCGTGACGCCCGAGCGCGCGAGGAAGAAGAACATGTCATATATACCGCCGCCGACAAAGCCATACTGGCGATCTGCACCATTGCCTTGGGTCAACTGTTGGGCGGCGCCCATCAAATCGTTCAACGTCCAATCCGCCGTTGGATAGGCGAGGCCGGCGGCATCGAAGGCGTCTTGGTTGTAATTCAGCACCCGGAACATGAAATCGTACGGCAGGCCGTAACGTTTGCCGTCTTGCTCGAAGGGCGCAAGCAGCGCGACGGGATAATCGCCCAACTCGAAACTTGGGTCGGCATCGATCAATGGTTGCACATCGAGCAGTGCGGCGCGATCCTCGTCGTCTTTGGGCGGCCTCCACCAGGCGAAGCAATCGTTAGTGGCGGCGACATCGTTCAACGTGAGCGGTTCATTGCCAGACTGGTCGATTGTCTTGACTGTGACGAAAAATGCGGGAAACTCCTGGTTGAATGCTTTGGCAATCTGGTCTATCTGCTTGTTGCCAAAGCCCAGCCTGCCAAATGTAATCGGCGTCGCGCCCTCAGCGGCAACGACCTCGGGCAGCGGCGTCGCGACTACGATGGGGCTGGTGTCTGGTTCGGCGGTGGGGCTCGCGGCGGCGGCGAGCTGGGTGTTAGCCAGTTGCTCTTCCAGGTCTGCTTGCGCCGCGCGTAGCGCCTCCGCGGGAGATGTTCCTTCGTCTAGGACGGCTCCTAGCGCCGTGTTGAGCGCCTGGTAGACCATCCAGGTTTGTTGCCGCCGGCTATCCGATAAGATCGGATCATCTGACTGGCGGGCCAGAGTTGTCTCAACGGCGGCCCGCCCTTCGGCATCGAGCTGATCCCAGTAGCCGCTCATTTCCGCAACCGACCGGCGGGCCGGCACATCGTCAACGTCTGCAAACCTCGTCTGGTGAGTCGCCTGGTGGCTGAGAAAGTCGAGCCAGCGCCAGGCCTGTTCAGGGTATTGGGCGCCGCCGCTCATGATGTAGCCCTGTGTATAGCTACGCCTGTCCTGCCAGTCTGAAGGCGGATAGGGTGCGATACCGACCTCAAACGATACGCTATCGTTGGGAGTATACTGTTCATAGCCGGCCCTCCACATGCCAAGTTTTTGTTCGCGGATCAGCGGCATGTAATCGTTCGAGTGCAGGAATGATCCGTCGGCATACTCTGGCGGGGTGTAGACGACGCCTTCTTCAAAGAGGGATACAGTTCGCTCGATGGCTGTGATAAATTCCGGGCTGCCGAGTTGCACTTCCTCGGGCGGCGTATCGGCAAGCAACTGGCTGATACCATTCAGTTCGCCGTTACGTAGTACTTCGCTGCGTTGGCTCTGCATCAGACCGTAGACTTCGATCGTGTCGCCACTCTTCTGGGCGATGCGCGCGGCGACGCTGAGCAGATCGTCCCAGGTCCAGTCGGGGGCAGGCCGATCGAGGCCGCGCGCTGCCCAGAGGTCGCGGTTGTAGGCAAGCAACTGGACGTTCATTTT
>JAKSDJ010000699.1 GCA_022360155.1 Chloroflexales bacterium | reverse complement strand
GGTGCGCGAGGTGTTGCGCGGATCGACCAGGACGACCGGCACGCCAGCCAGGCGCGCCTTGTACGTGACGAAGGCCAGGAGTTGCAAGAACGACCAGCTATGCAGGACGGTGCGCTGAGCCTTCCGAGCCCTGACCCGCGTCCGCATGTGCTTGAGGTTTTCAAGCGCAAGCGCCCGCTTTGTGCGTTGAGCCTCCCGTACCAGGCGTTTGCTGATCGTGTGGTTGGCGTCTTTGGCGAAGCGGGCCTCTTGTCCCGCCAGTTGCCGGAGCCGTCGCTTTGCCGAAAGCGTTCCCTTCTTCTGCAGTCTGTTTCGGAGCCGCCGGTGGCGGTGGCGCACGTGCTTGATGGTGCTGCCGCTGTGGATCGTGCCGTCCGAGTCCGTGGCGATGTTTGTTACGCCCAGGTCAATCCCGAGCACATCGTCAACGTCGAGCGGATCGGGCGCTGGCGCCTCGCACGTCACCAGCAGGTACCATGCCCCCCGGTGGTGCAGCAGGTCGCTTTCACCCTGGCGACACGCCAGCAGTCGGCACTGCCGTTCACCGCACACAAACGGGATTGCCTGTCGCCCATCCAGCGTCCAGATCGATACTTCCGACCGAGGCAAGGCAAACGACAGGATGCGGTCGTCATAGGCGATGCTCGCCAGTGGGCGAAACGTGCGCTTCGCCTTTTTGTCGAGCTTGTACGCATCCCCAACTTTCGCCAGCGCCCGAATCGTCATCTGTGCCGACAGCGCGAATTGATGGCGCACCTGCTGGTAGCACAACCGCTGCAACGCGAACTTGCCAAATATGCGTGTTTCCCACGCCACAGCGCTGATAAAGTTGCACGCCGCGTTGGTCGTTTCAAGCGTGCGCGTAAGCATCGCGGCTTGGGCGGGCGAGGGCTGCAACTTCAGTTGGGCCGTGAGTTTCATATATTGAATGTAGCATATGTGTACGGAAACGTCAAGAGGCTCAAGCCGCTGAAGCGGGGCGCTTCCTCCCACGGCTCAAGCCTGTGGGCTTCCGCGCCTAAAGGCAGGCCTCTGTGAACGTGAAGCCATTCCAGGCCATTCGGCGGGCCAGATCGCTCACGAAACAGCGCCGTGCTCAGGCGCGCCGTGATGGCTTCGCCGAGTTGCTGCCACTCTGCATATGTGACGATGGCGATGTCGTTCTCTTGAAAACACAACCGCACATCTTCGATCCAGATGCGAATTCCGGGACTCTTCCCATAAGCCGCCCGCAAGCCAGCAAGAAGCGGGGCCCGTTCCTGCAGCTTACCTGCCGGACTGACAATTGCGAATGTAGACGCCACAACATCCGCAAATCGGTCGAATTCGGCATCAGTATCAGAGATAACAGCATTGAACCAATCCTGGAAGAACTGGTGCAACTCAACAATTTCGGAATGACAGCGTTCTTCCATCATATTCTCAACGTATGCGTTGCTCGTGGGAAATTTCATCCTAATAGTCAAAGATGCTTCCTGGCCGAGATTCCAGTTGCACTGACCTGATCATTTTCGCGTCTCTGCCTCTACGCCTCATCCGCACCTAGATTATTGCGCTCGCTTCCTCCAAACGAGCCAGATGCGTCTCGTCCAAAACTATGTCAAGTACACCGAGGCTGCTAGCTAACTGAAGCGGAGTATTCGCGCCAATAATCGGGGAGGTGACGGTCGGGCGGGACAAAAGCCAAGCCAACGCAATTTGGGAATGCGGCGCGCCACAGTCCTGAGCAACACTGTCAAGCGCATCAAGGATGCGCCAGCCCCGCTCGTTAAAATAACGACGCTGCACGCTCCTTACCCGAACACTCTCGGGCAGGGATGCGTCGCGCCGGTACTTGCCGGTCAGAAAACCTCCCGCCAAGGGGCTGTAGGGAACGACGCCCACGCCATACTCGGCACACACCTCGCGCAGCTCGGTTTCGAACTCGGCGCGATGGGCCAGGTTATAGTGAACTTGCAAACTATCATAGCGGGCCAAGTGCAGCCGATCGCTAGCCCAGAGCGCCTGCATCAGCCGCCAGGCCGGAAGATTCGAGCAGCCAATATAGCGAATCTTGCCGACCTGTACGAGATCGGTGAGTGTCGCAAGGGTCTCCGCGATCGGTGTGGCTGCGTCATACCAGTGGGTCTGATACAAATCGATATAGTCGGTCTGCAAACGGCGCAGGCTATTTTCGACGGCGCGGATGAGGTGGGCGCGACTCAGCCCTTCGCCGTTTGGCCCTTCCCACATCCGCCCACGACCCTTGGTGGCAATAATAACGTCCTGACGATTACCACGCTCGCGCATCCAGCGCCCGATCATTTCCTCGGAAACGCCGCCGGGGTTACCCTCGACCCAATTCGAATAGATATCCGCAGTATCAATAAAGGTGCCGCCTGCCTCTACAAAAGCATCCAAGATAGTGAATGTCATTGCTTCATCGGTGGTCCACCCAAATTGCATTGCGCCCAACCCGAGGGCCGAAATGTGGAGGCCGGTGCGTCCAAGTTTACGGTATTTCATTAGACGTGACACTCTATCCTTCTAACAATAAAGTCTCCGGATCTTCGAGCAATTCCTTGACCCGCACCAGGAAACGTACTGCCTCACTGCCGTCAATGATGCGGTGATCATAAGAGAGCGCCACATACATCATCGGACGGGCCACAATCTGGCCATTGACGACTACTGGGCGCTCTTCGATTTTGTGCATGCCAAGGATGCCGACCTGCGGCGTATTCAAGATTGGCGTCGACATCAACGACCCATAGATCCCGCCATTGCTTATCGTGAAGGTGCCGCCCTGGAGTTCCGGCAACGTCAACGCGTTCGTGCGCGCCCGCTCGGCCATAGCGGCAATCTCGCGCTCGATCTGCGCAAAGTTCTTACTGTCAGCATTACGCAGCACCGGAACGACTAAGCCTTCCTGAGCGCCAACAGCAATACCGATGTCATAATGGTATTTGAGCACAATCTCGTCGCCCTGCACTTCGCTGTTGATGATCGGGAACGCTTTTAGCGCCCCAACGACGGCTTTTGTAAAGAACGACATAAATCCAAGACCAACTCCATGCCTCTCCTTAAACATGTCCTTGCGCCGCTTGCGCAGTTCCATCACCGCACTCATGTCAATTTCGTTGAAGGTCGTCAGCATCGCCGCCGTTTGCTGCGCCTCCACAAGTCGCCGCGCAATCGTCTGCCTCCGGCGCGACATGCGAACGCGCTCTTCCTGGCGCTCCGGCGTTGCTGCTACCGATGCGACTGGCCGATCTGACGCTGGCTGAGACGTCATCCGTTGCGCCTGTTGAGGTACGGGAGCAAGTTTTGCAGGAGTGATAGCAGACTGAGCCATTGGTTGTTGCGCCGAAGAAGCCGGCTGACTCGCGGCTGGCGCTTGAGTTGCTGCGGGACGCTCTGCACTCTCAGCAAGAGTACTGCTTGGTCGCTGCGCCGTCGCCGCCTGGACATGCTTGAGCACATCTTCCTTCGTGACTCGCCCGCCAGAGCCGCTACCTGCGATCTGGCGAACATCAATGTCGTGTTCGGCGGCAACTCGCTGCGCAACCGGCGTCGCGAAAACATCGACGTCTCCATCCAATGACGTGGACGCCGATGCTTTACCTACATCATCAACATTCGCTGTCAATTCACCGGGATGGGCTTCACCACCGCCGTTGCTGCGCTGATCGCCAGCAGTTGCAGCTACCGCGCCGGTCTCGTCTAACATAGCCAGGACATCGCCAATAGCCACAGTCTCACCCTCGGCTTTGGCAATAGAACTCAGCACCCCGCCATATTCAGCGGCAACCTCCAGGTTTACCTTGTCGGTCTCCAATTCGACAACGGGTTCACCAGCAGCGACCGCCTCGCCTTTCTGTTTAATCCAGCGACTGACTGTCGCCTCGACAATCGACTCCCCAAGGGTCGGCACCCGTATCTCAACTGCCATAATGAAAACTCCTATTGGATCTGTTCAATCCAGAATCGGTCTACACAGATCCCCAAACCATACTATTCGCAAGATTATCCGGCAACAACAACGCTTTGAACCGCTTCACACAGAATGCGACTCTGCACAATAACATGCTGGCTGTGGGTTCCTTCAGCAGGGCTTGCCGACTCGGGGCGACCACAATAGATGATCGGGAGGGACGGACCTGCAACCCCACGCAGCCGCGGCTCAATATATGTCCAAGAGCCCATGTTGCGCGGTTCTTCTTGGAGCCAAACAATCTCGCGCAGATTTTGATATTGCACCAACAGCGCCGATAGTTCCTGCTGCGGGAAAGGATACAACTCCTCGATGCGCGCGACAGCAACGCCCTCAACCTTATCTAGTTCGCCACTGCTGACCAGATCAACATAGACCTTGCCACTACACAACACCAAGCGATTCACGTCCTCACCCTGAATACTATCAGGCGGTGGCGGTAACACCGGCTGGAACTGGCTCTCAGTCAGATCAGACAGTGAAGAGGCAGCAAGCGGGTGGCGCAACAAACTCTTGGGAGTCATCACAATCAAGGGGCATGGATCACTCTTCAGTAAGGCGGCATGACGTCGCAGCAAATGATAATACTGCGCTGCTGTTGTGCAATTAGCAACTCGGATGTTGCTGTTTGCAGCCAATTGGAGAAACCGCTCAAGGCGCGCACTTGAGTGTTCCGGACCCTGCCCTTCATAGCCATGTGGCAGCAGCAGAACCAGCGATGGGCGCTGATTCCATTTGGCTCGGCCAGAAGCAATAAACTGGTCAATAATCACCTGAGCGCCGTTCGCAAAATCGCCAAACTGGGCCTCCCAGATTACCAGCGTATCAGGGGCATGTGTGCTATAGCCATACTCAAAGCCGAGGACAGCGTTTTCCGAGAGTGGACTATTGTAGACAGCGAACGACGCCCGAGCATGCGGTAACGCATGATGCGGAATGAAACGCTTCCCAGATTTGACATCGTAGAGCACCAGATGGCGCTGGCTGAAAGTACCGCGCTCCGTGTCTTGCCCCGTCATACGGATAGGCACGCCATAGCTCAAAATAGCAGCTATCGCCAGCGCTTCAGCATGAGCCCAATCGATGCCGCCAGGTTCGTTCAACGACTCATTGCGTCGCTGCAACATACGTTCGAGCCGGGGATGAGCAGTAAAACCCTTGGGGCGGCGTAACAACGCTTCGTTGAGGATAGCCAACTGTTCGACGGTCAACGGTTGGATAACAGGCGGGGATGGTAATTGGACTTCAGTCGTAACACGCCCATTCTCGCGCTCTTTGGGCGACGCCTTGGATCGTATTTCATCAAATGCCTGCTGTAAGCGCTTTTGAACGCCTGACACTCGGGCTTGAGCTTCGTCCCGGGTAATATACCCCCGACGCTCCAATTCACGCGCCCATAGTTCACGCACCGAGGGATGCCTGGTGATGATTTCATACATGCCAGGTTGAGTATAGGCCGGTTCGTCACCCTCATTGTGCCCCCAACGCCGATAGCCAACCAAGTCAATCAAGAAGTCCTTCTGGAATCGTTCACGATAGGCCCAAGCCATCCGCGCCACCGCAATACAGGCTTCGGGATCATCAGCGTTGACGTGAACAATAGGGATCTCAAAGCCCTTTGCTAGGTCACTGGCATAGAGGGTCGAACGAGCATCACGTGTGTTTGTTGTAAAACCAATCTGATTATTGATAATCACATGAATTGTGCCGCCAGTTCGGTAACCGGCGAGACTCGAAAGATTAAGTGTTTCCGCCACAATGCCTTGGCCGGGAAACGACGCGTCGCCGTGAATTAGGACTGCCAGCGCTTCCTCCGCAGCTTCTGCCGGGTAGCCAGGCCGATTGCGCAATTCCTGAGCAGCCCGCGCACGGCCCTGGATCACTGCATTGACAAACTCCAGATGGCTAGGATTGGGCGCCAGTGTGATCGGCATTTCCGAAATGCCGCTCTCACGATAGGCTTTGCGCGCACCGAGATGGTACTTGACATCGCCAGTCCAACCCGCATACGTGTCTTTGATATAGTCTGGGCTATGAAACTCGGTCAGGACTGCTGTATACGGTTTCCCAAGGATGTGCGCTAACACATTCAGACGCCCACGGTGAGCCATGCCAATCACAACTTCACGGGTTCCCGCCGATGCCGCGTTGCGAATGATAGCGTCTACGACCGGCACAAGCATATCGGTGCCCTCGATTGAAAAGCGCTTCTGACCAGGGAAAGTCTTGTGCAAGAAGAGCTCAAAGGTCTCGACTTCGGTTAGCCGATCGAGCATCTCGCGCTGACGGTCAGAATCGAAGTTCTGGAAAAAGCGGTGATCTTCTATGGCTTCACGAAGCCAAGTTCGCTCTTCATAAACCTGGATATGATCGGTTTCATACCCTATCGATCCACAGTAAGCTCGCCGCAGTTTCTCTACTGCTTCGAGTGCATTGGCAGAACCTTCAATCAGCGGCCCGCGTACAATATGGGCAGGCAGCGCGGCCAAATCAGCCTGCGTAACACCATGCGTCGTCAATTCGATCCCTGGATCGCCCGGAGGTGTGCTTCCCAGTGGATCGATCCGCGCTCCTAAATGACCCAACTCGCGAATATAGCGAATCAGGCGGGCTGCACCGACAATCCGAGTCACATCAAGGGTTGTGTCTGCCACTCTCTGCTCTAGGGTAGGTTGGTCGGTTCTGGCAGTAGTTGACACCGTTGGTTCAGAGCCAGCCCTCGCCTCAGAATAAGCTGGCATAGTCTCAGCGCTGGTTGGAGCGTCGCTAGGAGTTGATCTTGTTTTGTTGCTATACTGAGGTGCTGCAGAAACGGGAGATATTGGTGTCGTAGCGCCATGCAGCGCTGACGGCTTGGCATCTGGCGGCGACCAAACGGCAAAGATCGCTCGAGTTGCTTCATCTACCGACTCGGGATTGTGAAGATAACGCTCGTACAATTCCAAAACATACCCTGCATTGGGTCCATGAAAATCAAGAAAATCAGTCATCGTAACGCGCCTCTTGTTCCAGACTCATATCGCAATGAGAGATCGACGTTGTTCATGTGTATCATTTACGTGACATGCTTCACGTGTATTGTAACACGGAGGCTTCATTCATG
>JAKSDJ010000983.1 GCA_022360155.1 Chloroflexales bacterium | reverse complement strand
TTCAGCATCTTGTTGATGTCACGGCGATGTATCGAATTATGCGCCCGGCACCCCCGCCTCGGCCCCGTGCGTCCCAGAACAAAGATTCTGGGTAATGATATGCAGGCCTTCATAGGGGATTTTCAGATAGGCGCTTACGTATCACCGCCAACGATCCGGCGCCCGGCTAACAAGTCCTCAATCTCTTGTTGGTGCGCTGCTACGTGCAATGGAATAATCGCCAAACATTGCCCGGCATTACGCTCGATCCCTGGCGGCCCCGGCGCATTCAAGTCGGGAATGCTGCTTAACGTTTCGCGGGCGGCGTCGAAGCCGCTGGCGAGTCGTTGTTCGATTTCGGCGCGCGGCAGTGTGCGCATGCTTTCCCTGCGCGCGGCGTTGCGTTCGTCAATATTGAGCTTGGCCCCTGGCGGCAGACCGGCTGTCAGCATGCGTGCGATGCCGTAGCTGCTGTCGGCAATATGGCCAACGATGTCATGAATCGACCAGCCATCGTCACGCTGCAGATTGTACCAATCATCATCACTGATGCGCGGCATTAGTTCCTGTAAATCCTCTTGCGCGGCGTTGATATCTGCACGGATCGTCTCCCGTGTTGTGATTTCTTGCGCCATCGTCTAACCTCCTGTCTTTCACATGTAGATTGCGCGGTACATGCATTTTATCATGGTGCGGAGGTGCGGAGGAGAGGGTTGAACGTTCAAACCCGCCAACGTTCAACCTTGCCCACGTGATATGTTAAGGAACCGTCGGGTACGCCGATACACGCCGATAAAACCTGTCAACGTGTCAACGTGTCAACGTGCGAAACTGCAATGGCACGCAGATGGCGCAGATGGTCGCCGATTACCGCAGATCGAACATGCCAACGTGTCAACGTGTCAACGTGTCAACGCGCCAACACGCCAACACGCCAACGTTCTTATGGTACGCTCCGCGACAACCCCTTGTTGTTCAGGCGATCCCAGCCTTCCCGCAAGACGCGGAGGTAGTACTCCTCGGTGATTGCTGCGCCGGGACAGGATGGCTTGTTATAATCGCGATGCGATGAGACGCCGCCGGCAAAGCGCTGGTGCTTCAACTCAAAGCTGCCCAACTGCCGCTTGAGCACGGCCACGGCGTGACCAACCAACGCTTCAATCTGCGGGGGCCAGGTCACCCGATCATAGTGACCAACGACCTCGATCCCGATCGAATAGTTATATGTGGTTCCGTTTCCCTCGGCGGCGTGGATGCCTTGATAGTACATTGGCGTGAAGAGCCAGATCCAGCGCTCATCGATGAAGAGATGCGGCCCGCGATCCCAGCCGAGTTGGCGGCGATAGTAGTTCCAGATCCCGTTGAGTTGCTTTTGGCGCTTGGCATAGATCTGCGCGTTGCTAAGCTTTTCCTCGCCCGAGTCCCAGGAGGCGTGACGTAGGCGAGCGTGCTTTGTGTCGGGAAGCGAGGTGTGGTGTAAGACGATGAAGGTCGGGGGTTTCGGGCCAAAATTGTAGCTTTGCACGTATGTGGTGAATTCGTCTGCAATAAACCCTTTCCCGATATACAGCCCAGATGACGATCCGCCTAACACGCCGCTTGGGGTCGCGAACTGGACAGGACCGACATCATCAGCATCGGTGAATGGCAGCAATCCCTCGAAGAACGTAGCGGGCAATTCTGGCTCGGACGCTGCTTGGCCAAGTAGAGTCTCATCGGTCATAGCGTGACCTCCTTCTTGATTGCACAAAATCTCATCCGGTTTCAATACCTCTTCTCCAGGAATCCCTCTGAACGAAAAGCTTTGCTTAACATTCTTGCTAGAGAAACGAGGCGCCGGGCTTCTCGTGTTGCGCAACGCTGGTCTGTGACAAGACTACCATTATACCTAGTTAACGCGCATATCTTCAGAATATCAAAAGCCTATCTGCGTATTTCTGGGCGCCGCAGCAGCATACCGGCGCCCAGCAGGATCATTGCGCTGACTAGCGACACCGCAGGCGGCATATAGAAGACACGACTCATCGTCTCATAGACTCCCGCATCCGCGTATCATCGTCAAGCTGAGACGGTCTAGGCTGAGCCTTGTCTTACAAACCTTGTCTAAGCGCCGGTGTGTTTGCCGGTATCAATGTCTCGATAAGTTGGAATGTGCTGAGCGGGTTGCCATCGGTCTGCCGGTGCAATGTTGTGATCGCGTCGTGGTCGATATGTGCGCCCAGTCTCCGAGCCAGGTCAGCGCGATCGTTAGGGGTGAGCCCCCGCAACGAAACACACGCGGCGGCGCCAGCGCGCTATCGAGATCGCACAGGGTCTGCCAGACCGCTGGGTCGGCGCACAGTTCCGTGGCGCGATAGCTCAACACGATCAGCAAGCGCCGGGTCGCGATGCGCGGGACAAGTGCGCGCATTACCCCACAGACCAGGATCGGCCCACTGCACATCATATGAGGACCAGCGGGACGAGATCGCTCAGCGCTTCCAGCAGATCGGCCAGTGCAGCGGTTAGGTCGAAACGTTGCCCTGTGGTTTCCTGCATGTGCGGCAGATCAGCGCTGGCGTTGATCTGCCGCCAACACTGAGCGATTTCCCGCTTCCTTGCTCGCCGGCCAGTTAGCAGTCCGGCGACGGTCTCCACGACGCCGGGGTGTAGGTGTTCGGCGACCATAGCGGCGCGTGTCCGGCCAGGTCACGCGCTCGCCCCCAGGTCATGCCGACCCGCGCCAGGCTGCGCCCTCGGCCACGGTCTCGATCAGACTGGTCGGGTCAGAGTTCTTCGATCAGGTGTATGCGGGTGACGTGACGCCCCTGGGTGGCGCGGAGGGCAAGGTAGCCGAGCAATCCGGCAATCGATATAGAGTCTACAGTGACCGATCGATCATCGATTGTTAGGCGCAGAGCGCCAAAAAGATGCAAACGGATCATTGCTTCACCATGATACGGGCTTGCATATGATAGTCTTGTGCAGCTTCTTTGTGATCTGAGTCAATGCGCAGCGGCGGGATAGGTGTAATATGTGCGCGATCAATGCGGAATGTAGTTTGTAATCCTGATTATTACAGCACATCCCCTTGACATTTTGAAGGGATAGTACCACAACGCGCCATGTCATGCTGAACAACGTGACGAATCTCCATGGTCGACGGCGTTCCAACGAGGTGGGTCGGGCAGTCTCGTTGTAGTATTAGGTGGTATACAATTAGGGATACTGTAGGAATACATAGGTCAAATATACCTTGTATGGTTGAGCCGCCCTCCTTTGGGTGCATGCTCAAGTAACGCCGTCAGGCTCTCGCTCTTGCGCAAAAAGCCGTTGCTGATCGGGTCGGTTGCGTCGTAGTCACGATCAAAAAGATCGAATCCGATACGCTGCACCCCTCACAACAGATCGCCGAGCGCCTCGCTTGCGCATTGGGTGTGCCCGTTGCGGAACAGGCGGCCTTCCTCCAGATGGCGCGTTCGGATCGCTCTCCCTCGCATCATGATCCGGCTCCCGCCGTTGTCCAGTCGCCAGTTCAGGCCGATCACCAACCCACGAACCCGTACAAAGGTTTGGCCCCGTTTGATGAGGCAGACGCTGCCAGCTTCTTTGGGCGGGCAATGCTGGTCGAACGCATGCTCGAACGGCTGGCCGTTGGCGGCGACACTGCGCGGTTGCTGGCTGTGGTCGGGCCAAGCGGCAGCGGCAAGTCGAGTATTGTGCGGGCAGGGCTGATTCCCGCGCTGCGCCAGGGGCGTTTGCCTGGTTTCGACCGTTGGCTCATTGCGCCAGTTGTTCCTGCGCCAGGCTTTCCCTGGCGCGGGCGGCGTAGGCGGGCGGCGTCACGTCCGTCGTGCCGAACTTGTAATGATGAAGGAGAGGGATCGCCAACCGGCAGGAACTGAGAAAACCTTACAGCGCGAGCTGGGTGTTGAACAGGCCAATGCCGCGATGAACCAGGTGATTAGCCGCTATGCCCAAGCCCGCCTGCCCGTCTTCGACGATGATCCGGCGACCCATGAGGCGACTGTCGAGCTGGCCCATACGGGTCTATTGCATGCCTGGGCGCGCCTGCGCGCCTGGCTAGGAGCAAGCCAGGAACAGTTGCCCGCGCAGCGTTGGCTGGTGCGGGCGGCTGAGGTATGGCAGCATGCTGGACGCAACCCTGATTTTCTGGCTGCCAGGGGACGACTTGTGCAGTTCGAAGGGCTGCTCGCTGGCGGTGATAGCGCTCGGGCGATTGCCTTGAACACGTTAGAGCGGGACTACCTCTTGCTGACAACCGATCTTGTATTGGCGGCGCTCGATCCTATCGGCGGAGGCTGAGGCGAACCAATAGCTATCCGCGTATGCTGTCGAAATATGGTACACTGACGCTGAATTGAAATCTGTTTGAACTCTTTTAGATAAGGCGCTCGTTATGATAGATGGTCTACAACATGGCTATATTCAGGTAAATGGCATTCGTATGCACTATGTGGCTGCCGGGGAAGGACCGCCGCTGCTGTTGCTCCATGGATTCCCGGAGTTCTGGTACAGTTGGCGCCACCAGATCGCGGCGCTCAGTCGCCATTTCACGGTGATCGCACCGGACATGCGCGGGTACAACGAGACCGATAAGCCTAACTGGGGCTATGAGGTCGATGTGTTAGTCAGCGACATGATCGAACTGCTGCACCGTTTCGGCTATGAGCGCGCGATCGTCGTCGGGCATGACTGGGGCGGCGCCATCGCTTGGGCGCTCGCAATAACCTATCCCCACCGGGTCGAACGGCTGATTGTGCTCAACTGTCCGCACCCGGCGCTGTTTACCCAGGCCCTGCGCAGCAACCCGCGCCAGATGCTGCGTAGCCTCTACTTCGGCCTCTTCCAGTTGCCCTGGTTGCCGGAAGCGCTCATTCGCGCGAACGATTATGCGCTGATCGACCAGATATTTCGCGGCCAGTCAATCCGGAAAGACGCCTTTAGCGCTGAAGACATCGAGATGTTCAAGGATGCGATTAGTAAGCCTGGCGCGCTGACTGCGGCGCTCAACTGGTATCGCGCGGTGGGGCGTGGCGGCGGGCTCAGCTTGCGCCGCGGCGTTGAGAATCGCATCGAGACTCCTACACTGCTGATCTGGGGCGAGGAAGACCAGGCGTTGGGGAAGGAACTGACCTACAACACCGACCAGTTCGTCTCCAATCTGCAGGTTCGCTATATTCCCCAATGTTCGCACTGGGTTCAGCAGGAACAGCCGGAGCTGGTCAATCGTTATATAATCGAGTTCTTAGATGATCTGATCGAAAAAGAACGGCTTATCGCTTCAGACGATCAGTAAGATCAACCAGCGAGGCTGCCATGAAATTTTTTGCCAATCCGGTACTCGTCAAAGAGCTGCGCGGGCGCATTCGCGGCACACGTCCAATGGTTCTCCTAACTATCTATCTCTCGCTCACTGGGCTGATTACGATCCTGGCCTACCTGGCGATTGCGGAGTCGTTGTCGTTTGGCGGACGCAGTGTGGAAGCTGGGCGTATTGTCGGTAAGGGTTTATTTCTGACGGTGATGACAGTGACCTTGATCCAGGTCTGTGTGATTATCCCCTCATTGACGGCCGGCAGTATCGCGGGTGAGAAAGAGCGCCAGAGCTATGATTTACTGATTTCCACCCTGCTTTCGCCCCTCCAGATTGCGCTGGGGAAACTGGGTGCGGCTTTGGCCTATGCGATGTTGTTGATCATGGCGGCGCTGCCGCTGGCCGGGCTCTCTTTCTTGTTCGGCGGGGTCAGCGGTCTCGAACTCGTGATTGGGATTGTTGGCCTGGTGGTTACGTCGGTGCTGTATGCCACGGTCGGTCTCTTTTGGTCGACTGTAATGCGGGGCACGCTTGGGGCGACGGTTATGTCGCTCGGCTCGATTGTGCTTCTTTTATTAATTGTACCGTTTATCTTCGCCGTCACGTCTGTTTTTGTCGATAGACGATTCAATGCGTGGAATGATGTTGTTTATGTCTACGTTATGGGCGCGTGGCTCTGCACGCATCCCTTCATTGCTTTGGGGATGACTGAGGCATTCATCTCCGACGGCCAGAATCCGTTCTTTTTCACACTTCCGTGGGGTGGCGCAGATATTCTAGTCCCTTCACCGTGGTTGGCTTTTACCTTTATTGGCTTGCTGTTCTCGGCGCTTTTTCTGTTTCTCAGCGTGCGCTTGCTCAAGCCGGTGCAATATGGCCTGCCGCGCGCCAAGAGTAAACAGTTAAAATCGAACATTGAGCCGTTGAAACGTTAGCACGTTGATAGGTTGACACGTTAGTCATCCCAATCACGCCTTCATGATTGCCCGGCATCTGGCGCATCTCGACTTCCTGGAGGAACAGATGCGCAGCTTTGATACGCAGATTGAGGCGATGATTCAGACGTCGGGCATGCTGCCTGCGTCCCCGGCGCTGCTCATGCCCGAACCACAAGCCGCCGCCGCGCTGGGCGCCCATGCTGCGGACACGCCGTTGGCGCCCATGCGGCCAGAGAGCGCTCTGCCGGCGCTGGCGTCGGCGCCAGCCGATATGTGCCGTTGGGCAGCGGCGCGGACGATGTGCGATGCGAAGGATGTCCTTGACAGGCGCTGAATGGCTATGTTATTGTTGGTGTCCTGTTAGAAAACAGAACAGTTTAGATCATTGCAACCTCGGCACACGGAGCAGCTCGATTGAACGGAGTGGCTGCTTATCTTCCCTCGAACGTATTTCAGTAAGCATATAGTGCCAATATTGTCGCCTGTATGAAAGGCTGAACCGGCTGACTGGCGTCGACGAGAGCGGCAGCGCGACGAACAGCTACGCTTATGGCTACGATCTGGCCGGCAAACCGGACCAGTGTGGCCGTACACGGCACAATGACGACCTCCAGCTACAATGCCACGAACCAGGTGGTGGGCTACCTATGACACCGCGGGCAATGTGGTGAGTGATGGCGTGGCGACGGCGACCTATGACGCGCTAAGTCGCCCGGTCACGATCACAGCGCTCTCGTTTCGGTAGTGTTGGCATCGGTTTGTGATTTTGCATTATGCGGCGCCGCCCCGGTTCCATGCCGTATCGTGGGTTGAGAGGTCATAACAGGACGGCGAGAGATGCAGCAGTTCCAGAATATAGTGTTGCACCGGCGAGAGTGTCTCCCCCAGATGGGTCTGCACCGGCGCGCCGGTCTGCTGCACCAGCAGATGCAGATTGCCAAAGGCGGCCAGGATGCGCGGCCGTCGGACGCGCGATTTTCATCTTCGGGTTGCCCGGCGCCAGCCCGGCTAGTTCCTCCTGGCGGTCAGCCCGGCTGCGGCGGACCACCAACTCCCGCAAGATCAGCATCTGCAAGGCCAGCAGCAGGACCACCAGCAAGCCGATAATCCGTTGCGGGATGCGGATGAGCAACGGCCGCGCGGGGACGGGGCCTTCCTGCACGCGGTGATTGGGGTTGATCCTCTTGCATGGCCATCCAAATGTGCGGCATACGTGGCGTACGAACGGATGCACCCATGAACGCACGAAAACCCTCCCCCGCGACATGCAAGCAGGAGGCGATCCGCCTGGTCACCGCACAGGGCATGCCCCGTGGCCAGGTGGCGCGTGATGTGGGGATTGACCCGGAGACGGCGGGGCGGTGGCGGCGTGCGGCCAGCGCGCCCCGCCACCGCCGGCTGGGACGCCCAGCGCCGCGGAGCTCGCGCGATGACGGCGTGCGCATGACCAGTTACGGATGGAGCGCGATATCCTCACAAAAGCTAGCGGCATCTGCGCGCGGATGCCCCACTGCGCCAGCAGGACACCTGTATCCGTGCCCATGCGCGCCCGTCCCTGGTGGGGCGCATCGGTCGGGTGCTGAGGGGCGCCAGAAGCGGTTCTTATGCGTGGAAGCGCGCCCCTCCTAGCGCCCACGCGCCGCGTGATGCCGCGCTGACGACCCAGCTTACGACGGTGTTTACCCACAGCCGGCGCACCTCTGGCCGCCCGCGCGTCCATGCGGCGTTATGCGCCAACGGCGAGCGCTGTCGCCGTAAACGGGGGGCCGCTTGATACGTCAGGCGCCGTTGGTGGCGCGTCCCCGCCGCCGCTGCGTGCGCACCACGGTCAACGCTGCGAATCATTCGGCGGTTGGCAATCAGCGCAAGCAGACCTTCCCGGCGCCCAATCGCTGCTGGCTGACCGCCAGCACCTAGCTGGCCACGGCGAAGGGCTGGCGGTCGTGCTGGATCGGGTTGCGCGCTGGGTGGTCGGCTGGGCGATGCGGCCCAGCCTGGAGCAGAGTCTGACCCTGGCGGCCTTCCCCCACGCCTGCCCACGCCGCACGGTGGCGCCAGGGGTGCGGCATCACCGCGACCGCGGCAGCCAGTACCCCAGTGGGGCGTCCCAGGCAGCGTTGGCGCGCGCCCAGAGGATGGGCGCATGCGCCGGGCGGGGAACTGCGGGGACAATGCGCCTCTGGAGCGCTGCTGTGCCACGCTGCAGACGGAACTCCCGCCGACCGGGTTGGCCAGCCACGCCGCAGCCCGACGGGCGGTATGCGACTCTATCGCGTGCGGTTACCATCCCCAGCGCCGTCATGCGCGCCTGGGCTATCGTCGCCCGGTCGCGGTCGAACGCCAGTGGCTAGCCGCACACGATGCCACATAATCAACTGTCCATGCAAGCGGATCAAGCCCATGCGGGACGCGCCGCCCCGCCCGGCCCGCCGCACGCCCCGGGCCATGGCGGCAACGGACGGGCGGGGCGGCGGCGGATGCGGCGCGTCCGCCCGTGACATTGTTCTCACTTTACTTTACATGGTTTAAACATCATGCTATACTGTTTCTCGTCGTATCCTATTATCTCTCCAACCGAACGACCATGCGGGTCAGCTCCTTGTGTTGTTTGTCGCTACGTCCCACGCTGACCATGTCATGCTTTTGTCACCCTGACGCCCTATCGCTTCGGGGTGGATGTGCGCCTCCTTTTCCATTTGTTCCTTGCTGCCGTGGCGGCGATCCGGCGCCGCGCGGCGGTGCCGGTCTGGGTCGGTCTGGCCGGACAACCGTGTGCTCTGGGTCTGTTACCGCTGGCCGGTAGCGGTTGGGCCCGCTGTTGCCTAACAGTTTCATGACGTTGTGCCGCTTCCGCCGGCTGGGAGCGGCTTGGTTCGCTGTGGTCGGAAACCCTT
>JAKSDJ010000878.1 GCA_022360155.1 Chloroflexales bacterium | reverse complement strand
GCCGCCGCCGAAGCCGCTGTTGGCTTGGCGATGGCGATTTCAATCTATCGCAACTGGCGAACGGTAAACGCAGATAACGTGGACTCGCTGAAGGGGTAAAACGTACAGCGTCCTGCATGCAAAGCGATGTTCAACATATACGTTCGCTGTTGTGGCGTAAACAAGACGCATTACGCTTTGCTCACCAGATAAGGCACTACATATGGGCTTGTTTCTTCAATACGCCTGGATGATACCGGTCTTCCCGTTGCTTGGGTTTGCCCTTATCACGCTAACTCCGATTCGCCGGAGTAAAATGGCAAGCGGCTGGCTCGCTATCGGGTTGATGCTCGCAGCGACGATTTTCGCACTAGGCTTACTCATTGGTGTCGCTCAAGGTCTACATCTGGACGAAGATGGCCAGATTACGGTTGTACACACTGAGGTGCATGGCGCCGAGGGTGAAGATGAGCACGGCGTCGAGACTGTTGCCGCCGAGGATGAAGATGAACATCACTCCTTCGCCTTCCCTGAAGCCAATGTCGTCCAGCGGATCGCCTGGGCGCCGACCGGAATGACAAGCTTTGAGATGGGTGTGTATGTGGATCCAGTGGTCGCGGCCATGCTGGCAATGGTCACAATCGCGTCGACCTGCATCCACCTCTTCTCACTAGGCTATATGGCGACCAATAAGCGCCAGTCTCGTTTCTTCTCGTTCATCTCGCTCTTTACAGCAGCAATGCTAGTCATGACGATGGCAGACAACTTGCTGCTCTTCTTTATGGCCTGGGAGATTATGGGGCTCTGCTCGTATCTGCTCATCGGCTTCCTCTTCGAGCGACCCCAGGCGTATCGTGCAGCCGTGAAAGCGTTTCTCACCACGCGTGTTGGCGATGTGCTCATGCTGATCGGCTTGGTGTATCTCTATACGCAGGCGGGGAGCCTGGCGCTGGGTATGGGCGAGGGCCAAATCTTCAACACCGAGTTCCTGGAGCGGATCGCGTTCGAGACCAACGCGCTGGGAATGAGCCACGCCACAGCGATTGCGCTCTTGCTCTTCTGTGGTACGGTTGGCAAGTCGGCGCAGTTCCCATTGCATGTCTGGCTACCCGACGCGATGGAAGGACCAACCCCCGTCTCAGCCCTGATCCACGCGGCGACCATGGTTGCCGCAGGCGTATTTCTGGTGGGGCGCACGTACCCGATCTTCGCTGCCGACGATGGCACAGCGCTGTTCTGGGTCGCGTTTATTGGCGCTTTTACCGCTCTGTTCGCAGCGATTATCGCCGTAGCCCAGTTCGACATCAAACGGATCTTGGCCTACTCGACGCTCTCGCAGCTTGGCTTTATGGTCGCTGCGCTGGGCATTGGCGGTTGGGTGGCGGGGATCTTCCACCTGCTGACCCACGCCTTCTTCAAGGCGTTGCTCTTCCTTGGCAGCGGATCGGTAATCCACGCGATGGAGGCGACGCCTAAGATCGAAGAGATTCACCATAAAGACGAGTATGCCGCCCAACAGACTGCCCAGGACATTCGCAATATGGGCGACCTGCGCCGCCGTTTGCCCTGGACCTTCTGGACCTATACGGCGGGCTATCTGGCGCTGGCGGGCATTGTGCCTTTCGCTGGGTTCTGGAGCAAGGATGAGATCTTGGCCGATGCCTTCAAAAATGGTCACTGGGTGGTCTTCGGCGTGCTCGTGGTCGCCGCTTTTCTCACCGCATTCTATATGACCCGGCAGTGGCGAGTTGTCTTCTTCGGCGCTTATCGGGGCGATAATCCGCTGGTCTTCGTCAACCCCGAAGCTCCAGCCACACCGACGCATCACGACAGCGACGCCGGAACCGGCGCGTATGACGAAGCAGGCCGCCAGGCTGATCATACGCAACACGGCAATCGCTGGCACGAAGATCCGGCGATGACGGCGTCGCTGGTTGTGCTTGCAAGTTTTGCGGTAACGGCAGGCTTCTTCAACTTGCCTTCACTCTTCCCTTTCACTGTTCCCGGTGAACACTGGTTGAGCAGTCTGCTTGGGCAAGAGGCGCTACCGTTCAGTTTTGTCGTTGCTGGCATATCGCTGCTTGTCGCTGTCGCCGGTATTGCCGCCGGCTGGTTCTACGCCAACGCCTTCAAGACCGCTCAGGACCGCGACCCGCTGGAGGCGCGCGCCGCCGGGCTATTCGCTGTCTTGAACAACAAGTTCTATATCGACGAAATCTATGCGCTCACAATAGGACAATTGTCCTCAGGGCTGACCAAGGTATGGAGTTGGATCGACCGCAACATTCTCGACCGCATCGTCAACGCCACTGGGAGTTTCACCCTATTCCTCTCCCGCCTGAACTTCATCGTTGACGACACACTCCTCAACGATGGGCCGGACACGCTGGCGCGCGGCACTGTCGATACAGGCGACGAAGTGCGCAAAATCCAGACCGGGCGCGCCCAAGACTATGTCGGGCTGATCTTTATTGGCGTGATTGTGCTGGCGCTGGTGTATTTGTATGTGCTGCCAGGCTAAACCCTTCATCGATTCGCTGAACGGTCCTATAGGATGTTGTTGTTTTTCAAATCGCAAAGGCCGCAAAGATGCACAATACAAATGGTGAACGCTCCACTCTTTGCAGTGAGAAGTTTGGGGAGAAGTGATGGACTATTTGCAAATGAGTGATTTCCCCTGGCTGACCCTGCTGCTGCTTGCGCCGCTGGTCGGCATGGTATTGGTTGGCCTGGCCGGCGCGTTGCGCCTTGATGACCGGCTGGTCAAGCTAGGCGTCACGGCCTGGATGCTCATTCCACTCGGGCTCGCCATATTCGTATGGGCAGGATTCGACACGACTGCAACCAGCAATGGCCAGGGCACAGTGCAGTTTGTCGAGAAGATCCCCTGGATCCGCGCCGTTCGAGTGGACTATTTCCTCGGTGTGGACGGAATCAGCCTACCGCTGATCCTGCTAACAGTGGTGATGGCTCCAATCGCCGCCCTGGCCTCGTTCAACGTTACCGAGCGGGTTAAGGTTCACTATACCCTGCTTTTATTGCTCGAAATGGCCATGCTGGGTTATTTCCTGGCGCT
>JAKSDJ010000902.1 GCA_022360155.1 Chloroflexales bacterium | reverse complement strand
GAGTTAAAATAACGTTGTTCTCTTGCAATACGCAAAACAAAAAAGGAGCAACGCGATGGGTCGATGGGGTGTCTTTCGCCTTTTGAGCATGGTGCTGATCGCAGTGATCTTGTCGGGTGGGTTCATTGGACAAGCGGAAGCGGCCCGAACATGGCCAACGCTGAGAAAAGGCGCCAGTGGCGAGGATGTTGTAACGTTGCAGGCCAAGTTGCGCTACCGTGGCTATACCGTTTCTTATAATGGCCTATTCGACGACGCAACCGAACAAGCCGTGAAACGCTTCCAGACAAATAACGGGCTCGTCGCTGAGGGCATCGTCGGCCACAATACTTGGGAGAAGCTGGTGGTTACTGTTCGGCAAGGCAATAAAAATATCGTTGTCGCAGCCCTCCAACGCCAGCTTAAGAACGAATACCGCTATACCGTAACGGTCGGCGTGATCGATAGCGACTTTGCTTCGGGCGCCCACAACGGCTTGGTGCTGACGGCATCGCGGGGCCTGATACTTGGTCGCGCATATTGAGCAATGACAGTTCACGCATCCATCACAGCAATGCGGTACAATCACTGCAAAATGCCGGCATTACAGTCACCAGCTCATCGGGGCGTCCGGTGTCGGTTCTGACCGCTACTATCATAAAACATCGCTCGAACAGGTGTGCAAGCTGGCTATCGACCGCCTCATTGAGTTCAAACGGAATTCCGGCTGTGCCGTCACAGTAACGGGCGGCGCCGAGACCTGGATCCACTCGAGTGGAACCTACAGCCACCACACCGGTTATAAGATTGACGTCTCTCCAACAACGTGCGTGAGCAACTACATTAAAGGACATTACACCTACATCGGCGGCTCGAAATACCGGGACTCTAGAGGTAACATCTACTACGACGAAGCTGCGGGCACGTCGAATCATCACAGGGATATCCTCTACAATAACTGATACGAACTGAGATTTTCAGCTAGTAGGACAAATAGAGAAGGTACGGCAATTTCATCGCCACACCTTCTCTGCGTTTTAGGGCAAGAAGCGCCCCCCCTCCTGCACCGCTCCTTTGCGACAGACTCTACAAGCCTCGTTGAGATTCCCTGGTTGCACAATCTGAAAAAGCACTACGCCCAGAAGTCATACAAAAGTTCTATAGTTAACTTGAACTATAGCAAAGCAACCTGGCATGCCGGCATCGTCTCATATTTGCATCACAAATACCTATATTTAACGATGCGCAGGCAAGCCCTTTTGGTGTAGGATAGGACATCCTCAAATAGTAAATTTCAGGTTATCTAAAGTTTCTGGCATCTCAATCGCTGAAAGGGCTTACGCAGCGGCGAGGAGCGGGGGGAAGATGTTTCATCCGCGTTTCTCAGGATGCATCCTTCACGAGCGTCGTATTGGTCTATGTTATGGGTAAATCCCAGATGCAGCCGTTCGTTCCATCATAGCGGAGCAACTCTACAACATGGCTTGCTGCTGACAACATGAGTTCAGGATGCGAGGCCAGATGAAGACTTTATGATGTAGGAAGCGAACCCTTTCCTTTATGCAGGCGGGAACTTCGGGAGTCTAGGCTTCCCGGCAATTCCCGCCCCAAAAGGTTCGGGGCATGCTTATCTATGTTGGATTTTGGCTCCGGTCATCATGTGATGACCGGTTAAGATCATCATACCTTAACCAAGGAGGTTGTAGTGGCAGCTGGGAAACGTTGCATTCGACTCGTCGGCCTACTCGTGCTTTGCCTGGTTATGTTGGGCGGGACCGCCCTGGCAGCTCAACCGTCGCCCACTGACGGGAATGGACTTGGCCCTGATAGCCTATTTGTCCCGATCACTGAGCTCAGGCAGTCGCTCTCTCGTCAACAGCTTCGCGATTTACGGAGTCTACAATCTCGCCCCACCACCACAGAACTGCGGGTTGTCCGTATTAATGAAGGACTCCTGCTGCAAGCAGGGGATGTTACCCTCAACACCTTCTCCAACGAAGCGATTTCGATGGCTACCGACCGCCTGGAAAAACGCGCCGAGCGAGATTACAGCTGGTTTGGGAACAACCCGACGACCCTCAGTAACGCTATCCTCGTTGTTGATAACGACGATATCGTTGGCACTATTCGATCTGGCGAGCATCTATTCAAGATCCACCCGCTCGGCGACGGCTTGCACGCGATTATCCGCATAAACGAGCAGGCTTTTCCGGCTGATCATCCCGCCGAGTATGACGAACTGGAACAAGCCGCCGACGCTGCTGAGGCTGCGCATGGAGACCACGAACACGCTCAGGAACAAGACATTGGTCCTACTGCCAATGAGACGATTACTGTGATCGTTGCCTACACGCCAGTTGCTGCACGTGAAGCAGGTAATATCAACAGCCTGATCCGGCTTGCGGTCGACGAAACCAACCAGTCTTACGCTAATAGCGGCGTTAGCCCGCGGATCCGGCTTGTGCATAGCTATCAGACCAACTATACCGAGTCGGGCAGCATGAGACGAGATCGGGATCGTTTTCGGATCAAAAATGACGGATACATGGACGAAGTCCACTCGCTCCGCAACACTCATTCAGCCGACATCGCCATGCTCATCGTAGGCCGATATACGAGTTCATGCGGAATTGCTGCGGCAATCCTGGCCACCGAGTCAACAGCATTCGCCGTTGCCGATGAGAGCTGTGCGACCGGTTACTATACCTTTGGCCACGAAATTGGGCACCTGCAGGGCGCGCGACACAACCCTGAGGCCGACCCCTCGACCTCGCCATTCCGCTATGGTCACGGCTACTACTATCGGCCGGGCCGCTGGCGCACTGTGATGTCGTATAATTGTCCCGGCGGCTGCACACGCATCCCGTACTGGTCCAATCCCAATGTACGCTATGGCGGCCAGCCAATGGGAACCACCTCGACGCACCACAACGCGCGTGTCTTGAATGAAACCGCCGGAACAATGGCTGGGTTCAGGTAAGCCGAAGCGTATGACTAGCTTTTTCTGAGTGCAGGGGTTACAGGGGCCGCAAGCCTCAGCACAGTTTTCCAGGCCGGGTGAGGGACAGCACAAGCGCCCTCACCCGTTCTGGGTAGGTATGGCAAAGTTCGCAACCGCTTGCTAGCTCCTCGCGCTCTTCTTCTACGCCCCGCCTCGATAATGATTCCGCACCTCAATTGAATTGAATAACGCAAGCCTCAGCAGAGGACCGATGTGGTACAATGAAGCCCTCTTTTGAAGCTGCATTCTGCCTACTACCTACTATAATTATAATCGGGGAGCGCCTGTGATCACACCCCAAATGACGTACACTATTGCCATGCCCAAACCACACACGCATCTCTACGAGATGCAAATTGACGTACTTGGATTACGCGAACCTTATACCGACTTTGTGTTGCCATCATGGACGCCAGGATCGTATACGATCCGCGAGTATGCTCGCCATGTCCAAGCATTTACCGCCGAAGCAAACGGGATTGTACTGCCCTGGCACAAAGTTGCGAAAGACACCTGGCGCGTCGCAACCAAGAGCCAGCCGCAGATCACAGTCCGCTATCAGGTCTACGCCTATGAACTGACTGTGCGCACGAGCCACCTCGATGGCGGTCACGGGTATTTCAACGGGGCAACTGTCTTTATGTATATCCCAGGGCGAACGAATGAAGCGATCAGCCTCCAGATCGAGACGCCTGAGCAATGGCAGGTCACGACCGGGTTAGAACCAACCGGCGCCCCGCACCTCGTCGTCAGTGATACATCGATAAGTGTTGCCGATAAGCGACCTTCGCGCTTCACGTTGCGGCGTTGGCCATTCACTGCGCATGATTATGACGAGTTGGTTGATTGTCCTGTCGAATGCGGGACGCAGCGGCTGCTGACGTTCGCTGTAGACGACATCAAGCACCAAATCGCTCTCTGGGGCCACGGCAACGAAGATGAAGCGCACATCGTCGCCGACACACGACGGATCGTTGAGACCCAGCGCGATTTATTTGGCGGCCTGCCCTATAAGCACTATACGTTCATCCTGCACCTTGTCGATGGACGCAGCGGCGGACTGGAACATCGCAACAGCGTCACCAACATAGTGGACCGCTGGACCTTCCAGCCGCAGAAGTCTTACGAGCGATTTCTCGCACTCCAGTCCCACGAGTTCTTTCACATCTGGAATGTCAAACGTATTCGCGCCGAGCCGCTTGGTCCATTCGACTATCGACACGAAAACTATACCCGCCTCCTTTGGGCAATGGAGGGTATTACCAGCTATTATGACGAACTGCTGCTTGTGCGCGCCGGCCTGATGACGCCCGAGCGCTACCTCGAAAAGCTGGCCGATGAAATCCTCAATCTGCAAAGCCAACCTGGCCGACACCTGCAAAGCCTGGAGCAGAGCAGCTTCGACACCTGGATCAAACTGTACCGTCCAGATGAGAACAGCGCCAACAGCAGCATCTCCTACTACCTCAAGGGCAGCCTGGTTTCGCTGTTGCTCGACCTGGAGATCCGCCGCTATACCGGCGGTGAGCGCTCGCTGGACGATGTCATGCGCTATCTCAATCAAACATATGGCGATGCGACTGCTTCGGCCTTCTACGCCACCCCTGGAATTCCGGAAGGGGGCGGCTTGCTTGCCGCAGTTGAGGAAGTAGTAGCCACAACCGACTGGCACGCAGAGGACAACTCGCCCTTCCCAGAATTGTTCGCTCGTTATATATCCGGGACTGATGAGCTCGACTACGAACATTATTTCGGCTACGCTGGCCTGCGCTTAGAATGGGGTTACAAAGACGTCCTCGAAGGGAACGACCGCGATCCGGCCTGGCTAGGCCTCAACACCAAGAGCGAAAGCGGGCGGACCCTCGTTGCCAACGTTCGTGCCGACAGCCCAGCCTACGCTGCCGGAATCTACGCCGGCGACGAGCTACTGGCCCTGGATGGCATCCGCATCGACGAGTCCCGCCTGAAGGCCCGTTTGACCGAGCGCGCGCCTGGTCATACCGTAACAATCACGCTGTTCCGGCGCGATGAGTTGCACCACATTGCCGTGACGCTCGCGCCCGCTCCGCACGATAAACTCCAACTCGTACGCGAAGAGCAACGCGAAGCGCTCCAAGAGCGGATCTATCGCGAATGGCTTGGACAATACGAAAATAGCCGATAGTTGAGCGATAGAAGGTCATTTTCATAGTTCAGTATGTGGCGGAGCGCATAAACATCGAGTGTGAAACGCTAACTTGGGTTTCCGCAGATTAGAATATGGATTTAAGATAAGCAACGTGACTGCGTCATTTGGACTTGCTCTGTAGGCGCGGCTTGCAGCCGCGCTGGCGGTCTCTTGCGGATAGACGTAACGTATGGGGTTCAAGCCGCACCTCAAATGGTAAAGCGCTCACAAACCAGGTCTTGCCGGTCAATCACGCCTCCGCGTCTCCACAGCCCGATACAACACTGGGTAGAGATGCGTATGTGATCAACAAGCTGTAATGTTATCTGCACCCTTGTTTTAGACCGTTTCACCTTTTCGACGGAACGAAACAATGCGTTCAAACGTCCTTGTTTCAGATAGGAAAATTGTTATTGACGAAACAAGGAGGGGTTACCATGAAACTCACCACTCCCCGCTCCCCCGTCATCCTGCTCATCGTCTTGATTGTCGCCACACTGCTGGCCGGCTGTGGCGGCTCGCGCGACACCCCCTTAATGGCCCCATCTGAATCCATGGATTCATCTGCATCAGGGCGACAAAATCAAAATGCGTACTTTGGCGAGTCATCAGCAGATGCTCCAGCGGCAACTGCTGTCTCGGGCGCCGCCCCAGCCGTCGCCGATACTTCCGCAGGCAGCGACGTTAGCGCGCGCGAAGAGCGTCCAGAACGTGAACCTGCCCTGCCCCAGACCGTCGCTGTCAATGAGCCGAACCAGAAGATTATCAAAGATGCCACCTTGAGTCTGGAGGTCGAAGACCTAACCCTGGCATTGAGCCAAATCAGCGCTATCGCGGACCAATCTGGCGGCTACGTGCTTGAGACCCGCACCGAGTCGAACCGCTCCGACCTGAGGATGGCGAACCTCAAGCTTGCGGTGCCGGCGGAGAAGTTCGAGGACGCCGTTCAGCGCATCCGTGAGGCGGGAAAGAAGATCCTGAGCGAGCAGAGCAGCGGCGTTGACGTGACGCAGGAGTTCGTGGACACTCAGAGCCAACTTGCCAATCTGGAAGCGACCCAGACTCGCGTTCGCGAGTTCCTCGATCAGGCAGAGAATGTCGAAGAGGCGCTGCAAGTCAACACCCGCCTGACCGAGATCGAGGGCGAGATCAGCCAGCTCAAGGGCCGCCTTCAGTACCTTTCGCAACGCACAGCCTTCTCGACCATCACGGTATCGTTGCAACAGCCGGTTGTCGCCGCTGCCGCCGATTCGGATATACTAGGCTGGAACCCCGCCGGCGTCGCTCGTGATGCGTTTGCCACGCTCACGGTGATTGGCCAGGCCCTCGCAACCGTCTTGATTTGGGTGGTCGTTGTCGTCCTACCCTTATCGCTGCCGTTGGTCTTGCTTGGTCTGATCATAAGCTTCATGCGTCGTCGAGCCCGTTCTGGCGCACTACAAGGCCAACCCATCACAGCCAGCGCCGCCAAGAGCGAGTAAAACGATGCAGTCGGGATTTGTACAACGTATGATCTGTAGCGCACCATGCCCAAGAGCCGGTATAATGCGACTATGATAAGCGTTCAGCCGTCCGCCATGAGCTTTCACCATCCTGCTGCGACGATACGATCGTCGATGCATAGGATATGCTGCACACTATGGTGACGGCTCCCAGGGCTCAAGCTCCTGGGCTTCTGAGTGTGCCGCCCCACACTCGTTTGACTACAACCGAAGGGCTTGG
>JAKSDJ010000639.1 GCA_022360155.1 Chloroflexales bacterium | reverse complement strand
TAGCGGCGCGGAGTTGAACCCCGACCAGGTAGTGCTGCACTTTGGCGGCCTGAAAGTTCTGGAACGAGGGCAGCCGCTGGATTTCGACGAGCAAGCCGCCCATACGTTGCTCGACCAAGCGGAGATAGTAAT
Source organism: Chloroflexales bacterium (assembly GCA_022360155.1). Taxonomy (GTDB): domain Bacteria; phylum Chloroflexota; class Chloroflexia; order Chloroflexales; family Chloroflexaceae; genus JAKSDJ01. Next base: position 3,395 of record JAKSDJ010000639.1, on the reverse strand, counting down.
CGAGGCCGATCTTGGCCTGGGCGTTGGCAACGCCACAGTCTGGACCTGCGACTTCTCGTATGAGTATGTGCGGATTAACGCCGAGTACCGAACCTAAAGCGCCAACCCAACATCGGTATGAGCGACGGGAGATAGGGCAATGGCCATCGAAACTGTTCCACCAACTGAGATCGCATTGATCAGCGGCGAAGCGTTCGCAGCGATAGCCGATCTGGGGCCATGCGAATTGGTTGCGGGAAGGATTGTGCCAGTGACGCCACCTGGATTTGATCACGGCGAAATCGAGTTTAATATCGGCGCAGAGATCCGCGCCTTTGTGCGTGCAAACAATTTGGGTCGGGTTTCCGGAGGCGAGGCTGGTATCTACACTAGCCGCAACCCGGATACAGTTCGGGGCGCCGATGTCATCTTTATTTCGCACGAGCGTTATGCGCAGCGCACCACACAAACATTTCTCGATGTAGCTCCCGACTTAGTCGCCGAGGTTCTGTCGCCCAACAACACCTGGTCAGAGATTATGCAGAAGTTGCGTGAATACTTCGCGATTGGCGTCCGTCTGATTTGGCTGGTCGATCCGCAGGTGCGCAGTGTATTCGCCTACCGCTCGCTTACCGATGTGCGCGAGTTTAGTGCTGATGATGAACTGCCCGGCGACGATGTATTACCCGGTTTTACCGTCAGCGTGGCGTCGTTGTTCACAAGTTGAAAGATATTGATGAACCGAAGAGAAGAGCCATGAGTCACCAACTCTGGGGAGGACGTTTTGAAACACCAACGGCTGTTGAGATGCGCCGATTTAATGACTCGTTCCAGTTCGACTACCGTCTGGCTGAGGTTGACATCGCCGGCAGTATCGTCTGGGCCGGCGCACTAGAGCGAGCTCATCTGATTAGCGAGGCCGAACATCACGCGTTGGTGCAGGGGCTCACGATGATTCAGCGCGAGGTTGCCGAGGGGAGCTTTGCCTCTCAGCACAGCGACGAAGACATCCACACCGCTGTTGAGCGTCGCCTGCACGAACTCGTTGGCCCCGTGGCATTGAAGCTGCACACTGGGCGCTCGCGAAACGATCAGGTGGCGACCGACTGCCGCCTGTACTGCATCGAAGCCGCCCGCACGCTCGATAAAGCGGTGCTGCGCTTACAGGGCGCCTTGTTGGCGCAGGCCGAAAAGCATGTCGCCACACTGATGCCAGGCTACACGCACCTCCAACGCGCCCAGCCGATTACCTTTGGCCATTGGTGCCTGGCCTATGTTGAGATGTTCGAGCGCGACCGCGGAAGGCTGGAAGATGCCACCAAACGCATGCGCACGCTGCCGCTTGGGTCGGGGGCGTTGGCCGGGAACAGTATGGGTATCGAGCGTGAGGTGCTGACCGAGTCGCTCGACGAGTTCGACGCTGTGGCGACCAACTCGCTCGATGCGGTTTCCGACCGCGACTTTGTCGCCGAGTTGCTGTTTTGCTGTGCGCTGATCGGTGTGCATCTCAGCCGAATCGCCGAGGACTTGATCATCTATAACAGCGCGGAGTTTGGGTTTGTCATTCTATCCGACGAGTACAGCACCGGCTCCAGTCTGATGCCGCAGAAGAAGAACCCAGATAGTATGGAACTGTTACGCGGCAAGAGTGGGCGACTTCTTGGCAACCTTGTGACCCTGCTGACGGTGCTGAAGGGGTTGCCGCTCGCCTACAACAAAGATATGCAGGAAGACAAAGAACCGCTCTTCGACAGTTTGGAGACGCTTCATCTTGGGTTGCGGGTGGCTGCTGCAGCGATAGCAACATTGCGCGCCAATCCCGAGCGGATGGCCGCCGCCCTCGACGATGCCATGCTCGCCACCGACCTGGCCGATGAGTTGGTCCGCCGCAGAGTGCCTTTCCGCGAGGCCCACGGCAAAGTTGGCCGGCTCGTGCGCCGCGCCGAAGAACTGGGCGTGACTCTGCGTGATTTGCCATTGAGCGAATACCAGGCGGTCCACCCCGACCTGGACGAGACTATCTACACGGTGTTCGACTTCCTCCGCAGCGTGACGCATAAAGATAGCACCGGCGGCACGGCGCCGCAGCGAGTTGCCGAGCAGGTCGCGCGCTGGCGCAAGATTGTCGATGAGGGATGAGATTAAAGAGAGTACATAGCGGCTTTGTACGACGACTCAGCGTCGCGTATAGTTAGATCACCAAGGAAAGCCATGAACAACCAATCGATCGCACTCTACAACCCAACCGCTGTTTTACCTCGCCTGACGGTTTTTCCAGATACGGCAGTACAATTTCGGCGGGCGCGGGTAGGCGATGTGCCCCGGCTCTATGAGTTAATCAGCTACTATGCGGTGCGTGGTGATATGTTGCCCAAGACCCTCGATCAGCTCTACAACCGGGTGCGCTCGTTTAATGTCGCCGAGGCTGACGGCGAGGTCATTGGCTGCGCGGCGCTGCATATCACCTGGCGTGACCTTGCGGAGGTCGTCAGTGTGACTGTGCATCCTGATTTCCAAGGCCAAGGAGTCGGTCGACGCTTGGTGCTCCCGCTCTTCGACGAAGCCCGCGAGTTAGGTATTCCTACACTCTTCACCTTAACCCTCCAGGCAGCCTTTTTCAGTCGTCTTGGCTTCCGTGAAATTCCCAAACTTCGTTTACCCCATAAAATCTGGCAAGATTGCAAAACCTGCTTCAAGCAGGATCGCTGCGATGAAGTGGCGATGGTGCTGGCATTGTGAATTTACCTGAATTTTTGCATACGAGCCTGTCAGTGTTCAACCCAACGCATGACCGCGCTCTGCAGCGAACTATTCGTTGCAGAGCGCGGTCACTTGTGCTCAGCCTAAGATGAAACGTTGTCGTGCGGCGCTCGATGACGCTATCGTTGACTAATGTGGTTCCCAAACCTCCTCGCCATTAAGCGCACGCTGCACTTGGCGCGGGAAGCGATCAGCGTCAATCGGTTTGCCGATGAAGCCGTTGTTATGCAATCGTCCAATGCGCACCTAAAAATGCACTCCAGAGCGCCAATGGTCATTTTGAGTAGCAATTGGCCCCATAAGATATTGCCAACCAGGCGAGCCGACTCCGCTATCAAGCGTCAATCTCAACGTTCCAACGTGCTACTATTCCAACCTATCCTAAACTAACCTCCCGCTAAGATCCAAAGCTCCCGAAGTTGTAGTATAGTGATATAGACATGGTAAGCAATGAGCGTCTTTATCTGTCGCTATGCGGCTACAACGTACTCTGATGCTTGAAAAATGTTCCGTTAGCTATGCGTTTTTGTGTTGGATGTCCCTGTTTATGCATAACTCATAACTCATAACTCGCTTATGCGGCTATCTTTTATCTATCCGGTTTTTCTGTGGCTCTTGCTGTTGCTGCCGGCCCTCTGGGCGTTTAGCCTGGTTAC
>JAKSDJ010000216.1 GCA_022360155.1 Chloroflexales bacterium | reverse complement strand
TGTTCTACCTACTGGCCCGACGGCTCTACGGGGCGTGGGTGGCGCTGCTGGCCCTGGCGCTGGTGATGGCGTCGCGCACCCAGGGCTTCGAAGGTCTCATAGAATATGGTCGCCAGGCGCTGGGCGAAGTGCCCGGCCTGGCCTTCTTGTTGTTGGGCGTCCTGGCCTGGATCAAGGGCTTGGATAGCGCCGGCGCACGAACACACGTCGGCTGGACGGTCGTGGCCGGTCTGGGTTTTGGCCTGGCCTTGGTCACGAAGAACCAGTTTGTCCTGATTGTGCCGCCGACCCTGGTGTTGCTGGCGCTGCTCGATTGGCTATACTACCGGGCCGGATCGTGGTGGCTGCGGCTGGCGCCGGTTACCCTGGCCTGCGCATGCTTTGGAGCCTGGACCCTGATCCAGTTGATGTTTCTGGGGCCGGGTACGTTCGCGGCGAATCTGGCGCAGACCCGTCAGGCCGCCGGCGGGGCGATTTTCGTCTTCGATCTGACGGCCACGCTGCGGGCCGCCAAATACATCGTCCAGGTCTACGGCGGTTTGTTGTTGCCCGCGCTGATCTGCGGCCTCTGGCGTTGTCGGGCACGCACGCCTGCCGCTCTGGCCGAGCTGCTGATCATGCTGATGGCCGCGCTCTGGCTGGCCTGGTACGGCATCTCACTGGGCTGGCCGCGCTACGCCTTCCCCGCCGTAGCGCTCGGCGCACTGGCAACCGCGCGGATGGTGACAGATCTCTTTGGCTGGCTGTGCGCGCAGCCGCGCCTGCGCTTGATGGCCGGGCCGTTCGCGGCCTATACAGCGTTGGCAATAATCTTCCCGCTCACCCTGACCGCACAAGTTGTATTTTCCCCTGACGATAGCGCTCAACGCTTCGCGGCCTATCTCAATGCGAATGTAGCGCAGGCGGCGCTGGTCGAAACGTGGGAGCCGGAGTTAGGCGTGCTAACCGACCACCGCTATCACTACCCGCCGATCGAACTGCTCGACCTAGTGGTGCGCCAGACCTGGCTCGGCGGCGAACCGCCCGTTTACAATCCGCTGGAACAACACCCTGACTATGTCGTCATTGGAACCTTTGGCGACTATACCCAGATCTATACCCCCGATAGCCGTTATCAACTCCAAAGCGAGATCGGCCCGTATCGCTTGTATCGGATCGCCGACTAGAACTGCAGACACTATGAACATTCTACTCCTGACTCAAGTCGTGCCCTACCCGCCAGACAGCGGGCCGAAAGTCAAAACCTACTACTTGTTGCGTCACCTGGCGGCTCAGCACCGCGTGACTCTGGTGACATTCACGCGCAATGCCCAGGAAGAAGCCGACGCCAACGCGCTGCGCTCGATCTGTGCGGCAGTTCATACGGTCAATCTCAAGCGCTCGCGGCTGCGCGATGCTGCGGCCCTGCTCTCCTCGCTGACAACCAGGCGGCCTTTCATCATCGAGCGCGACGACAGCATGGCGATGCACCAACTCTTACGACGCCTGGAGGCTGAGGCCGCGACGGCAGGTCAGCCCTTCGATCTCGTGCATGCCGACCAGTTGAATATGGCCCAGTTCGCCGAGCCCTTATCGCTGCCGCGCCTGCTCGATCAGCATAACGCCGTCTGGACGATCCTGGAACGCTTGGCCGAGCAGAGCAGCGGACCCAAGAGCTGGTTTTTGCAACGCGAAAAACGTCTGCTACAGCGCTACGAGGGCCGGGTCTGCGCCGAGTTCGAGGCGGTGACGGCGGTGAGCGAAGAAGATCGTCAGGCGCTGCTCCAGGTCATGCCATCGCAACGTGACATTCCTGTTATCCCAATTGCAGTGGATGCCGAGCAGGAACAACCCATACCCCGCGAGCCGAGCGCGCAGAGCATCCTGAGCCTGGCGACGATGATGTGGCCGCCGAATGTTGACGGGGTTTGCTGGTTTGCGCGCCAGATCTACCCGCTCGTGCGGCGTGTCGTGCCCGATACGCACTTCTATGTCTGTGGCCAACGCCCGACCGCCGAGGTGCGCGCGCTCTCCGCCAGCGATTCAAGTATCGAGGTGACGGGTTACGTAGATGACCCGCGGCCGTACATCGCGCGTTCGGCCTGCTTGGTTGTGCCGTTGCGCAGCGGCGGCGGGATGCGCGTGAAGATCCTAGAGGCATTGGCGCGCGGCATTCCGGTTGTCTCGACAACGATTGGCTGCGAGGGGATTGACGTAACCCCTGGCCAACACCTGCTTGTCGCCGATACGCCGAGCGACTTCGCCGACGCGGTGACGCTGCTGCTGTGCGACCCGGAGTTTGGCGCTGCGCTGGCTGCCGCCGGTCGCCAGCGGATACTGGAGCGCTACGATTGGCGCGCGGTTTGTCCGGCGATGGATGGCGTCTACGCGCGCATCGTTGGCTCGCATGCCGAGACGCCCGCGCAGGAGCGCACCCAATCGACATCGCTGCGCATGACGGGGTAGCAAGTTACCAGGTTAGCAGGTTTCAACGTTCCAACGTCCCAACGTTCCAATTCGAGGTAAAGTTCATGAACATCCTCTTCATCTCTGCCTATGCGCCCTCGCGGATCCGCGTGCGCCCCTACAATTTTATCAAGGCGTTGGCACGGCGCAGCCACGCCGTCACGCTGATCTGCGGCGTGACGCCGGCGGACAGCGCGGCCCTCGACGAGTTGCGCCCGGTCTGCCAGCGCATCGTCGCTGTGCCCATAAGCAAGACCAACATGGCGCTGAATGCGCTGCGTGCGTTGCCGGGCAAGCTGCCATTTCAGGCGGCGCTGAGCTTTGGCGCGCCGCTGCTCGAAGCCGTACGCGCCGAGAGCCGCCGCACCCGCTACGATGTAGCCCACATCGAGCACCTGCGCGCTTCGGCGCTGCGTAGCGCCGTGCAGGGAATCCCGGTGGTGCTCGACGCGGTGGACTGCATCAGCCTGCTGTTCGAGCGAGCGCAACATGCGGCGCCGCTCCGCGCGCGGGCGATGACCCTGCTCGATCTGGCCCGGACGCGTCGCTATGAAGCGCACTACACGAAGCGCTTCGACCAGGTGTTGGTCACCTCGCCAGAGGATGCCTGGGCGATTGCCGAACTCCAAAACTTGGAAATGGAAGACGCCGAACAGCAGTACTCGTATCGCTCGCAAGCCGCCATGCTCCAGCCCCAGCGGCTCTGGAACGGCAGCGCCGGGTCCGAGATTGCCATCATCCCGAATGGCGTCGACCTCGACTACTTCGCGCCCCAGCGCGTCGCGCACCATCCGGCAACGCTTGTGTTTAGCGGCAAAATGAGCTATCACGCCAATGTGGCGGCGGCGCTCTTCCTAGGTCGCACGATCATGCCGCGGGTCTGGGCCGCGCGCTCGACGGTGCGGCTGGTTATCGCCGGGAGCGCGCCAACCCGCGAGGTGCAAGCGCTTGCCGCCGACCCGCGGATCATCGTGACCGGCTATGTCGATGACCTGCGTCCCTATATTGCCCAGTCGGCTGTTGCTGTTGCGCCGCTGCGCTATGGTGTGGGCATTCAGAACAAGGTGTTGGAGGCGATGGCGCTGGAGACGCCGGTGGTCGCAGCCCGGCAGGTGGCGCAGTCCTTGCAGGCTGAACCGGGCGCTGATCTGCTGCTGGCCGAGGACGCCGCCGAGTATGCCCAGGCGATCCTGGCGCTGCTGGACGACCCGATCTGGCAGACGCGGCTCGGTCAGGCGGGGCGGCGCTACGTCGAGCGATACCACAACTGGAACAGCGCCGCCGCCCAAATAGAGCATATCTACGCCGCAGTGACGGCGCAGCGGCATAACGGACATTTCATTCATGCCTAGCCGCACTCTGCAAGCGATAGGCAGCGCGGCTGCAAGCCGCGCCTACAGAGCCGGTCTGAAAACCCCTGTCAGGTCTGGAGCTCAGGCATGTATCTTTTCAGGCAGCTTCTGATGAAATTTGACAATCAAGCGCGAGTCTGACGTAGTGCCGCCTTATGAATTTTGACCATCAACCACAGTCGTTTGACGTAGTGCCGCCTTTAGGCGGTTTTCCGGCAGTACGACCGCCTGAAGGCAGCACTACGGAGATCATCTCTTTTTACCGGTTTTGCATCGTCAAAATTCATTAGGTGGTTTTCCGGCAGCACAGCCGCCTGAAGGCAGCACTACGAGAGCCTTTTCCCGTACCTCACAACCCTCTCACGCGGCGTCTTGCACGCCGAGTAGTCGCCCGAGCAAGGGCAGAACCGCCGCTGCGCGCTGCGGGTCGATCGTTGTCGGCGCGGCGCTGCCGAAGCTCCGCCGCGCTGCCGGCCCCTGGCGCGTCCGTTCGCC
>JAKSDJ010000496.1 GCA_022360155.1 Chloroflexales bacterium | reverse complement strand
CCGCCGACTCGGTGCTGGTATTCGAGCGCCTGACCATGCCGCAGCCATCCAAGCAGGTGCGGGTGCGGAAAGGCACACGCCGAAGACTCAGCCAGGGGCAACGCCGCTTGCTGCGCCAGCGGGTCACGAACGCCGCCGAGCGGCGTGGCTTGCTGGTCGATGAGGTCAATCCAGTACACCAGTCAGGATTGTGCGCGTTGTGGGTTGCGTGGTATCAGAAAGCGTCACGCGTTTACCTGTCCTCATTGTGGGCACGAAGCCCACGCGGATGTCAACGCTGCGGTGAACATTCGCCTTCGCTATACTGCGCTACGGCTCAGTGGGCCGCGGTCAACCGGCCCGGAAGCCCGGTCGTCCGTTGCGGGCGATGCGGGCAAGCTGCCTGCTTGAGCTGGCAGTCGTTGACTCCAGGTCATTGTGAACAATGCAGATCTCGCCGCCTGTATCGATGAAGCGTTCAACGCTGTCGGCGGGAAAGCGTAGCAGATCGAAAGGCGCTTGCCGCTGTCGATCTGTCACAGCAGCCGTGACGATATCGTGTAGCGGATCAAGCCGCGTGTCCCAACGAGCGATGGCGAAGTGGGTTTGACAGTAACGGCGAATGAGCGAATGGATCTTCTCGATGCCAACCTGCCCCGCTTCACCCCAAAAACGTGGTCGACTGGCAACATCCAGCGCAACCACGTCAGGCTTGTAGCGATCGCCAATGGCCGTTTCTACAGCGAGATCGGGATACGTGGGCAGATAAAGCGCCCAGATCAAGGCTTTCATTAGCACGTGTGCGGTTTGCTCGTTAGGGCGTTTGACAAAAACCATCTGCTTGCCATGGGCGCGCAGAGTCCACTTACGCCGAAGAAGAAAATCATCCATACCCTGTATTGTAGCAGAACTGGCAGGTCGTCTCACGCACGTTCGCGCTTATCAAAGGCTCAACGATATTATGGTTACGTGTTTCGCTCCTGTGCAATAACCTATATCTTCGTGTTATAATTTTTACAGATCAACATCCACACCGACTGCATCAGCAACATCCTCCCAAGAGATTGAAACGTTCCATTCTACAACGCTAGAATCAACCCCAATCTGGGAATGTATCATTTGCCATAGAACAAAGTGCACCACAAGGAGAGCAACGAATGCTGGCGGGCCTCAAGAGCATCCCGGCTTTTTTTCTGCATCCCATTCGGATTGTCCAAACTTATCAGCTCCGCGATCTACGGCCTGATCTTGTCGCCGGCCTGACGATGGGCGTAGTGTCACTGCCTCAGGGTATTGCATTTGCGTTGTTGGCTGGTTTGCCGCCGCAGATGGGCCTATATACCGTTGTTGTGGGCGCTATCGTTGGTGCGCTTTGGGGTTCATCGATCCACTTGCATACTGGCCCAACCAATACCTCCTCAATCCTAACTTTTTCCGCACTGCTGCCGCTCTTTGCCCCCGGATCACCCCAATTCATTGTCGCTGCCGGGCTTATCGCCGTCATAGCTGGCGTCTTTCGAGTCATTATGGGCCTAGCGCGTTTAGGCGTCCTGGTCCGTTTCGTGTCCGACTCAGTGATCGTGGGGTTTTCCGCCGGTGTTGGTGTCTTAATCATCTCTTCTGAATTACGCAATCTGTTTCGCATCGAAGCTCCGCCTGATCCCGGCGTTCTGAGCAATATCGCTGCGATTGTTGTACAGTGGTCAAATCTCCACTGGCCCAGTTTCGTTTTGGGTATAGGCGTCATTGTGATGGTCTTGGGATTGCAAAGGCTCAACCGGCGTTTACCGGGTGCACTGATTGCTATTGTCGTAGCAGCAACGCTCGTCAGTATCTTCAATCTCGATGCTGCCGGTCTGAGAGTTTTGGGCCAAATCCCTCAGGGGTTGCCGCCTCTGGCGCCATTGCCGATCTTCGATCTGGATCTGGTTGGACATTTGTCCACTGCTGCACTGGCGATTGCGATCATCGGCCTGGTCGAAGCTACGTCTGTTGCGCGCGCTATCGCCATTCAATCCGGCCAACGCCTTGATGCCAATCAGGAGTTTATTGGCCAAGGATTGGCCAATATTGCCTGTGGCATCCTGTCGGGTTATGGCTGTTCCAGCTCCTTTAACCGCTCGGCGCTCAACTATAAAGTCAATGCGCGGACGCCACTGGCTGCAGTGTTTTCGGGTGCTTTCGTCTTGATTGCTATGCTTATCCTTGCACCTCTGGCTGCTGAAGTGCCGCGCGCCGCTTTGGCTGCTATTCTTATCGCTACTGCATTTGGCATTTTTGATCGCAAGGAGATTGCGCGGATCATGCGCGGCGCACACGGCGATGCGCTGATTATGATTGTAACCTTGCTAGCGACTGTTTTTCTGCCACTTCAGTTTGCCGTTCTGAGTGGTATTTTGATGGCCCTGGCGTACTATTTGCTCCAGACCAGCACCCCGCGCGTGCAGACTGTTTTGCCTGATGCTGCATTCCAGCATCTGATTCATCGACCTGATAAACCAAACTGTCCGCAGTTAGGGATTATTGATATTTTTGGCGATCTCTATTTTGGTGCGGTTGAACATATCGAGATAAAGCTGCGCCAAAACCTAGCCCACAATCCAACGCAGCGTTTTCTGCTGCTCCGAATGCAGAGTGTTCATCGCTGCGATATCAGCGGTATTCATATGCTCGAAAGCATTGTTCGGCTCTACCGTGAACGGGGCGGTGATGTATTTTTGGTGCGGATTCGTGAACCCGTCCTTGAGATGATGCAAGCGACCGGATTCTACGATTACTTGGGCGCTTCGAATGTGCTGCCTGAAGAAAAAGCTATCAGTCATATCTTTTACAAAATCCTCGACCCAGCGATCTGCATCTATGAGTGCGAGATTCGCGCCTTTTTGGAATGTCAGAATCTGCCCAAGCGTCTGATACCTGATCATATCGCGCTCGAACCCGAGCATCCCCTGAACGACGTAGCGCACCTCTCACCCGGCAAAGTTTGGCGGCAACTCCAGAGCGCTGCGCCGCCTTTGGTTATCGATGTGCGCGAACCACGCGAGTTCAAGCAAGGGCATATCCCTCAAGCCCGCCTAATACCGCTTTTGGATATGCTTGCCAATCCTCCTGACTTACCCTATGATCACCCGGTCATTTTAGTCTGTCGTAGCGGGCGGCGTAGCGCGCGTGCGGCCCGCCTTTTGGTAAGCGAGGGGCATACCAATGTACGAATCCTTCAAGGCGGAATGATCGCTTGGCAAAACGCAGGGCTACTTGAGGCAATTGAGTGAGGTGTCCTATGACCGAACAACCCCTTCCGCGTAACTCTGGTCTCGACCTTGTTCGCGCAACTGAGGCTGCTGCGTTGAGCGCAGGTCGCTGGATGGGCTTTGGTAAGCGAGATAAGGCTGATCACCATGCTATTATCGCCATGTATGATGCGTTGAATATGCTCAATATTGATGGGTGCATTGTGATTGGTGAAGAGGGCAAACTTGGCGAGTCATCGGTGCTGGCGAGCGGTCAGCGGGTTGGTACTGGGCAAGGGCCGGCGGTAGATGTTGTCGTGGATCCAATTGACGGGCGAAATTTGCTCGCCCAGGGCAAACCCGGCGCGATTGCAGTGGCTGCTATTGCGCCTCGGGGTTCGATGTGGTCGCCCCGGCCCGCAATTTACATGGAGAAAATCGTCGTTAGTCGTCAGGCAGCCCAGGTATTGGTTCCCGAGTGTATGAATGCGCCGGTAGCCTGGACCCTTGCCCTGGTGGCTCGCGCCAAACACAAAGAGGTGCGTGACTTGATCGTCTTTGTCCTTGATCGCCCTCGCCATCACGATCTTATCGAGGAAATCCGCGTCGCTGGGGCTCGGGTAATGCTGCGTTCTGATGGCGATATTGCTGGGGCAATCATGAGTGCGGCGCCAGAAGGTCTTGCCGACATGCTGATCGGTATCGGCGGCGTTGCTGAAGGAGTCATTGCCGCTTGTGCGATCAAAGCAATGGGTGGGGCAATACTGGGTCGCCTAGCGCCGCAGAGCGATGAGGAGCGCGCTGCACTAGCCGCGGCTGGTTTGGACTCGCAGCGAATCCTAACGAGCGATGAGCTGATTACCAGCCGCCAAATCTTCTTCGCTGCAACAGGTATTACCGATGGCGCCCTATTGTCTGGTGTCAAGTATCAGAGTAACCGCGCCGAGACCCAGTCGATGATCCTGCGCTGTGAAACGGGCACGCGCCGCTTCATCGAGGCCGAACACCTTATTGAGTAGCGGACGCTGAAACTTTGGTTCAGCGCGGCGCTTCAAACTTTAGCGTTGATTCGCAAACCGTGGAGATAAAAATGGCTGATCACAACTCCGCTGCTCTACAGATTACAGGGTGCGGCGGGGAGGCGTGGAACTGTCGCCTAAACGGTAAAGTGCCTTCAAGCCTTGCTTTAGCTCTCTATGGGATTGTCGATGACTGCCAAAAATGCCTGGATCACGATGGGATCCCATTGGCTGCCTGTGCCAGCGCGGATAATGTCGCGGGCCTGTTCGTCGGTCATCGCGTGGCGATAGGGGCGTGGCGAAGTCATGGCATCGTACGCATCGGCGACTGCTAGAATCCGTCCGTCGAGGGGAATAGCGTCGCCCGCTAAGCCATTGGGATAGCCCATGCCATCCCAACGCTCGTGGTGGGCGAATGCTCCTGGAATCACATCGTTCAAAAATTCAAGCCGCTCGATAATCGTTCGCCCAAGGGCCACGTGTTGACGCATCAGCGCTGTCTCTTCTTCTGTAAGCTGGTCTGTTTTGTTGAGAATAGAATCGGGGACGCCGATCATGCCAATATCGTGAATCCGCCCGGAAATCTCTAGGATTTGCGACTCGCGTTCAGAGTAGCCAAGCCGTTGGGCGATACGCAACGCTAGCGCCGTGACCCGGTCGCTATGTCCGCGTGTATAGGTGTCGCGCGCTTCTATAGCTGTGCTAATCGCGGTTAATGTTGCCACCAGGTGTCGTTGTAACTGCGCGTAAAGGGTCTGGGCTTCACGCGCATATGCGTGGGAGCGCTGAGACGTGGCGGCTAACCTGGCGCGTAGATCTTCAAGTTCGGCTTGGGGCGAAGGCTGCTGGCTGGGAGTCTGAACCGTACACGTCGTTCCTTCGCCAAGATGGCTTTCGATGTTCAGTGCGCCGCCCAGTTGCTCAATCGAGCGTCGAGCGATTGAGAGGCCCAAACCCATACCCCCGACGTGGCGAATGCAGTGATCTTCGATCTGGTATATTGGCTGAAAAATAGCTTCTAGTTCACCCGGCGCGATCCCAATGCCGGTGTCTTCGATGCGAATACTGACCAGTTGTTCCGCCACACTTGTTGTGATCGCGACCCGACCTCCAGGATTGTTGAAGGTAATTGCGTTCAGCAACAGATGCGTTAGCGCCGAACGCAGCAGCGTCGCATTGGCAAGCATCGTAATTGTCGACTCCACAGGGGTGAACTGAATTGCTATGCCCCGCTGCTGCGCGCGTTCGCCGATAGTAGTAATAATTTCGTCGATCAGGCTCACAAGGTCGAACTGTACAATGCCTTGCGCCTTCACTTCGCCGTGGGTGAGTTGGGCAAAGGCGAGCATTTCATCAATAATGTCTTTGAGGCGCCGCACTCCGCACGTAATGCCATTTAGACATTCTTGCTCATAATCGGGTAGGCGATCCGTCAGGTTTTGTTGCAACAAATCCGAAAATCCGGTAATCGTTGTCAGCGGTGTTCGTAGCTCATGGGCGGCGATATTGATGAATTCGATTTTTTGATATTCGACACTCCGGCGAGCGCTCTGGTCCCTGAAGGAGACGATCCAACTCTGGATCTGCCCGGCTTTCAGTTGCGCGATACTCGCCTGCAGCGAGCGTCGGATTGGTTGGGCAAGCGTCAAGTCAATAGTTGTCGGGGCGACAGGATCGGTGTCTAGGCGGCGAATAGCCGCCGCCAGATCGCCAGACTGTAATACCTCGTCAATCAGGCGCCCGGCGATGATCTCGGGGTTTCGTCCAACCCACTGGCAAAAGGTGAGGTTTGCGTGTTGGACGCAGAAGGCGGCATCTAGAACAACAAGCCCATCGGGGATGTTGTTGAAAATGGCATTGAGGGCTTGGTGAGCTAACTCAAGTTCTTCGCGCTGAGCGCGTTCGGCGACAAAGATCCGCGCCATGTTGCGTCCAAACTCGGGGGCTTCCTCCGTATCGGGTCGGGGTTTAGCGTATTCTGATGTCAGCAGGTTGTGTAGGGTAGTCATTGCGCGTTGTTCTTCTACTGAGTTACGGTTACTCATTGCACGATCAAGTAAACTATGGTTTCATGGACGAGTGAGCATGTTTCGTCAGAGAGGGGAAGCGCCGTGCTACGGCCTCTCTTTCTTGGCGACTCATGCGCAACGTAGCTGCCACACTCTTGGCAGCGGTACAGGGCGCTGTCTCAAACTTTATGTTCGCACTCTCATCATTATAGTGACGTGTATTACGATAGTAGCAAGGCTTGTCAGCAGGTTCGATTATGGAACGTATATGTGATACTCGTACTGTTTGGCGTTGTTTGCCCTTTCATCGAGAGTCTGCCGTGCGAAACCTCGCAGCAGTCGATGCATTATTGGCAGGATTGGAGACGCTCAAGCAGCCAGCGTTGCGTTGGTATACCGCCCGTGAACTGGCGTTGGTAATTGGTTCGGGACAGAAGTTGCACGAGATAGATGCGGTTGCTTGTCAAGCGGCAGGCGTATCTCTCCACCGGCGTGCCAGTGGAGGCACAACGGTTTTCTTCGACCAGCATTTTATGATGCTCGATATCGCCTTGCCAATAGGCCACCCCCTTCGCATCGACGATGTCACCGAATCCTATCGCTGGCTTGGTATAACCTGGGTGCAGGCATTACAACGGTTTGGCCTTGATCCCCATCTGATCACCGTTTACGAAGCGCGCGCCGATACGCAGACGCTCGATACACTGACCCGCCGGGTATGTTTTGGCGGACACTCGCCTTATGAAGTGCTGGTCGACGGGCGCAAGCTGATTGGCTTCTCACAGGTGCGGCGGCGCAGCGGGGCGATACTCCAGGTGGGTCTCTACTTGCACTGGTCGCCCCAATGCCTAGTGGATCTCCTGTTCCTAACCTCTGGTGAGCGTGCGCTGCTCACGGAACGATTGCATGCGCGTGTTGTCGGGTTGTCCGATCTCTTGCCTGATCCGCCCGATCCAGCGGCATTGATGGAGTCGTTTGCGGACGCTTTGCACGAGACACAAGGGGTGCAGCTCGCTCCCGCGAACTGGAGTACTGGTGAACAAGAGGTGTGGAAACAGGCTTTGGGTCGATACCAGCCACTGTAATACAACGTGCATCTTTATCTTGTACTGCTGTATTTTGGCTTAGTTGAGCTAAACAGAAGCCGGCTAGCTTGCAACTTTCTCTGCTGGCGGGCGTCATACGTATGAAGGACCGACAGTGTAAGGAAAGGCTTGATGAGATATGACAACCGTTTTTGCTCAAGATCGCGGACCTGGCTGCTTGATCCGGGCGCTCTACTTTATTATCTTCGGGATTTGGTTTAGTGGCATTTGGGCGGCGATTGCTTGGTTTCTGTGCGTTACAATTATTGGTCTACCGCTGGGTCTCTGGATGTTGAATCGTCTCCCGCAGGTGACAACGCTTCAGCCTCAGCGTAACGACTTAGTTATCACGGCGACCGGGCACACATACACCCGCGAAATTCCTCAGGTATTCTGGCCGATTCGCGCTCTGTACTTCTTGCTCGTTGGCTGGTGGTTCAGCGCGATCTGGTTGGCGGTTGCCTGGGCGCTCTGCACGGTGATTATTGGGTTGCCATTCGGCTTCTGGATGTTCAATCGGGTTCCGGCGGTAGTGACGTTGGCGCGAATGTAGCATTTGTTAGAATCGAGTGGTTCTATAGCGCGCAACGGGGAGCGCAAACTAAACCCGTTGTTCGTTTTTTATCTGATAGAACGTACAGATCGGGCGAAGCGGGCAGCCGTCGTGTCGTTCGAGGTAGGACTCTCGTCCGGTTTGGCGGCTGTATACGCGGCGCGCTGGCGGGCCATCGCAGCGTGGACGAGCCAGGCAATAGCGTACACATTGCTCATTGATCAGTGCATGATAGTCGGCGTATAGCGATTCCTGGCTGCGCATTTTGGACGTTGGAGTTGGGCTTGATCCATCTATCGTCGATGCAAGTTCTTGCTCGATCTGTTCACGCACTACATTATACCGTGCGCGTTGCCAGTCGAAACACTGTGCATAGGTTGGCTGGCTGCTGAGTTCTGGGGCGATTCTGCCGAACAAGCGCCGCGTGTAATCATCAACCACGAAAACCGGGTGATTGCCGGCGTAGAGCATAATTACATCGGCAGTTTCGGGGCCGATACGCGGCAGGCTCAGCAATTCGCGGCGCAGTAGCGTGGCGGGTTGGGCTAGCAGTGTAGCCATACTGCCATCATAAGAGGCGCAGATGTGGGTGCTGATGGCGATAATGCCAGCCGCTTTCTGGGTGTAGAAAGCCACAGGGCGTAGCAACGACGCAAGGGTATCGGCTGAGGCGCGGGCCAAGGCGTTTGGTGCGAGCAAATTGGCATCGCGGAGCCGCACGATAGCGCCCTCAACCGTTTCCCAGCGTGTTTGCTGGACGAGCACCGCACCCAAAAGCATTTCAAACAGCGGCTCATCACCAAAGATCGGCCACCAGGCAGAAGGCGCCGTTTCGTCGTGCAATATGCCAAAGTGCTGCTGGAGCACAGCATAGATGTGTTGAAGTGAGCCAGGCATCGCTTGTTATGAGTGTGGTCGTCGCCGCACCAGAACATTTTGAATGTATACGACTAGGTCACGGCGGCGCAGGATACCAAGCAGATATGGTCCATCAGTGACCGGCAACAGATCTGCATGGGTCTCGGTCATCATATGAAGTGCGTCCGCAGCGCTCCAATTGAACGGTATCGAATGTAAGCGGTCGAAAGGGGTCATTGCTGTACCAACATAGGTGAAAGGCCACTCGCGGATTGTAAACTGTCGCATGTCCTGCAAGGTGATCATCCCGAGTAGGAGTGGTCTGTCGGGGTCGCTCTCGGACTTTGCGAAGCTATCTAGCGATTCGGCACGATCACTGGGCGGCGGGTATATCCCGCCCGGCTCGATTTCACTTAGGCTGTTGGTGTCAACAGCAGAGTTGCGTATAACCGGGAAGCCTTGTTCAGTTTGGCCTAACACATAGCGGGCTACAAACTGTTCAAGGGTCAGATCTGGTGAAACGAAGCGGAACGTTCGCTGCATCAAGTCGGTAACTTGCACGTCAGTCAGGGCCGTATGCAAGACCAACTGGCGGTAGCTTGTATCAGCAGTGCGGAAAAGAAAGAAACCGATGACCCCCATCCAGAACGCGACGAATACTTCGCCGGTAGAAAACGCCAGGACGATACCGAGAATGCCAAGCAGACCGCCGCACAACTGTCCCATCAGCGCCGCGATCCGGGTTGCGCTCAGCAGATCATTGCCAAGAAACCAGAGTATTGCGCGCAGAACACGGCCGCCGTCCATCGGATAGCCTGGCAGCATATTGAACACCGCCATGATCGCGTTGGCAAAGGCTAGATGAGCCAATACCAATACAATAGCCATGAAAGAGCTACTGAACGTGGTATTACCGACCACCCACCAAGCTAGTCCGCATATGACCGCTAGTATCAAGCTCACCGCCGGGCCAGCGATGGCAATCACAAAATCAGCGCGTGGATTGGGCGATTCGGCTCGAACCTCAGCCATACCGCCTAGGGCGAATAGCGTGATACTTTGGACCTTTACTGCGCAACGCTGCGCCGCTAACGCATGCCCGAGTTCGTGGAGCAACACAGAAACAGCGACGAGGAGACTAACCACTGCTGCTAGAGTCCAAGCTGCCCCGCATAGTGCTGCTGGACTACAAGCCACCGGAGCATACAATGGTCCCATCGATCCGATGAGTAAGCCAAAGATAATCAGCCAACTCCAGTGAATGCGCACCGGGATGGCAGCAATAGAACCGATGGTCACAGAATGATGCAGCATAGTTTTGGGTATAGTCGAAAGACTGACAGCGAACGATCCTCTTTGTGTTATTGCGCCGCCTGTTAGCGATGGCAATCATTGCCAACAGGCGGTGCGTCGATGCGTGCAGACGCTTGTGGAAGGCTGGCTGTCAGCAGATCAATGCGCTGCTGCTTCGACAGCAGCGGGCATATAGAGATCGCTCATGTAGTCAGTCAGCATGCGCCGGGTGCTGAACATCGGGGCTACTGTTACAATCGATTCTTTACATGCCTCGATCCAGCGAGTCGGCACGCCGGCAGCGTCACGATGTTCATAAAATAACGGTGCTAGGTCATTTTCTAGCTTGGTATAGAGCGACTGCGCATCGAGCCAGTCTTGTTCATCATAGTTCGCATATTCGCGCTCTTCGCCGATAACCCAACCGTTCTTACCATTATAAGCTTCAGGCCACCAGCCATCCAGGATACTCAGATTAGGCACGCCATTGAGACTCGCTTTCTGGCCGCTGGTGCCGCTTGCTTCGTGGGGGCGACGCGGGTTGTTGAGCCAGACATCTACGCCTCGTGTCAGTGCGCGACCTACTGCAATATCGTATTCTTCGAGGAAAAGAATCCTTCCGGCCAGCCCTGACTGCATGGAGAGTTGGTAAACTTCTTGAATGAAGCGCTTGCCGGGATCATCGCGCGGGTGGGCTTTACCGGCAAAAACGATCTGTATCTTGCGGTCAGGACGGTTGAGAATGGCTTTCAGCCGCTCCATATCTTTGAAGATCAGAGTGGCGCGTTTGTATGTTGCGAAGCGTCGAGCGAACCCGAGGGTTAAGATATCTTCTTCCAAGACCGGCCAAACCATCGGCGTCTGGCCCAGTTGCACAAAACGCTGGCGGGTCCGCTCACGTGCAAAGGCGATCATTTGACTCTTCAGCTTGCGCCGCACCTCCCACAGCACCGCATCAGGGATGGCGTGGATTTTTTGCCACGTTTGTGAATCATCCAAACGGTCTTCCCAGTCAGGCCCCAAGTAGGCATTATAGAGTTCGCGCAGCTCGGGCGCAAGCCAGGAAGCGGTATGGACACCGTTCGTCACTGAAATGATCGGCACCTCGTCCTGGCTTTTGCTGGGGAAGAGCCATTGCCACATCCCGCGTGCGACGTGCCCGTGGAGCTCACTCACACCATTGCGGTGATTGGCCATCTTGAGGGCCAGCGCCGTCATCGCGAAAGTTGGTCCCCAATCCTGGTTCTGCTTGGCAAGCGCCATAAACTCGTCGTGACTTAACCCCAATTGCGGCCAGTACTGCCAAAAGAACTTTTCAATCATTGGGAAGGGGAAAGCGTCGTTACCGGCTGGTACTGGCGTATGGGTTGTAAAGACGCAGCGCGCCTGCACCTCGCGCATAGCTTCGGCGAATGGTTTGCCTTGCATCACGAGCTCGCGCATCAACTCGAGCACCAGGAAAGCCGAGTGACCTTCATTCATATGGAAGACCGTCGGGTTGATGCCTAACTGGCGGAGGGCGCGCACCCCGCCGATACCCAGAACGATCTCTTGCGAAACGCGCATTTCTTGGTCGCCGCCATATAAGCGCGCCGAGAGTTCACGATCTTGCTGGCTATTGGGGTGAATGTCGGTGTCCATCAGAAATAATTGCACGCGCCCAACCTGGAAGCGGTACACTTTGGCGTAAATCTTCCGACCTGGCAACTCGACTTCAACGACAACCTCTTTGCCGTCAGGTGTACGTGCAGGTGTGGCTGGCACATTGGCAAAGTCAAGCTTGTTGTACTCGGCGAACTGCCAGCCGCTCTGGTCGAGCCGCTGGCGGAAATATCCCTGCGGATAAACGAAACCGACAGCGACGAAAGGCAAGGCCATGTCACTTGCCTCCTTGACATGGTCGCCGGATAAAATTCCCAAGCCGCCAGAATAAATCGGCAGCGATTCATGAATGCCAAACTCAGCGCTGAAATAGGCAATCATCTCATCTTTAACATCTGGATATGTACGGGTATACCAGGTTTCCTTCGCATTCATATAGGCGTCGAGTTTAGCCATTACTGCGTCGAACTGCTGAAGATATAATGGGTTCGCTGCAGCATTGTCGAGGCTACGCTCTCGTACCTCGCGCAAGAAACTGACCGGGTTGTGGTACACTAGCTCCCACAAGGAAGGGTCAATCTGTCGATATAATTCTTGCGCTTCAGGATGCCAACTCCACCACAGATTATAGGCGAGTTCGCGTAAGCGGGCGATCCGCTCTGGGATGGGCGTGAAGATGATTTCACTTTCCAGCCGAGTCATGCGATCTCCTTATTCATTTCTCTAGGCACAGTCAATCTGCGCATCATAATGATACAACCGCCTCATGAAAAGATCCCAAGGGCAGGCGCCCAAATTGCACAAAGCTCATCGTTTTCAGGTATGATAAGCCGTGAGTGTATTTCATTTCGTATAAACTGTCGCCCTTGCCCGACTGCAGGTGAGAAATGCGCTTGAAGAAGGGAGATGGTGTTTGGGTAAGAGGCAATCTCATGCTCCACTTTTGATAGTAGGCAACATAGGTGACAGCATTGTACGCAAAGAGCAGTGATCTGTCTAGTGCAGCGATAAAGAAGTTCGCAGGGCGCATTTCCTTCGCGTCGAGAATACACTGCCTTGCCTAACAGTAGTGAAAAGAGAGCAACGGTATTCTTTCATCATTATTGTTCCAAAAGGAGCAGCTATGAGCCGGACCATGTTCACCACTGCGGTTCACGCCGGACGACCGGAAACAGGCACGCCGTCTATTCCTTCGGTTCCATCAATCGATCTGGCGGTGAGCTATCGCGCCAGCGATGCAGCGACGCTCCATGCGATGCTGGCTGGGGAAGAGCCTGGCGCAGCATACTCACGTTATGGCAGCCCGACGCTCGAAGCCTTTGAGCAGGCGATGATCGTACTCGAAGGCGCAGGCACAGCGCGCGCTTGCGCATCAGGGATGGCGGCGGTTCAGCTAGCGCTGCTGTTAACCGGCATCAAGGCCGGCGATACGCTCCTCGCTGCGCAGGACTGTTATGGGGCAACGTTCGCCGTGATCGATACGGTGTTTCGCCATCTCGGCATCCAGCCCATCTTCGTCGACGCGACCGACCTTGCGGTTGTGCAAGATGCGCTCGTAACCTTCCGCCCGCGGGCGCTGCTGGTTGAACCCATGTCGAATCCTCTGCTCAGGCTGTGCGATATCGCCGCCACTGCCGACCTCGCCCATACCCACGATGCACAGTTGATCGTTGATGCGACCTTTACCACACCATACCTTTTGCGACCATTCGAGCAGGGCGCCGATATTGTTATCCACAGTGTCAGCAAATATATTGGCGGGCATGATGATGTATTGGGCGGGATCGTTTTGGCAAGAGTAGAGCGGGCTGAAGATCTGCGCAACCTAATCATTCTAACAGGCGGGCTGCTCGGGCCACAGGCCGCCTACCTCGCCATGCGCGGGTTGCGCACTCTGCCCCTCCGTATGCGTGAACATTGTCGCAATGCCGCCTCGGTAGCCGCCTGGCTCGAACAACAACCTGGCATAGCGCGGGTCTTCTATCCAGGCTTGCCGAGCCATCCCCAGCACAAACTGGCTACGCGCGCACTAAGCAATGGCTATGGGGGTATGGTTGCCTTTGAGTTGTCTCAAGCAAGCGAAACTGCTGTTTTACGCTTCCTCGATGCGCTACAGCTCTGTTTGCCGGTGACGACGCTCGGCGGAATCGCCAGCCAAATCCTCTATCCTGCTTGTTCGTCGCATCGCACCCTGCCACCGGAGCGTCGGCGCGAGTTGGGCATCGGCGATGGCTTGCTGCGGCTCTCAGTGGGTATCGAAGATCCCGCCGACATCCAGAGCGATCTCGAAACCGCCCTCACAGTGATTCGATAACGTTTGCGCATTGATAACAGCAGCGCTGAGATGCTACGGGTTGCAAACTTATATACGAAACCTTTGCAAAAATGTTGCAATAGGTACTATACATTTGATTGGAATTGCGGTATACTGTGAGCATCCAGTAGAATTCAGGGTTCTCTTCTCTCTTTTGCTCTAAGCGCCATCTTTCCGCGATGGTTCCTTATGAGTCTAACAAAACCACATCGCTGCATTCCAATACTCAATCTTTTCCATTAATCGTTTGAGACTCTGTGCTCTACTGATTACCTATAGAGCTCCTCCGCGTCTGCATTGATCTCCCATACAGGGTATGAGGAGGAGCTTCAACTATCGCAGTGCGGGCGGCAATGGCGGCGTCGGCACAGGAGGGAGGAACTGCTGTAATGGGGCAGCGGTCCTCCTGCGTACGGGAGAGGATCGCTGTGATGGGGCAGCGGTCCTCTTTTTTATGTGCAAACTCTTTCGAGCTGACAGGGCTTATGCAGTCACCGGTTGGCAGAGAGGGTTGGAGAGCTGCAGTCTCTCCAAGAAACCTTTTTCTTGCTGCTGCAGTGAGGAGGAGTTTTCGGGGAAGTTTCGCCTTCCCGATTCTCACCATTGTGTAAGCCCGGTGAGCTGATCCCTACAGATGCGTATAAACTCTCATAATGCGCCTCGAACGCTATCGGCGCTTGCATCCGTGTCTGTTACACATAGCTGTTTGCTTTGATCCAATGAATGTGCTTGTTTCCCCTTGCTGAACAAACTATACTGAGTATGTTATACTTTGTATAGAAACGCACTTTGAACGCTGGGAAGTCGGTTTTCCCGGCATACCAGTCGTGTCGTCTCTGCCGCCTGCCACTAACTGGTATGGGGGTCTATTGTTATCTCCAGTATCGAGCAATTGATGCACCGAAACTACCAACACGTTAGCGAAAAAGGATTATGTGCAAAATGGACAGCCAAGTATCGTCCACGAGAAACACCTCTATTGCAGAACCCCAACGGAATGACAAGCCGTCGCATGAATGCGGGATATTTGGCATCTTTGCGTCCGATACCGATGTAGCCCGTCTTACATTTTTCGGCCTCTACGCTTTGCAACATCGTGGTCAAGAGAGCGCCGGCATTGCTGTTGCTGATGGTCGGCGGATCAGAGTGCATAAAGATATGGGACTCGTCGCTCAGGTGTTCAACGAAGACAAACTCCGCCCGCTGAATGGGCATATTGCGATTGGGCATACCCGCTACTCAACCACCGGTTCCTCGCGGATCGAGAACGCTCAACCATTTATGGTCGAGAGCGCTCTGGGACCATTGGCTGTAGGCCATAACGGGAATCTTGCCAACGCAACTGTTCTGCGCCAGGAACTGCTCCGGCGTGGTGTTGGTCTCATGAGTACAAGCGATAGCGAAGTTATCGTTCAAATGCTGGCCGGGGGCGAGGGTCAAACCTGGGAAGAAAAACTCAAGATCTTCATGGTGCGTGCTCAGGGCGCATACTGCCTAACTGTTCTGACTCGTCAAGCGCTCTACACTGTTCGTGATCCATGGGGGTTACACCCCATCTGCTTGGGCCGTCTTGGCGATAACGGTTGGATTGTGGCCTCAGAGAGTTGCGCCCTGAGCACTATTGGGGCTGACTTCATCCGTGAAGTGGAGCCAGGCGAGATACTTGCCATTACTGAGGAAGGGCCGGTCACCATTGCCAAAATGCCTGCCCCGAAGACAGCCCACTGTCTGTTTGAATATATCTACTTTGCCCGCCCCGATAGCATGCTCAACAACCGCTCGCTCCATTCCATTCGGGTTGCCCAGGGTCGTGAGTTGGCTAGCGAGTCGCCTACCGACGCTGATATCGTGATCCCTGTGCCCGACAGCGCTATTCCTGCAGCTATTGGGTATGCCCAAAAGTCTGGCATACCCTACAGCGAAGGTCTGATCAAAAATCGTTATATCGGGCGAACTTTTATCCAGCCCGATGATCGCCTGCGCAAAGTCGGTATTGCGCTCAAGTTCAACCCGCTGAGTGATAACCTGTATGGCAAGCGTGTGGTGCTGGTTGACGATAGTATCGTGCGGGGGAACACCAGCGGGCCAATTGTGCAACTCCTGCGTGATTCCGGCGCCAGCGAAGTACACGTGCGCGTCTCTTCTCCGCCTATTCGTCATCCCTGCTTCTTGGGCGTTGATATGGCAACTTATCCCGAGCTTATCGCACATCGCATGTCTGTTGCTGAGATTTGCGATCATCTGAGCGCCGATAGTCTAGCCTATCTGAGCCTCGATGGCTTGATTCGTGCGGCTGGTCAACACGAAACCGGTTTTTGTCGCGGGTGTTTTACCGGCAATTACCCGGTCAATATCGAGCTTGTTGAGAAAAGCGTTTTCGAGCGCTAAAGCGTAACTCAATCCGTCTTTTCAGTTTAGCCTGATGGCTGAAGCTGCGTCGTCGTTGTCGTAGCGCGTCCTGACTTTATAGGGCAGCGCTGAGCGGGCGCGATTCAATCAAAACTGAACCTCAAAGCTCTTCAATCAGATCACCGTGGACTAATCTGAAAATTCGTGATGGCGCTAGCGCATTGGCCGGATGTTGTGTTGCTCCGTCCAAAAGATGGGGATGTTTGGTATATTCGGTGTGAGTTACCATGATCAGGCTTTTACCAGCCTGGCGCGTTAGTTGGTCGAGCAAAGCTAAGATCTGTTGCCCGGTATCGCTGTCGAGATTGCCGGTTGGTTCGTCGGCGAGAACAAGCAATGGATTGTGAACCAAAGCGCGGGCTATAGCGACGCGTTGCTGCTCGCCGCCGCTCAGTCGGTCGGGATACGACTTGGCTCGATCCTCAAGGCCGACATTGGCGAGCATCTCAAGCGCGGCGCGCCGTGCTGCCGGGCCGCTGTCGCCGTTGAGTTCCAGTGGTAACAACAGATTTTCCAATACCGTCAGCGTGGAGACCAGATTGAAAAATTGAAACACAAACCCGATGTTGGCGCGGCGAAATAACGTGCGGTCGTGTTCCGACAGGCGGCCAAGCGAGCGCCCGCCAACCCAGATCTCACCTGTACTCGGTGTATCGATACCGCTAATTAGATTAAGCAGCGTGCTCTTGCCGCTGCCGCTCTTACCCAGCAGAACTGCCAATTCACCCCGCGCGAAGGTCGTGCTGACCTCGCTCAACACCACGCGGCGTTGCCCGGCCTCTTCGTAGCTTTTGGAAACCTGGTCAAGCCAGACCAGTGGCTCAGCGCCGTTCGTTTTTGTGAAAGGGGTATTTTCTGCTATGATCTTCGGGTGCATAACCATGAATGTCCGCCTATGTTTCATACGAGCGAGAGTCGCAGCCCCACTGTAAAATGTCGTGCTGGAAACACCAGCACAGCCGCCAGCGGCTCCCAGCGCGGAGATAAGTCTGGAACTCGCGTGTCACACGCTTGATATCAGTGAGCCAAGACAGAGACAGCAGGCAAACAATGCCTGCTGTCTCTGTACTATACTTATTATACCTTGATTATGAACTGATCCCGCGCTAAAAAGTGTGTAGTCATCCTCCGCTACCTGTCCGGAGGCAAGCGCTGTGTTACATGACCAAGAGGGAGACGAGAAGCGGCAATGAAAAAGGGGCAGGTCATATACCTGCCTCTTCTCTGTGTCCTCTTAACCAAGGAAAGGCGCTTTCCCTGGACTGGATTGCGGCTGGCGTCGCGAGGGGAAGCTTGAAGCGTTAAGAGGGACGAAGAGGAAAACGCAACAGAAGAAAGACGGCGGGAAAATTCCGCCAAGCCGGATTGTCTATGTACTCGGGTTAGCGCCTTGCTCATGCTCGCAGGATACGCGAATAGCACTATATCTTCAATAGTTCATTTTTCCCCCATACCTATGGTCCTTTCGGCTTACAAGTACTGGGAGGGGGGATGACCTATGCTACAATAAGGTAAAACGCCAAATATCTCATTGTATATACTGAATCTGTAAGGTTTCTTAACAGATTGCATAACGGGTGTTTTGTTGTTCCATTCGTAATACTACAGCGAAAATTTTGTGTTCAGCGCTTTGTTTATCAATACGTATTGTTTCACTAAGCGAAACGCGGCGTATCGTGCCAGAATCGAGTCTCGATTTTGCGTGCATTCTAATACTACAACGAGCCATGTCATGCT
>JAKSDJ010000319.1 GCA_022360155.1 Chloroflexales bacterium | reverse complement strand
GCAGCGCTCCAGTCATACCGGCCATGCTGGAGACAACCGGACGCGATTCCGCTTTCGCCTCAACATCCTCAACAGAGATATCGTTGGCAGCACGGGCCATTGCTTCACGAATAGTGATGAGAAGTTCTTTGGCCTCGCGGCTGTTGACATCCAAACGCAGAACTGTTTCGGTATAAGCGGCGGCTTCGTCAAGGCGTCCCAGCTCGTAATGCATTCGCGCCAAGGTGAAATATTCGGCAGCAGCATCGCGCGGAGCGTTCGTCTCTTCAAGCAAGCGCGCAAGACGCTCGCGCTGGGAATCCATATCGGGGCGTAACTGCAACGCTGCACGCAGCGCCTCAATCACACTGGCCATGCGGCGCTGATTTTGGTGTAAGTCGGCAAGCGCGCAATACGCCTCAACAGCCGCTGCGTTGTTCCCATTGCGTTCATTGGCTTGTGCAATGTAGCCTAGGAAGAAAGGATTTTCCGGATCTACCGCCCGCAATTCTGCCAGAATATGTAGCGCCTGTGCAAGCTTGTTCGTATTAAAGAGTGCGACAGCCGCTGTCGTCCGCGCATCCACATCTTGCGGGAACTCCTGAAGAGCGCGCACTGCGCCCTTCAGCGCCTCATCCCAACGACGCTGACGCGCGGCTTCGCGACTCTGCTCAAGGGCCCGATCGTAGATTGCACGATTGCCTGGCATAACGTCTCCGAACGATGAATGGTGCAAGACGAATCAAAACGATCATCAGCGGTCATCCAACCTGGCTTACAGGTTGAGCAAGGTCAAAATTAAGGCTTTCTGAACATGTAAGCGATTTTCCGCCTGTTCAAAGACTACTGACTGTGACCCCTCGATAACATCTGCTGTGATTTCTTCGCCGCGATGAACCGGCAGGCAATGCATCACCAGCGCATCAGGTTTGGCCAACGCCATCAGGGTGCTGTTGACCTGATATGGCTGAAAGATTAAACGTCGGCGCGCAGCTTCGTGTTCCTGTCCCATTGAAGCCCACACATCTGTATACACGGCGTCGGCGCTATCGACAGCTTCGGCTGGCGAAGCTGTCACCGTCATGGTTGCTCCATGCTCGGCGGCATAGCGCTCGGCCAATTCCAGAATCTCGGGGTTTGGCCGATAGTCCGGCGGGCAGGCAACAGCGACATTGACGCCCAGCCTTGCCCCAAGGAGCAGCAGCGAGTGACACACATTGTTACCGTCACCGACAAAAGCCAAGCGCAGCCCAGACAACTTGCCATGCTGCTCCTGCAAGGTTAGCATATCGGCTAGTGCCTGGCAAGGATGTTCGCGATCCGATAGGGCGTTGATAACCGGGACGGTCGCATAACGAGCAAGGGTTTCAACCGTAGCGTGCTTGAAGACCCGCGCAGCGATAACCTGGATCCAGCGGCTTAGATTCCGCGCCACATCAGGAATGCTCTCGCGCCCCCCCATATCGATGTCATTCGCCGAGAGATAGCTGCCGTGACCGCCCAGTTGTACCATGCCTGCTTCAAAGGCGACTCGGGTGCGCAAGGAAGGTTTCTCGAATACGAGAGCCAAGGTTTTTCCTTGGAGCGGCAATTCACCATTAGAACCAGGCCTATGGCTCCCATTACGCCATTCCGCTTTGAGTTCCTGGGCGCGCTGGAGCAGCGTCTCGGCAGCCGTATGCGAGAGATCCGCAGCGGATAAATAGTGTTGGAGCAAGGCTTTTCCTTTCTGCCAATGTAGTTCGGATTGGGCAAATTCGTTTACAACCTGGTACGCGGATCACGGCCCTCTCCACGCTCCAGCCGGCGCTTGCGGTAGCCAAAACGCTGCTCTACGGGCAATCGTCGATAATCACCAGCCTCGATAATAATCCGTTCTGGGCACAATACCGCGTCAAGCATCCTTGAAAGGATTCGTGGTTCGATCTCATCTGGCTTACGGTTGCTCGTAATAACCGTTGGAAGACAATAATTATACCGATGGTTAATGATCTGGTAAAGTTTTTCCCGCGCCCAAGGCGTCGTATTTTCGGTACCAAGATCATCCAGGATCAACATAGGCGCCTCGCGAACGATCTCGAAGCGCTCGTCGTAGGCGATCTCGCTGTTAGGACCAAACGTGCTGCGCAGATGATCGAGCAGATCCGGTACGACTGCAAAAAGTACGCGGTAGTGGTTCTGCAAAGCTTCGTTGGCAATAGCCGCAGCCAGGTGCGTCTTCCCACAGCCGTAATTACCAAAGAACACCAACCATCCCTGGGGGCGCCGCGCAAACTCGCGCGCGCGGGCAAGTGCGCGCTGCACGCCAGGAACAGATGCATCGAAGGTCTCGAATGTCTTGTCACTAAATGGTTCCAGGTTGCTCAGGCGATGCAACTCATGCGCAGCGCGCTGTTCCTTCTCAGATCGCCGGCAATCACAGAGCATCAGTACGCCAAAGTTTGGGTCGCCCACCGGAACATCGAGCGTATAATAGCCTGCATCTTTGCAGTTTAGACACACTATCGCCGTCTTGTCATCGGCGATAGGTTCAGAGGTCGCTTTCATCGCCGCCGCGGCGGAAGAGCCCGCCAAATTGTCCGTTGGTGTATTTCTCAACATCAATAGGTCGTTCATTGCGATTCGGCGCATCCTGTCGTCCATAGGTCGCCCACCTTTCCAAGATTTTCCGGATATACCGCCACGAACGGACATTCGCCTGCACCGCCTCACGGATCGCCGCCTCGACCCAGTCATGGGGATAGCGTTCTTCCGCCTCACGTAGCTCATCGACTAACAGAGGCGTGATCAACCCAATATTCTGTTCGTATAGACCGAGCAACGATGGTCGTTGTTCTGCGGCAGGCTGATTGGGCTCCAGCGCGATACGCGCTACATTCATTTGGTCAGCCCATACACGGTTCGCTGGGGTATTAACCACGTACCAATTAATAACCCGGCCATCGCCAGGCAACGCCAGGTGCAACAACGTTGTGCGTCGTACGGCTGCGTCTAACCCTTCATCGAGTAGTTCCTCGGGCGAGCGCAATTTCGAAATGGCGCGCAGACTCCGGCGTAACACTCGATCACTCGCCAGATCGTCCCAACTGAGTCGTCGTGGCGAACCACGCTGCTTGCTGAGGCGATAGAAAGCATGGAGCGTGACTTTCAGTTCGCTAGGTAACGTAATTGCCGGCAGGATCTCACTAAAGAACTCAGCCGGCAGTCCCACGAGCTTATCAGTTGAGAAGCCGATGAAAGCCATCAATGTCGATCCCGCATATTGTTATGCTACGAGCATCGCGAGGAGCTCTGAAAGACGATTCGATTCTTCTCGATTATATTACCACAGGCCAAGCAAGATAGGTACAATTGCTCGAGAGAATTTTTGCGCGGCAAAGTCCTGGCAAAGTGCGCCTGAAACATTAATATATTCGTATTGAGGAGGTATTTCTCACCATAAAGCATTGGTGACAAGCACTATCCCGGGATTTCCTAACGCGATTCTGTTCGCCTCTTTCCAAAGATTTCTTGGTCGCTTATAACCCCAAAATCGTCTTGGCAATAAACAGATAAATTGCCAGCCCGGTTGCATCCACAAGAGTTGTAATCAGCGGCGCCGAAACCAACGCCGGATCAAGGCCAAAGCGGCGGGCCAACATGGGAACTAAGGCCCCCATAATATTAGCCCAAACGCAAATTGCCAGCACTGACAGCGCCACAACAATCGCAAGCTCTGGCGAGTTTCCGCCAAGTAAAGCCATACCCGCTGCCGCCAGACTCAACAGCAGGCCTAACAAGACGCCGCTGCCCAGTTCGCGCAACAGGACGCGGCCAATATCACGAAAACGCACATCACCAAGCGCAAGGCTGCGTACAATGGTCGAAACAGTTTGCGCACCCGTGTTTCCGCCTGTGCCGATCAGCAGAGGAATGAAAAACGAGAGCGCTACGACTTCTGCTAGCGCCTCTTCAAACCACCCAAGAACGTTGACTGTCAGTGTGCCGGTCAGAAACAATAATAAGAGCCAGCCAACGCGGCGACGGATCGCCCGGCGAATCGGCACATCGAAGTAGCTCTCGTCGGTAGCGCCATCTTGCACTGCGCCAAAGCGAAGTACGTCTTCCGTGCCTTCTTGTACCAATACGTCGATGACATCATCGACGGTGACAATGCCCAGCATCTTTCGGCCCTGATCGACAACTGGCGCCGCAAAGAGGTCATATTGTGAGACCAGCCGCGCCACTTCTTCCTGGTCGGTTTCGGGCCCAACGGTGATGAATTCGGTCTGGGCGACATCCATCACGCGGCGCTCTGGGGGCGCCAGCAGTAAGTTGCGCAGCTTGACAATGCCGATCAATCGCTTATCGACGTCAAGAACGTAGAGATTCGAGATGGTTTCGACCTCGAGGGCAACCTGGCGTAACGCTTGCAGCGCTTCAGCGGCGTTCATGTCCGGGTACGCTTGCACGAATTCTTCGGTCATCAAGCGGCCAGCGGTGCGCGGCGGATAGGTGAGCAGGGTGCGTACCTCTTGGGCATCCTGCGGTTCCATCATCGCCAGCAGTTCGTGCTGCAAATCGGGCGCATCCTCGCCTAGGATTTCAACGATGTCGTCAGTGGACATGCGACTAAGCAGGGCGCGAACTTCATCGGCAGAAAGGCTTTGCAGCAGTTCACGGGTCGCATCCACTCCAGTTTCACTGAGCACATCGGTCGCATGGGGCGGATCGAGCAAGCGGAAAACTGCCAACTGCTCCTCGTCATCGAGCCGATCAATAATGTCAGCGATATCGGCAGGATGTTGCGCTGTCAGAAGTCTACGTAATGCATCGGTGTTGTCTTCTGCCAACGCTGTGCAGATATCCTGCTCCAGTTCTTCGAGATTAATGATTGTCTTCACACTTGTGACTCCGGTGTAGCGCGCAGCAAATGCTTTTTGATACGGATCTCGCCAGGGCGCTACCGCACGATCAATATCGAGTGCAACTAGCAATATGGCTCTCGTGATGCAGTAACTTCTAGTTTTCTCCATTCAATAATTACCGCGCGGAGTGAATCCCCGTCAAATGAACAAAAGTTTACCTGAAAGCGCAGAGTTTCTTAGCATGATCTTTCCTTCGCACCGGCATATATCGTGCCAGTGAATCTCCAACCATCAACCAACCAGAGCGCCCGGCTGAGAGCGTTATGGCCTAATCGCTTCGTAGACCCAGCGTTGGGGCCCAGCCCCAACGCCACGTTGGCCCGGTTCGCGTTCGACAATGTCCAAGTCGCCAATCCGTGCTCCTGCATCCCGACCTTCGGCGCACCGCGAAAGGGCTGGTCGGCCCACACCTTCTGCAGCCGGATGCCGCGCTGGGCGGTTGCGGTGAACCCGCGCTCGGCAGCCGCGCCATCATCGCGGTTGGCCGCACACACCACGGCAGTGATCTGCAAGCCCAACGTATCACCGAGCAGATGGCGCTTGCGCCCCTTCCCCGCTTTGCCGCCAGCGACACCCCGCTCGGGGCCGCCTGCCTCCGTGCTCTGCACACGTGGGGTGGCGATCACGCCTGCCGGCGCCTCGGCGTGCTCCCGCCCCTCCATCTCGGTGCGCACCCGTCGGCGCAACAGGTCATTCAAGCGCATCCGGACGCCTTTTTCGTCCATTGCGGAACGGAGTAGCTCACGGTATTCCGCGGCGGAACGCTGTGGGGCGGCAGGCGCCACTGGCAGCCCGTCTGGAGTGTGGAGCGCCCCACCCTTCCACCCACCCCGCCCTTCCACCCGCCCCGCCCAGCGCCCCTGCGCGCCCCTGAGGCTCGTTCGCGCCATTCGTTGCAGCAAAAGTAGATACCCGGTTAGGTTTTCCTGATACGGTGGGTGAGGCCGTATCATTTTGACGTTAGGGTGCGTTTAGAAGGGTAAGGAGCATGTTTTTGAGATAAGGGGAGTTTTATGGAACAACGCTTGATTGTCCTTGGCATGCTAGCCTTGATGATCGCCTCCTCATTTCCAAATGCTGCTGCGCCGAAAACTATCGCACAGCGCGCAACGATAACTTCAACATCCGATCCAACAACACTTCCTTCGCCGTCGCCAAGCCCAACGATCACTTCTGTCCCAATTGCAACGGCAACGCCCCTGCCCACACCGACCGCAACCACGCCAACAGCGCCAACGTCGCCGTTGCTGTATCTGCCCCTGATTACGACTGCCCCGCCGCCGCCCCCGCCGCCGAACACCGTGGCGATTTTGCCCACGCATACCTGGTATGTCAATACGTCTGGAACGCTGCATATTGTTGGCGAAATCCAGAATACAACAGCCCAGACTGTTCGATATGTACGCATTCCCGTTAATCTCTTCGACACGGCGGGAACCCTGGTTGACACCGACTTCACTTACACGACGCGAAGTGTCATTCCTACGGGTGAGAAAGCGTGTTTCGACATCATTGTGTTTGATCCGCCTGCCTGGGCAACCTATCAATTCGAGCCGGTGTCGTTCACGCCGACCGATGATCCCGCGCCGCGCCTGACGGCCATCGTTGCGAGCGCTGGGCCAGATAGAACAGATAGCTATCGTATGCTGGGCCAGGTGCGCAATGACGATGTTCGGCGCAGCACCTATGTCCAGCCAATCATTACGCTCTACGATGCGGCGGGCATGGTCTTTGACTGCGACTTTACATTTGTCCAGAGCACCAATCTCGATCCAGGGCAAACGAGTGCATTTGAACTGAATTTCTTGAGTCGCACGACATACATCAATGTTGCAACGCATCGTGTGGCTGTAGATGGCAATGTGGCGAATTGACGATTGATCTACTTTTTATGAAGGAGGATTTGCTATGCGACGACGAGGTATGATGCTCATGCTCGTCTTGACGCTGGCGCTCGTGAGCCTGCCCACGGCCCTGCCCGCGCAGGCGCAGATCGAGCCGTGGTGTTTTCCCGAAACGGGGTTCTGCATCGCCGGGCGTATTCGGACGTTTTGGGAGCAGAACGGCGGGTTGCCCGTTTTTGGCTATCCAATTGGGCCACAGCAAGAAGAATTGATCGAGGGCCAACCGTTCCAGGTGCAATGGTTCGAGCGGAATCGGCTGGAACTGCACCCGGAGAACGCCACGCCCTACGACGTGTTGCTGGGTCGCCTGGGCGTGGATCGCCTGGAACAGCAAGGCCGCGATTGGTTCACCTTCCCGCGCAGTGAGCCGCAGTCGAGGTGCCGGTTCTTCGCCGAGACCGGCCACAACGTCTGTGGTGAGATCCTGGCGGCCTGGCGTGCGAGCGGTTTGGAACTGGACGGGCGGCCTGTGACGACCGAGGCCGAGAGCCTGGCCTTGTTCGGGTTGCCGTTGAGCGATCCCCAGCCCGAGCTGATCGAAGGCCGGGAATACATCGTGCAGTGGTTCGAGCGCGCCCGCTTCGAGCTGCATCCAGAGAATCAGCCGCCGTTCAATGTGTTGTTGGGCTTGCTGGGCAATGAGGTGAGGAGCGCCGCGCAACCGGCCCCAGTGCCGCAGCCAACATCGCTGCCGCCGCAGCCGACCCCGACTCCGGCCTTGCCGCCGCCGTCCTTTAATGCGTGCCAGGAAGACCCTGGCGCTGATGCCGCGCCGAACTATCCGATTCGGATTACGGCGATTGACAAAGGCCAAAATAATCGTCCGGAAACGGTCACACTGCAAAACGTCACGACGGGCGATACGATTGACCTAACTGGTTGGCGCATGTGCAGTATCACCGGCAACCAGGAGCACCCCATCGGCGGAACGCTCGCGCCGGGCCAGAGCCAGACGTTTCCAGGGCCAGAAGGGAATATCTGGAGCAACAGCAATCGCGACGACGGCGCGCTGTACGATGCGCAGGGGCGCTTGGTGAGCTATTGGAACGATCCGGCTGCACCCTAAAATAGCAAATCAGAGATGGGTGCGTGATTGGGAAGCAGAAGCGGATGAAATGGCCCCGCATACAAGTGCGGGGCCACATTCTGCAAAACCCTATACAGCAACCGGCTCCTTGCTTTCTTCAAGCAAGTGGCGCAAGGCATACTGCAAGATGCCGCCGTGGCGGTAGTACTGCACCTCTTGTGGCGTATCCAGGCGCACCAACACGCTAAACTCGATCTTCGATCCGTCGGTGCGAGTGACGCGGATAGTCAAGGTGCGACCATTGGCAAAGTTGCTGGCAATTGCCTCGGACAGGCCGAGAATATCGTAGACTTTGTGACCGGTGATCCCAAGTGTTTCGACATTCTCTTCGGGCAGGAACTGCAACGGCAAGATGCCCATGCCGACCAAGTTCGAGCGGTGGATGCGCTCGTAACTCTCAGCGATCACCGCGCGAACGCCGAGCAGGTACGGCCCTTTCGCCGCCCAGTCGCGGCTCGAACCGGAACCGTACTCCTTACCCGCCAAGATGATCAGCGGCGTTCCATCGGCCTTATAGCGCATCGCCGCATCGTAGATGGACATCACCTCACCGCTTGGCAGATACGTGGTAAAGCCGCCTTCGGTTCCCGGCGCAAGTTGGTTGCGCAGGCGTACGTTCGCAAAAGTGCCGCGCACCATCACCTCATCGTTGCCGCGCCGCGATCCGTAGGAGTTGAAATCCTTCGGCTCGACGCCATTGGCGATCAGGTATTTGCCGGCGGGCGAGTTGGCCTTGATGCTGCCAGCGGGCGAGATATGATCGGTGGTGATGCTGTCGCCTAACATCGCCAACACCCGCGCGCCGTGGATCTCGGCGACCGTCTCGGGCGCTTCGCGGCTCATGCCTGCGAAATAGGGCGGATTCTTGACGTACGTCGAGTCTGGCCAGGCATAAATGTCGCCGGATGGGATCTCCAAATTGTTCCAGTGCGCATCGCCTTTGAAGACCTCGGCATAGTTCTTCTGGAACATCTCTGACTGGATCGCCTCGCCAATGACTTGTTTGATCTCGTCCTGACTCGGCCAGACATCGCGCAGATAGACGGGCTGCCCCTTTGAGTCAGTCCCCAGCGGCTCTGTCTGCAAGTCGGTGTCGATCCGTCCCTCAAGGGCATAGGCCACAACCAAAGGCGGCGACATCAGATAGTTAGCCTTGACCTCAGATTGGACCCGGCCTTCAAAGTTGCGATTCCCCGATAGGACTGAGGCGACGACCAGGCTGCCCTGCTCGATCGCCGCAGAAACCTCTTGCGGCAGAGGCCCCGAGTTCCCGATGCAGGTGGTGCAACCATAACCAACCGTCTGGAAGCCCAGTTGGTCGAGATAAGCGGTCAGGCCAGCATTGTCAAGATATTCAGTGACCACCTTGGATCCAGGGGCGAGCGAGGTCTTGACCCAAGGTTTGGTGGTCAGGCCACGCTCAGCGGCTTTCTTCGCCAGCAGGCCGGCGGCAACCATCACCGAGGGGTTGGAGGTGTTCGTACAGCTTGTGATCGCTGCAATCACGACCGAGCCGTGGTGCAAGATGCATTCGACTCCATTAATCGTCATTGTGACCGCCGAGGGAGCATGCTCGTAGTCTTCGAGCGCAACTCTATCACCTTCTTCCTGTGGATTCCCACCTTCCGTCTCCCAACGATTGACCTGTTGGGGCGCTGCGGTTGGGCCGCCAGGGTTGACGATGAGGGGAACAGCCTCGTGAAACGTGCGGTTGATATCGCC
This sequence comes from Chloroflexales bacterium, assembly GCA_022360155.1. Classification (GTDB taxonomy): domain Bacteria; phylum Chloroflexota; class Chloroflexia; order Chloroflexales; family Chloroflexaceae; genus JAKSDJ01. Next base: position 193 of record JAKSDJ010000319.1, on the reverse strand, counting down.
AAGCCGCACCCGATCCTGTGGACGTTTGGGTCCGGCAACACTCGGCTCGACAGTGCTCAGATCCAACTCGAGGGTGTCGGTGTATTCGGCTACCGGTGAACCAGGAGTGTGGAACAAACCCTGGGCTTTCATATAAGTTTCGACTAGGGCCACACGCTCCTCGGAGCGCCCGCTGAAGCGGAGGTAGCGCAGG
>JAKSDJ010000758.1 GCA_022360155.1 Chloroflexales bacterium | reverse complement strand
CACACGACGTGACCCCCATGATGCTCTTTGTGTCCGAGAAGGGACAGCAGGGCAAGAGGGACTTTGAACGACAGCCGTTGTATAATTGAATCGCCGTGGTAGTTATTTGTGCTGCCGCACAACACGGCGCTGTACCTTACCGCTGCCTATGTCGCGGTTGTGCGCCGTGGCAGTTTTTCGTACAGCCCTGTACACGTCTCGCAGAGCGCGGCGCGGTTGAACGCCTGGCCGTTATGCGGCATGTGGGTTCAGGGACTGTGGAGTGCGTCCGGTCAGACACATCAGGCCAGTGAACGAATCTGAGGAACAAGATGCTAGAGAAATTTGAACGCTATCCACTCACCTTCGGGCCAACGCCGATCGAAGCGCTGCCTCGCTTGTCAGAGCGTCTTGGTGGCGAAGTCGAGATCTACGCAAAACGTGAGGACTGCAATTCGGGTCTGGCGTTTGGCGGCAACAAGATTCGGAAGCTCGAATACATCGTTCCCGACGCAATTGCATCGAAAGCGGATACCCTGGTAACCATCGGCGGCGTCCAGTCAAATCACACCCGCCAGGTCGCAGCTGTGGCAGCCAGGCTTGGTATGAAGTGCCGTCTGGTGCAGGAAAGCTGGGTTCCATTCCCGGATGCTGTCTACGATCGGGTTGGGAACATCTTGATGAGCCGCGTGATGGGCGCGGAAATCGAGCTTGTCGATGAAGGATTCGACATCGGTATCCGCGAGAGTTGGGAGCGGGCGCTCGAAGATGTCAAGGCGAAAGGAGGGTCGCCGTACGCCATCCCAGCCGGTGCTTCGATGCACAAATATGGTGGTCTTGGGTTTGTCGGATTCGCCGAGGAAGTGCGTGAACAAGAAGACAAAATGGGGATGAGATTTGACTACGTTGTTGTTTGTACTGTCACCGGCTCTACGCATGCTGGAATGATTGTGGGGTTTGCCAAGGATGGTCGCGCTCACAAGGTGATTGGAATTGATGCGTCGGCCACACCGGGGCAAACCAGGGCACAGGTATTAGAGATTGCCCAAAACACAGCCAGCCTGGTCGAACTTGGTCGGGAGGTGACCGCAGACGATGTTGTTCTGTTGGAGGATTATGCTCATCCAGCGTACGGCATACCATCAGACGCGACTAGTGAAGCCATTCGGCTCTGTGCTCGGATGGAAGGCATAATGACAGATCCTGTCTATGAAGGAAAGTCCATGCAGGGTCTGATTGATCTTGTCCGAAAAGGCTTCTTCCCAGCTGGCTCAAAGGTGCTCTACGCTCATCTCGGCGGTGTCCCGGCAATCAATGGGTACAGCTATATCTATCGCAACGGCTGATTCTTGCCGTTGCGGCGCTCTCCACGCAGCGCAAAAGATCAGCATGCCGTATAACAAGGCCATGAAGCAGGCATGCGCGGGGGGGCAATAGTTCGTTTGAGCGCGTGGAAGGAACAATGATGGACGAGAGTCTATTGCACCTGATGAGCTTGCGCATGCGGCTTATGTGCAGGGTCGTTACATGGCTTGTGCTGTGACTTACGACCCTGACGTCCTCGCCCGTACGTTCGAGATTGCCGAAGCGGCTTTCACCAGCGGCGAGCGGTCCGTCGCGGCCCTTGTTGGTCAAGGGCGGGGCTGTTGTCGTGGAAGCGACCGACGCCGTGTTCGAGCGGAGCGACCCGACGGCCCACGCCGAGCGCGCCGTGATCTCGGACTATTGTGCCGCGCACGGCCTGCTCCACCTTCGGGGCTATGAGTTGTATTGCTTCATCGAGCCGTGCCTGATGTGCTGCAGCGCGGTCCACTGGGCCAAAGTATCGCGTGTGGTGGTCAGTGTGTCACAGGCCATACTCCAGACACTCAGTGGCGGTCTTCAAAAGCCAACTTGGGACAGCCTGGTGAATACGGGCGGACGACAGAGGTCTGTGGGCCATACCTCCTGGAGCAGGGGGTAGCGGTATATCAAGGCTTTGATTTCGCACGGCGCCGCGAACAAATACTGGACCAGCGCAAGGGAAAGCTGCCTGCTACGATGATTCGAGGAGCAAGTCTATCGGCAGCCGCCGAACAAGCCGCTGGCGCTGCCGCCGCTGCGCGGCCCCAAGATCGAGCCGATTTTGACAGTTGGATTCTACTCGAATGCATTCCCGCTCTACACGGCGGCGCAGCTAAGCGGCAGGTCGTTATACGGCGGCCGATCGCCATAGGGGCAAGGAACGCCCCTACACTGCGGCTGAAAGCGAGCCTTAAGCCCTATGTCTTTCTTTACATCTGCTCGGGAACGGCGTCTCTGGGCCTGGACGTTGGCCGTCGTCGTGGCGATCTACTCAACCCTCGGCCTAGCGCGGACGCTGGCCGAGGCCCTGGGCGACAGTGGACTGGGCGCAGGCCTCTTCATCCTCGGCTGCCTTCTGGTCTTGGTGACGGTCGTAACGCAAGGGCTGACGAGGCGGCCCAGTGGCGCTGAGATCGGCGTCGCCCTCGGCGTTGTGGCGGTCTACCTCTTGGTGTTTGTCCGGATGACGGTCCCGACAGAGCGCAGCCACCTCATCGAGTATGGCGTGGTAGCTCTGTTCATGCATGAAGCGCTCACCGAGCGAGCCAGCCAGGGTGGCCGCGTCCCCGTACCCGCTGTGCTAGCCGTCGTGGGGGCATCGCTCGTCGGCGTGCTCGACGAATGCATTCAGGCGTTGTTGCCCAGGCGTGTGTTCGACCTGCGCGACATCGGGTTCAACATCATCGCAGCCGTGCTGGCCGTCGTGGTGAGCGTGGCGCTGGCGTGGGCGCGGCGCTAGACTTATGTTTAGGTGGCGCGGCGCATCCAGAGAACGCACCATCAAGTTTGTACTTGCACGATACCTGTCGATGTGACGAAGAGATTAGTTCGTTGAAGGCCACTAATTAGGCCTGATACCAGCGAATCGTGTTACGAATTGCGTCCTCCGCCGGCGTCGGCGCGAGGTCAAAGGTTTGAGTAATTGCACGCGCGTCCACAATCTGTGGCTCTTGATATTGGTAGAACATCTCGACAAACTCGCGCATGAACGGATCGAACAGTCCAAATGCCCGAATCGCCAGCTTTGGAAATGCTAATATACGAACCGGCTTCCCCAGCGTCTGCTCGATTAATTGAACCATGCTACGCTGAGTCATTTCAGGAGGTGTGACCGGCACATGCCACGCACGCCCATACGCTTCCTCGTGCTCACCTAACACCACAAGACTGCGGGCGACATCGCCAATATAGCTGTAGCTGTGGGGCAAGTCAATATTGCCCAT
>JAKSDJ010000344.1 GCA_022360155.1 Chloroflexales bacterium | reverse complement strand
TCTGGCGGCACGGGCGCCAACGGCGTGTCCGCAGCATGGGCGCCCAGCGCGGTGGCTGCTTGTGGTTCGGGCATGAGCGGCGCCGGGATCATCGGGCGGGAAGCCCAACGCTGGGATCATCGGGCTCAAGCTGGGCAACGCACGCCGCAAGCTGCTCCTCCAGGAAGGCACGGATGGGCCAGATGCCGGGTGATCAGAAAGGCGTGATGCGCCCGCAGCATCTCGCGCCGCGCTTGTTCCAGCTCAGTACGCTTGGTCCGCAGCCGTCTTGTGGCCAAGTTAACCAACACCGCACACCCGCAGTCCAGGTCGCCATGAAGGTCTTGGCGGCGATGTCGCCTCCGACGCAGTGCTGGTACGATGGTGGGGCAGGATGCGTTGGCATAGTGCTCCTCCGAGAGTATCTGCACAGGGGGCGCGGAAGCGATGAACTACGCCTGTTTACCCTTGTAGGCGCGACCTCTCCACCTTGCTGTTCCTGTCATTCTACAATACAAATAGCTGACATCTGCTACCTACACACCTGATTTCGTGCTTCGGCAACAAGCTTGTCATACTCTGGATCGTTAAGTTCGTGAAGAACGTGCTCAAGATGGGCTTGAATACGCCATAGTACAACAAGTTCAGCTTGAGCATTGGTTGGCGCATTTCCCCGCTGGGCGAATGAGGTAAGCCATTCGACAAGTACAAGCGCTTCGGCACGTGTCATCGGAATGGTTACAGTATCCTCAGTCGGAAGATTTCGCATAAGGAAACTCCTTGTAGCGTACAACTTTCTGGGTTGCACTACTTTAATCATTGAGCTGTTCCGTTGCGTACAAACTCCTCTAAACTTACTCAGGTCATTGCGTTGAAGCACAGTAACCAATTCGCCTGTAACCCGATCGCGTACAACACCAATATTACCCTGAATATATGCATAAACTGGTTGACTGCGCCAAGTGCCCTGCCATACACGTTCCGGGTCACTACTAATGTTATTCAGTAGGGCAAGTCCCTGTTGTGCTCCTGGTGCAGATGCTGAGCTTACATCTGCTGCCTTCGGTATGCCCAACAAATAATCCTTGCTACGTAGCTGCGACTCGATTTTACGCCAAGGTGTGACAGATTGGTATAGTTCTACTACCAACTTGCATTGCCTGCTGGAGAGCTGTCGGGCCTGCTGGTACTCTGTCTAGATTCCGTCATGCCCAGTCCAAAACAGCAGTAACCCCAGCTGTTGCTCCAGCCTCAACAAGGATGGCAGCCCCAACCAGAGCACAGACGTGCCCTGCTGACCAAGCCGTGACGTATCCAAGAGCAAGCAGTGTTTCTTGGGGAGCTGCCTGTGGGTGGCGCCAAATGTGTGCCGCTTGCTCTAAGTTTGAGCAGTTCGTTGTTATAGGTCGCGCTGACGCCGCCGCTGCTCGTGACCCGGTTCAATGCGTCATAAACGTGGCTGGTCGTCCCGTCGCTCAGCCGGTTCCCGGCGGCGGCGTAACGGTAGCCACTGTTCGTCACCTGGTTCGCCGCGTTGTAGCTGGCGGTCGTCGTCGTGCCATTCAGGGTCACGCTGCTCCGATTGCCGGCCAGGTCGTAGCCGTAGGCGTACCTGTTAGTGCTACTGCCGCTCTCATCCGCCCCGGTCAGCCGACTCAGCCCGTCGTAGCGGTAGGCGATGCTGCGGGTGGTAGTCGTGGTGCGGCGGTCCGCCGGCGCTTGGCGGGCGGACCGCCGCGCCAGCACACCCGCCCGTGCTGCGCTGCACCAGCACGCCATCACCGTTGGAGGTGGAACTCACGCCACCGCTCAATCACGTACTCCCTTACTGTCACCCCACAAGAACATGCCCACCTGCTCGGCAAATGCGGCTGCTTGACTCGCATCGCCGCTATACAACGATACTTCCTCGCCCGAGGTCAACCGACAGATCACGGTATGCATACGTGTGTTTACTGGTCCTATCTGCCATTCTTCAATCGCATGCAACGGATATTCACGCACTCGCAACCCCAACAGCCATCGCTCCTTGAGAACCAGTTTCCCCAGGCGCTTGTCAATCAAACACTTTTCCATACGCCGTACCGTGAATAACATATAGATACCCATCAGACCCAAGATCCCAAGACCAATATTGCTGAACGTCCAGGTGGTGTTCAATAACCCGACAACCATTGCTATTCCAAGGAGCATCATCATCCAAAAAGGCAGTAACCACAGCGATGCTTGCTCCCCGAATTCGATTTCATCAACCGTGTGGCGTATGACCTGCATTATTCATTTTCAGCGTTTCAAGCCGCCCAGTACGATGAGGATGGCCACACACCTTGGCCACATCCGTTCCGCCTATCCACTCCAGCGTACGCCAGGAAACAAAACGGCGCGACCGGCTGATCCGCCTGGCGACCACGCAGCCGGGTTGGGCCCTTGGCTTGGTCGACGAGGGTTGGCGGAGCCAGCGGGCCCACCCAGCCCAACCCGGCTGGGGCGCTGACGACGCCCGGCTCCGGCTGATGGGCTCCCATCATGGCTCCTCATGGTTCATCTGCTCCTCTCATACCATCAGGTGTCCATGAAATCGGGTCAATCTCACCCGACCTGACGCCGGAGGGGGAGGGCCGGGCGCGGGCGCCGCCGGTCAGGCGGGTCGGTTGCCGCGCTGGCATGCAGGATGGCTATGCCCGCCGGCCCGCTGGTCATGGCCCGCACCTGGCGCGGGGCCGCATCTTGGGGCCGGCGCTATGCTGCTCCGCGCACGGTGTCGCGCTCAGCCCAGGTCGGGTCGCAGGGCGCCGGCACCCAGGCCGGATCGGCAGCGGCGCGATCGTTCACGGCGGCCCGCATGGGGTCGGCCACCCGGGTCAGGCGGGTGCGCCAGTGCCGGTGACCCCGGACGGGGATCGCATCGCTGCGCTGGCTGACGCGGGCCGGGCGCAGCCCGGCGGCAACCAGCGTGGCGCGCATGCTCGTCACGCGCCGCGCTGCGGGGCCGGCCGGCCGCACCCGGGCGCGACAATCGCCCCAGAGCGTAGCAGCACAGCCGGGATCGTCACTAGCCCGGGCCAGGGCCTATGGCCCGTCCAGCCGGGCGCGGACGGCTGCCACCGCTGCGGCATTGGACACGGGCGCGATCGGCTAGAAGCCCAGGACCAGGGCCCGGCGGGCCGGCGCCTCCGCCGGGTGGCCGCGATGGGCATCGCGGTCGGCACAATCCGGGTTGGTGCAGATCGGTCCCCGCGTCTCGTCCATGGTCAGATAGCGGTTGCCCGTGGGCAACGCCCGCTGCGCCGCACGGACCGTTGCCGCCGGGATCACATCCCACAGGGGATGATCACATGTCATGCGGATACCGCCTGCGACCCATGACGCGCTGCTGGTAGAGCCTATCGGAGCAGGCGGGTCAACGCAGCAGCCCGCTCATGCCGAATTGCCCAGTGGTATCTTACGGGGGTAGGTTTTTTGAAAACGATCCATTCTGAACCTTATAGAGCCACTATGAACCAGGGCGTCTTGGATCTAAACGGATCTGTACAGTTCAGGAAAGACCATCATTGAAAAAAATACCCCCAAGAGGGTGGCCTGCCCCCACGCCAGCGGCGGGCGCCCACCGACCAGCTGCTGATGGACGTAGCGCACTGTACCTTAGATTGATAACCATAGGCGACGAACGGTTGTCGCCTCCATCCGCCAGTATACCACCAACCCGCAAAGGACTTGAGGAACGCTGTACTAGCTTCAGCCGGTGCCGCGCACGTAGATGTTCGGCCAGGGTTGGAACTTCGTGGGGAACGTATCGCGATAGAGCACTCGACCATTCTCGCGCACAACCCGATAGACCTCGACGGTCATACCGCCCTGGGCCACATCGGTCTGCCTGAAGCTGCCGCTCGGCAAGCTCGGATCATCGATATACACCGGTCGCGTGGGCGCTGGCGTCCGCTCCAGAATGCGATAGTCCATGCTGACCTGGCGTGCTGAAGGTGCGCCGTAGAGCGCAATTGTGAGCCGTTGCCGTTGCAGGTCCACGTAGGTTTGCATGAGAATCCAGCCGCCAGTATCGTTGGCAAAGCGCAGGTCGGTCACGCCGGTGTAGATCGTCGCGTCGAGGCCGGGAGGCTCCCCCAACTCCTCGTACCAACTGATCCGAAAGGCGTGCTCGTGCCGTTCGGTAATCGCCAAGCCAGACCAGAAGGCAGCTCGGAAAACGGTCGTCGAAACCTGGCAGAGTCCGCCGCCCCACTCTTTCCGGGTTCGGTTGTTGATAATCGCTAAGCCCTGTACAAAGCCGTTACGAGCATCGACCGGACCCAGATTGTCGTTGAACGAAAAGGTTGCGCCCGGCGGAATCAAGAGACCATCCATCCGCCATGATCCAGCGCGAATATTGGTAATACGGTACTGCTGCGAGGCGCGGAACGAACTAACGCCCGCCCCGATCTGTTCGGTGATGCCGAGACTGGCCAGATTCGTTTCGGTCACGGGCGGCGGCAGCGTGATCATTGGCAGTTCGATGATGCGCGAGCCGCCGCGCAACGCGGTTGTGATCTGCGACAGGGCTTGCGGTGCATCCAGCCCGAGCCCCGGATTGCCGGGCTGCCTGATTTGCAAGTTGCCATTGTTCCAATCGACACGAGGCAGCGTCCCCTCAACACGCAATGCTGTCGCGACCGGAATCAGGGCGCTGCGCATTGCAGCCTGATCGAAGCTCAGTGTAATAGCTGGGCGATCATTGATATCGTTGGTTTGGCGCACCTGCATCCAACGCGCGATTTCGGCGGGGGACCATTCCCAGCGCTGGGCGCCGCTCGTGAGCACAATCGGCCCGGCGAGCATCGTTTGTGCATCTTCTATGACAGGAACTACGTCGGAGTCGCGCAGTTGAGGCGGCAACATCCGCGTGCGCAAACTCACCGACTGGGGTTCCAGAGTTTGCAGCGCGGCAGTGAGATCGCGCAATGTCTCGTCGACCAGCACCTGCAAGCCATATTGTTCGGGAATGACGATGACCTGCGCCCCCTCGATCCGCAGACCGGCGTTATGCGGCAACGTTTCGACCGTATTGGCAAGTTCCAGGAGATAGCGCTGCATCGTTGGCTGGTCAATCTCTATATGCAAGGGCAATTCAATGCCCTGGTCCCAAGTCGCCGCGACGGTACGCGCATTACCAATCCGCGTATCGGTGCGCCCGATGGCCGCAGCAGACTGCAAGGCCTGGTCGAAATTGAGACGCATACCGAGTTCCGCCGCGCTGGGCCACCAAGTCTGGTCGCCATAGGTCAGTTCGACTGGGTTGTGCAGAAAGTCGGCATAGCGGCGCTGGAGGGCGGCCCGCGCAGCAGCGATGGACTGATCGCCAACCGCTACCCCACGAATGCTGATGTTGGGATAGATCCGGTTGGTGTAGTTGCGTTCGCCCACAACCAGAACCAGCATCGCGACAGCAATCGCCAGTGTCACCAGGGCAAGCAGAACAATCAGCCACTCGATGGGGGCGCCGAGATGGGCGCGCCGACGCGACGCAACCCGTCTGCGTCGTAATGCAGCGGTGCGGGCGTCTTGCTTGGACGCGGATAGTTTAAGACTATGCGATTCGGTAGTAGAGTCGCTCACAGCGGCTAGACAACTTTCTCGACTTAATGTTTGGCAGTCGCCTATCAAGCCCGAAGCATGGTCGCCGTTCTCTCGACATTTCTCGGTGAGCGCTCAAAACAACGATGAAGACGCGATTCCGCCCACTAGGTGCAGGTTGGAGAGAGGGACGATCTGCTCCGAACCTACCCGCCGACTGAGACCTGAAACCTACGAACATACGTGAAAGTAGGCGAAGTGTACACCCAGATCCGGTATAGTGTCAAGATCGTGGCAGGTATCACCAATAAAGCGCTGAAGCCATCGACAAATTCAGCCCAATCTAAACCCCAGGCGCCGCACGCTCCACTATCCTGAGTTGTCGTATATGCATCGTTCAAGATAACCTTCACGCAACAGGCAGGAGGATCAGATGACTCATGGAGCAAGCCCATACAACGAAATTGCTGATGAGCCACAGCTATACGTGCCGTTCTCTGATGAAGCCGCCTCTACACCGGGCGAGATTATTCTTGATTTTCCTGCGGAAGATAATACACCAGAAGGTCTCCAAGCCTTTCTTAAAGCAAACGCACTATACCGAAAGCGTCCATGGCCTACACCTTTCGACACAACAACGCATCGTCTCAAACTGGGAGATGCCCGAGACTTGTCATGGATCAATGATGAGAGCGTGGATCTCGTGGTGACTTCGCCGCCATACTGGAATCTTAAAAAGTATAAAGATGAGAGTGAAGGACAAATGGGCGATATTGATGATTATGAGACATTCCTTGAAGAATTAGACAAGGTATGGCATCAGTGTGCTCAGGTACTGGTTGGCGGCGGAAGGATCTGCTGTTGGCAATGAGATTGAGCCAGCATATCTTGAACAAGCATATGATCGTTTAGAAAACATAAGCCTCAAAAAGCGATCATTTGGAGCTATAAGGAGCACCGTGTGTCGTATCGACTCTTAACAGAATTCGAAAACCTGTTTAGGGGGTGTGTTTATCGACACCGCAACTCGATCCTTGGCGATTTTGGCGCCATGCATCTCTACGAAGATCTCGCTATGCTCAACAAGTCTATCAAGCTATCGCAGCGGGTATCTTCGCGTGATTGGGTTTTGAATACAGCAAATAAGCGGCAAGGAGTTCAAGCGCGACGGGGTGATGGAACATTTGGAGAAATTGTGCCAGGAGAGAAAGCAATTGCCGATCCAGGTTACCAAGTCGCTTGTGGAAAGGTGGCAACCGTAGAAATTGGGGTGGAGGTGAAAATACTTGCAAAAGCTATGATCAAGCAAATCGATCGAGTAATCGGGGATTTGCAAAAACAAGTAAACGAATTCAAGCGCGGTGACGGCAGTAGCACGCCGCTGTGTGTAGGTATTGTTGGGGTCAACTACGCCAACACCTATACGAGTTTCGAGGGAACACGCTCTTTTGCAACGGATGGAAGCAGCACATAGCACCACCCATTTCAAGAAGCCCCTGAAGCGGAACGACGATTAGTTCAATATGTAGCTCCATACTATGATGAGTTTATCGTCTTACAGTTCAGGACCGCAAACGAATCTCCATATCCATTCTCCCAGGTGAATTTCATGCTGACCTCACAAAATTATGGTTCAGCATTGGTCAGAATCAACCGTGAATATGACAGGCGATTCTAAAATCAGCATGCGACCAGCTGCTGTCTCATTGAGTACAGCAATGGCGAGGATTACGCTGCTCAACGAATAGCAGGGTGCAACACCTCTTGTCCCACCACGAATGCGCTGCATTGAACCAACATCACAGATAAACCCCTTCTTCATCCTGATCCTTTTGACGAGTTCAACGTTCCTAGATCCGCAGCAGATTGTGCATCACCATCTCGACACCTCGTCTCATTATCTTCTCCCTTTCAGGAAGACCATTATCAGCGCTCCAGGCAATGGTATTGTATCCATTCCTGCCCTCGCACTGGTATAATAATTTTATGATATAGTTGTGATGAAACGAACGAATTATTGGGACGAAAAAACGGAAACGACAGGACTATAATGACCGTTGAAGAACGACGGTTACCGCTCCTTCGTTCTAGATGGTTTGAGCATCCTATTAAGGAGAGAACAGCATGGCTGGACAATTTGATGGAAAAGTCGCTTTGGTCACCGGGGGCGGTTCAGGGATAGGCCGATCCTCGTCGTTGGCGTTCGCGCGCGAGGGCGCGATCGTTGTCGTCGCCGATGTCGATGCGCAACACGGACGCGAAACCGCCCAAATGATCAAAGATGCCGGCGGCGAGGCGATGTTCTTTCGCGCGGATGTGTCGCGGGCGACCGAGGTCGCGGCGCTGATCGATGCATTGATGTCCACCTACCAACGGCTCGACTTTGCGCACAACAACGCCGGCATCGAGGGCATGCGCGGTAATACCGTCGAGTGTACAGAAGAGAACTGGGATCAGGTGACGGGTGTCAATCTCAAGGCTATCTGGCTATGCATGAAGTATGAGATTCCGCAGATGCTCAAGAGCGGCAAAGGGGCCATTGTCAATGGCTCGTCGGCAACCGGTTTGGTCGGTAGCCAAGGCGTACCGGCCTATGTTGCCAGCAAACACGGCGTCATTGGGCTCACCCGTGCCGCCGCTCTTGAGTTTGCCCGCCAGGGCATCCGAGTCAACGCGGTTTGTCCAGGCGCAATCGAGACGCCTATGCTACAGCGGATTACCGGTGGCGACCAGCAGGTGCTCAACCAGGTCCGTGAAGCCGAACCCATCGGGCGCATGGGGCAGCCAGAAGAGGTCGCTGCAGCGGTGATTTGGCTCTGCTCGGATGCATCCTCGTTTGTGACCGGCCACGCCCTCGCTGTGGACGGCGCCCGGTTGGCTGAGTAGCCCTGGCCAACAAGCGGATCGAGCACTCCGCTTTGGATTCCTTCAGGCGGTATGTATCTACCGCCTGAAGTCTTGTAAAAAGGGAGTTCATGGTTTTCCGCAGCTTCGACCCCTCGGATCTCCCCATCTCCGCTATGTATGGCGTTTGAAGTGCTCCCAGCCGCTCGACGTTAGTGGAATGATCTGGCCGTTGGGAAGCGTCAATTGGCGCATCTCCGCATCGGGTAGGATTTCCCCAATCACCGTGACCGGCGTACTCGTCTCGGCGGCGACGGCGGCGACCAGTGCATCCACAGCATTGGGCGACGCGGTAAAGCAGAGTTCGTAGTCGTCGCCCCCGCTCAACGCCATCTGCCAGGGTGCCAGCTCGGCCAGCTCGGCCACCTGTCGGGCAGGGTCAAGTATGGGCAAATCAGCCGCGTGAAGGCAAACGCCGACCCGGCTCTGATCACAGATATGGCCGATGTCACTGCTCAAGCCGTCGCTCAGATCGAGCATGGCGGTCGCCAGCCCGAGGCGGGCAATGACCGCCGCTTCAGCGAGACGGGGCGTCGGGGTGCAGTAGCGCGACAAGAGCGTCTCGCGGTCGCTTGGCGTAATCGGCAGTTCTGGATCGAGGGCCAGGCGCAGCCCGGCTGCCGCGTCGCCTAGCCAGCCGGTCACTAGCACCCGATCGCCGGGATGCGCGCCGGAACGCAGCAACAAGTGATCGCGGCGAACCTGGCCCAGCAGGGTGAGATGGATCTGAATAACGTCGGGCGAGCGGGTCACATTGCCGCCAACGATGGCAACCTTGGCTCGTTCTGCCTCCAGATGCATCCCCCGATACACGTCCTCGATCCAGGCGACATCGGTCTTGGCGGGCAGCGCCAGCGAGATCAGCGCATAGGAAGGGCGCCCGCCCATCGCCGCGATATCGCTCAGGTTGACCGCCAGCGCCCGCCGCCCGAGTTGTTCCGCCGCGATCAGGTGGCGCACAAAGTGAACCTGCTCGACCTGGCTGTCGGACGTCGCCAGCAGCAACACGTCGCCCTGAGCCGATAGCACCGCCACGTCGTCGCCGATCCCGACAATGACATCAGGGCGCTCGCTCGGAATAAGCTGCTGCAAACGCCCAATCAACTCGAACTCGCCAAGATCACCAACACGCATACCTTAGCCCTCTATCGCAGTCCGCAGGTCGACAATCCGCGCATGCTCGGTCACCTGTTGCGGGCTGAGATGATAGATCTGGTCGAAGAAGGCGATTTTGAAGCTGGCCGGTCCGCGCGCTCCAGTTGCCGCGAGTTCGGCGGCGATTCCGTATGCGGTCAAGCCGCCTGTTGCGGCGAGCAGGTAGTCGGGGTCGACCGCAGCAAAAGCGGAGATCGCCGTCGTCGCCATACAGCCGGTGCCGGTCAGTGTGGTCAGCCAGTGATGCCCGTTGTCCACACCCAACACGCGATCGCCGTCGGTAATGACATCGCGCTGGCCGGTCAGGGCGACTATGGTGCGATAACTACGTGCCAGGCGCTGGGCTACGGCTGCTGGGTCGCGCAAGGCGCCAACGCTCTCGACGCCCCGGACTTCCCCACCCGCGCCGGCGAGCGTCCCGATTTCACCGGCATTCCCGCGCACGACCGCAATACGCAGCTCTTCGAGCAGACGCAGGTTGGTTGTGGTGCGCAGTTGCGTCGCGCCGGCCCCAACGGGATCGAGAATGATCGGGATGCCCAGCTCGTTGGCACGCCGCCCAGCAATCAGCATCGCGTCAACCCAGGCGGGGTTGAGCGTACCGGGGTTGAGCACCAGCGCCCCGGCAAGCGCGACCATCTCGGCAACCTCCTCGGCGGCGTGGGCCATGACCGGCAGCGCGCCGAGGTGCAGCGTCACGTTGGCGGTGTCGCTCATCACCACGAAGTTGGTTATGTGGTGAATCAGCGGTTTCTGATCGCGGATACGAACAAGAGTGTTGGCAATGGCCTGGTTCAACTCTTGCATCAGGATCTCCTTGTTGTTAGGGCTATGGCAGAACAGATAAGCAGATGATGCGATGATGCGATGACACCGCCTCTTCGCCTCCTCGCCTCATCTGCTCATCGTCGCTTCGCCTCCTCGTCTCTTCGCGGCAAGCAAGCGGCGGGCGGCTGCTTCGGGCTCGGGTGCGGTGACAACCGCCGCGATCACCGCGAGTCCGGCGGCGCCGGCATCAAACACCGCGGCGGCATTATCGGGCGTGATACCGCCGATCGCCAGCACCGGCAGCCGGGTAGCACGGACAATGTTAGCCAGCCCGGTCACGCCAATTGGCGAACCGGCGTCGGCTTTCGATGGTGTTGAAAAGATGGCGCCAACACCCAGATAGTCAGCGCCGTCGCATTCGGCTTGTTGCGCCTGCTCGACCGTTTCCGCCGAGACACCCAGCAGACAGTGCGGCCCGACGAGCTGGCGGGCGAGCGCAGCGGGCATGTCATCCTGCCCGACGTGAACGCCCTCGGCGCCAATCGACAGAGCGACATCTATACGGTCATTCACGACCAGCGGAATCGCCGCTTCTCTCGTGATCTGGTGCAGCGCACGGCCCAGTTCAAGCATCTCGCGCGTTGATGCGTCCTTGTCGCGCAGTTGGATCAGCGTCGCCCCGCCGCAGATCGCCGCACGAACCACATCGAGGAGCACGCGGTCCCCGGCGGCGCGGCGATCGGTAATAACGCAGAGCGACCAGTCGATGGCCTTCGACACCGTTGTCTCCTTTCGCCCGAGCGCGTGTACTGAATGGGCAACGCGCCCGGAGGCCACAGCCTGTGGCTTCATCCCCAAACAAAGCCGCCGATCCTGTGTAGATCCGGCGGCATTTCGTTCGTCGTCGCTTCCCTACGCCGGCATAATCCAGGTCAGGTTCAAAGGGTCGACGGCATTGGCAGGGCCGCCCTCTCAGCCGGACTCACCCGGCTCCCCTAGCTCGGTTGTTATCAAAAAAGAACTCCTACGATTATACCACAAGGGGTCGTCGTACACGTGTGCTGAATTATTGTGGTTGTGACTTGACAGACCCACGCGCCGGGCCGTACCATAGAGCTAGAGACAGTTGTTCAGATCATAAGCAAGGAATGCTCCATGACCTCTTCATTGCTGGCAGACTTGAATAAGGCTCAGCAGGAAGCCGTGCAAGCGGTCGACGGCCCTGTGTTGGTTCTGGCCGGGCCGGGCAGCGGCAAGACCCGCGTGTTGACCCACCGTGTCGCCTATCTTATCAAGGAAAAAGGAGTCGGCCCCTTCAACATCATGGCTGTGACGTTTACCAACAAGGCTGCGCGCGAGATGAGGGAGCGCCTGGAGCAGCTTATTGGCGAGGGACCGACCACCGCGTTGACCGTGGGCACGTTTCACAGCCTCTGCACCCGCTTCTTGCGCCGCGATATCGTTCACCTGGGTCGCGAACGCGATTTCGCCATCTACGATAGGGATGACCAGGAGCGGTTGATGCGGCGGGTGGTTCGAGAGTTGAGCCTGGACGAGAAGAAGAATCCGCCTCGCGCCATCCTGAGCCAGATCTCCAGCGCCAAAAATGAACTGGTCAGCCCCCAGGAATACGCCCGGCTCAATCGCAGCTACTACGACGAGATCGTCGTGCGTTGCTACGAGCGTTATCAGGCGCTGCTGCGCGAAAGCAACGCCCTCGACTTCGACGACCTGCTGGTCGATACCGGCCGCCTCTTCACGCAGCACCCCGACGTGCTGGCCAAATACCACAAGCGCTACCATTATTTGCTGGTCGACGAGTACCAGGACACCAACCGCGCCCAGTATGTGCTGGTGAAGCATCTGGCGGCGCAGCGGCGCAATCTGTTTGCGGTCGGCGACGACGACCAGTCGATCTACGCCTGGCGCGGGGCCGACATCCGCAATATTCTCAACTTCGAGGAAGATTACCCCGACGCGAAGGTGATTTTGCTCGAACAGAACTACCGCAGCACCCAGACTATTCTTGATGTGGCCCAGGCGGTTATTGCCGGCGGGGCGAAGCGCAAGCGCCTTAAGCAGCTCTGGACCGAGCGCGCTGCCGGGTTGCAGGTCACGCTGCGCGAAGGCTACGACCAGAATGATGAGACGCAGATTGTCGCCGACGAGATTGCCCGGCTGGTAACGAGCGGCGATTATCGCTTGGGCGACTGCGCCGTGATGTACCGCACCAACGCCCAGAGCCGCGCCCTGGAAGAGGCGCTGATCACCCGCGGTCTGCGTTACCAGATTATCGGCGGCACGCGCTTCTACGAACGAAAGGAGATCAAGGACGTTCTGGCTTACCTGCGCCTGGTCTACAACCCTTACGACAGCGTCAGCCTGAGCCGGGTGCTCAATGTGCCCCCGCGCGGGATCGGCGACCGTACCGAGAACGAACTCAACCGCTGGGCTGGCGAGCTTGGCGTGCCGGTGTATCAGGCTTTACAGGAGTTGGCGCTGGAGGGCGCGACGGCGGCGTCCCCATCCCAAGCCCAGACTCATCGGGCAAAGTCGTCGTTTAATACCCGGACCCGTAACGCGCTGCTCAGTTTTCTGGGCCTGCTCGACAGCTTGATCGAAGTCCGCGCGAGCCTCGATCTCCCAACCCTGATCGACACAATCAATGAGCGGCTAGACCTGCGCGAGACCCTACTGCGCGAGTACGGCTCCGAGGAGGGACAGGATCGCTGGTCCAACGTGCAGGAGTTGCGCAACGTCGCCGACGAGTACAGCAATCTGCCGCGCGAGGTGCAACTGCCAACGTTTCTGGAGGAGGTGGCGCTGGTCGCCGACATCGACAACCTGGACCGGCAGA
Organism: Chloroflexales bacterium; assembly: GCA_022360155.1. GTDB lineage: Bacteria > Chloroflexota > Chloroflexia > Chloroflexales > Chloroflexaceae > JAKSDJ01. Next base: position 1,304 of record JAKSDJ010000344.1, on the reverse strand, counting down.
GCGATGTGGTTACCTGCATCACGCTGCACCAGGCCAAGGGCTTAGAATACCCAGTCGTCTTCCTGATTGGCCTGGAAGAGGGGCTGCTCCCGCATAGCCGGGCGCAGAACGACCGCGATCAACTCGAGGAGGAGCGGCGACTGCTTTATGTCGGCATGACCCGCGCCAAGGAGCGGCTGTACCTGCTCTATGCCTTTCGGCGCACGAGTTACGGGCGTACTAACCCGAGCACTCGTTCACGCTTCCTGTCCGATATTCCGCCCGATCTGGTCAAGTCGCCCCTCCAGCGCGAACAGACGACCGTCTCGCCCAGCACCCAGTTTGCGCAGCGCAGCACCTACAACCCGCCGTCGTTCGGCAGCCGGGCGCGGTCCAACCCGTCCAGGGCGGCGCGCAAACGCGAGCGCCGCCCGTCCGGCCCAACCGAGGCAAGCTTCTTTTCGGGCCAGTTGGTGCGCCATGCCACCTTCGGCGAGGGCGTTGTGGTCAGCAGCAAGCTGGTCGAAAACGACGAAGAAGTCACCGTGCGCTTCGGCGACCGCGAGCGGCGCTTGCTGGCCAGCTTCGCCCGCCTGGAGCATGTCGAAGGGTGAAGAGAGGTGGGGAGGAGGAGAGGTGATGTGGCAGTGTGACGGGGAGCGGAAGAACAGAGGAGGTTGCTGCCCAAGCCCACCGCCATGCCTGGCGCTCAGCCTGCCAGACGTTCAGCCCTTGCGCACTCAGCGCATCCAGCATCAAGCCGAGATAGCGTAACAACGTGTAGCTGATTGTAGACGCATCGGGCGGATACAACACGCCATTCTGTTCTAGCAGCATCGTTCAAGCCTCCTGCGGGCGCAAAAACACCCGCACTGAGGCGGGCAAACAGGCACTGAGCTATTGCATGCTACAATAGCCCTGCATCGGCGCTTACTCGCCGATGTCATGCTCCGCAGCTGGTACGAGCAACACGCCGGGTAACGACTAATTTCCTAACTGTTTAGTGAGAAGATGCCGCGTTCGATGTGAAATGTCAATCTTGACCAGTGGAGCATTATGCAGCACTTTGGCGAGAAACTACGGACCTTGCGGAAACGGCGCGGAATGACGATCTTTGCTGGCGCTGAGACGTTAGGATATGCGCCGACCTCGAATAGCTATATCAGTGAAGTGGAAACAGGGAAGCGCACGCCGAAAATCGAGTTTGTGCTCAAGGTCGCGCAGTTCTTCGATGTCACTACGGCTCACTTGGTGCGCGACGATATCGATCTCCCGTCCCAAGCGCCAGCCGATGCCGGATCAACGGCAGACGCCAACGGTCCCTA
>JAKSDJ010000080.1 GCA_022360155.1 Chloroflexales bacterium | reverse complement strand
CAAGTATGCGGTACGCAGCGCTCGCTGTTGATAGGCGCGGACCAGGGTCTCGAGGCCGCACACGTCGCCCTGCGACAAGCGTTCGATAGCCTGGCGCTAATTCATATCCTCGTTCATTACTTGTTCCTTGTAATGGTAATACCCCGCTCGCAATGCCCAAAATGTATATACATGACCCGCTTCAAAGGTTGGGGTGAAAAATACGTGCCGCCTTGCTTGTTCGATAACGCCTCCTGTTTCGTGACTCGACTGAAAGTGTAGTATGATATGCCATCGCCCGTCCTGAACGACAATCCGAGGCATAAAATCAGAGCTTGGGGAGGTATATGAAGAGGCCGTTTCGGACCGATACACGAAGTGAGTACGCGATTGAATGGGAACAGGTTGCCTATATGGTTCTGGGCGTGCTCTTGATCAGTCCGCTGGGATATGGTCTGCCGCTGCTTGCCAGCAACACGATTGGTTTGAGTTTGAGCGCCGTCTTATTGCTTGTGCTGTTGGGGCCGAGTATTGCTGGAGCCGGTTTCATCGCCGGAACGTTGACGAGAAACGCTGTTTCGGCAGGATTGCATCTCTTTAGCGGTTGTCTCGCGCCGCTTATCGGGTTTTTCCTGATAAGTATCGGCCACATAGGGTTGGACAACATTTGTGAGACATCGTCGTGGGGCTGTGATGCGACTGCCTCCTGGGCGCTGATTGGGCTTGTATGGGGCGGGATTGTTTTCTCCTGGCTGTTGGGATCATCGCTGATCAACCAGAAGGCGGCATAAAGGCACAGAGGGAGCGTATCCAGTTGTGCGTTAAACCCCCTGAGTGATGGCAGCGATAAGCGGGGCTACGGCGGAAGCTGTCAGACATATTGGGAATGATGCATAGCGAGATTGCCTTGCGGCAACGCCGAAGACTGTAGGCGATACCTGAACACATTTTTTTCCGTACATCAAATCCCTTATAGAAATACGTCATCCTCGCGTCGTGTATCCTCGTCTCTTCACCTCTTCACCTCCTCATCGTGCAGGGGGCGCCCGGCAGGGAGATTGCCAGACGACGCATCTACTTCAACAAATTGCGTAAGGCCGGTTCGAGCGATCTGTACTTGAACTGGTAGCCCAGATCCAACGCCTTCTGTGGCATAACCCGCTGGCCTTCGGTAACCAGATCAGCCATCTCACCGAGCAACAGGCGTAGGCCAAACTGCGGAACCGGCAACCACGAAGGCGAGCCCATCACTCGGCCCAGGGTAGCGCTGAAATCACGATTGGTCTGCGGTTCTGGGGCAGTCGCGTTGATTGGCCCGCTGACGCGCTCGTCTTCCAGCGCCATCAGGATCAGGTCAATCTCGTCGTCGAGGTGAATCCAGGAATACCACTGTGTCCCCGGCAACACCGGCCCGCCGGTGAAGAAACGAAAGGGCAGCATAATCTGCGGCAACACCCCGCCGTTGGGGTCGAGCAATAAGCCGGTGCGCAGGTGAACTGTTCGGACGCCAAATTCCCTGGCGCGGGCCGCTTCTTGCTCCCAATCAACGACGACCTGGGCGAGGAAGTCGTTGCCGGGCGCGGCGTTCTCATCCAGCTTTGTGTGGTCGCGGAAGCCGTAGTAGCCAATCGCCGAGCCGCACACAAAAACCGCTGGCTTCTGTTGCGTTGCGGCAATGGCGTTGACAATGCCTCGTGTGCCGACGACGCGGCTGTCGCGAATTTCGGCCTTGTACTCATCGGTCCAGCGTTTGCCGAAAATGCCTTCGGCGATGGGTGCGCCGGCCAGGTGGACGACGCCATACGCGCCGTCAATCGCGCTGGCCCAGGGACCATGCTCCGCCGGCGTCCAGGCGACATAATTGGCAGCGCCTGGTACGGACTGGCGGGCTTTGTCTGGGTTACGCGAGAAGACCACAACGTGGTAATCTTTCGCCGCAAGTTGCGCACAGAGTTGCTTGCCGATAAGCCCGGTCGCCCCAGTGATAACCACGCGCTTGGTGTCGTTCATGACTAAAACTCCTCTGAATGGATTACAATAGCCGGTGATGATACTTTGCGGGGCTCGCCGCACGGCCTTTCCTGGGGCGTGCAGGGTGTTGTGTTGCAGAAAGGAGGTTTTTCGGGAGCTGTAAGCCCCTACAAATCCCACACGTACAAAAGTATGGTTACACTCGCTACACTAGTAATGATAGAACGTTTCGCAGCCTGAAGCAAGATAGCCTTGGGGCCGCAAATGTTGAATAGAGTGCAATGATGCCAAAAGACGCCTTCAAACCCGCTTGCAACCGACTGATGCTGGTGCTCTTGCTTGTTCTTGTTGGATGTGGCGCGCCACCCGCGCCGCCAATGCCACTCACTGTGTCGCCAGATATACAGGTATCGCCTGGTCCTTCTCCGCTCGCGTCGCCAACACGCTTGCCGCTCGAGACGACGCTGGAAGATCTGACGGCGGAACTATCGGCAACAATTATTGCTGCGCTGCCGTCGACGGCAATACCCGAACGTCCTGATGCTGTCGGTTTTGGCGGCATCGCGGGCGTAGAACTTCTCCCACTCGACAGCAGTGATGGGCAGCAGCTCTGGGTGGCGTACACCTATGGCATTCGCAGCTTTGATCCGCACCAGAACCACCTGCTTGCCATCTACACCCGTAACAACGATGTATGGCAAGAATTGGGCCGCTTGGAGTTGCCCGACATCGACTCACTGCTTGAAAATGCAGTCGAGCAGGTTCAGGTTGCACCGGGCCGGATCTGGATCGAAGTCGAAGGCGGCGTAGGGGCTCATAGTGGCGTCTACACGCTGCTCAGCTTCGATGGCGCGACGTTGCGTCGCGAAGCGGAGGGCTTCAACTCCAGCCCGTTTGCGGGTGCGACCGACGACCTCAACGGTGATGGTGTACCCGAAGTCATTCTCAACCAGACCGAGAACTATGTCTTTTGCTATGTCTGTGGGGTGCGGCTTTGGGATTTCGACGTTTTGGGCTGGGATGGCAGTCAGATGGTCCCGGTTGAACTTGCTCCTCTGTCCAATACAGCTCCTGCCGAGGCGCGCGACGCGAACAATCGGGCTATAGAGCTAGCCCAGGCCGGGTTATGGCCGGAAGCCCAGGAGGCAATCAGCCAGGCGCGTGTGTTGGCGCAAGATCCGGTGATCGAGTGGAACGCGACGTTGATCAGGCTGACTGCGGAGGCGCGCGCCGACCAAGCGCGCGACGGACCCTATCCTTTGCTCGACAATATCTTCTACGGCGACTATGCTGCCGCACTCGACACGGTGCGCCCCTATGCGCCGAGCGAGATCTTTGACGCGACTGGTCCTCTAGTCGTTGGTACAATAGCCCAGGGCTTTGAGTTCGAGTTGCAGCAATGGGTCACCGAAACGACAACGCTGGCGCTCCAGGCCCAGGCAGACTTGGCAGCGGCCTACTTTCTGCGCGGCTGGGCGCGCTACCTGGCCGATCCGACCGACCCGTCCGCCAGGGCGGACATCGAACAGGCGGCGCGCATCGACCCCAACGAGCCGTTGTTTGCCGAGAGCGTGGCGTATCTGCGCTGAATCGCAGGTTGACATTCTTCGGCTGCGCTGAATCGCAGGTTGACAGGTTAGCAGGTTGACGCGACGATGTCGCGCGGACGCCGACCACACAGCCATATATTGCCAACCGCCCGTTCGGGTGTGTCGCCATGCAACCCTCGCAGCGGAGGCATGCGCCCCCAGCCGTATGAACGACCGACCCCGTCACCTGTGGAGGGGGCGGCAACGAAGGCGCAGAGGCGATGAGCTTAAGAGGCGACGAGCTGTCGCGCGGAGTCAAACATAGCCATGCGCTGCCAAAAAACCCTTTCACTTTACTATATCCATCCAAACCTCGCACGCCGAAATCATCGAACACAGCAATGATAGGGCTTTCGGTTCGAGCGCGCAAGCAGCGCAGGCTGCGGCGATGAGGAGGCGCGGCGGCTACCCCGCCCGGCCCAGCCGTTGCGTTTGCGCCCGAACGTACCCGGCCGGGCCCGGCAGGCGAGTCGGCTTAAGCCAGTGTTCGTTTTGAACCCCAACGGTCGTGCCGGCCGGGCCAGGGGTAGCGCGGCGCCCTACCGGGCGCGCCCCCAGAGTAGCCGCCACGCGCCGCCCCCGAGCAGGAGCGCTAGCCCCAGGACCAGCCCGCGCTGCCACGGCCCCAGCGGTGTCACCCGCCAGAAGCGGATCGTGCCGTCATTCCCGCTGGACGCCAGCATCCGCCCATCTGGGGCGAAGACCGGCCCGCCGCTGCCACCCCTATGCCCGATGTAGCGCTGCACCCGCTGACCATCGCGTAGCCGCCACAGCTCAATACCTTGCCACCAGCGGAAATCCAAAACGAAGACCGAGCCCCCAGCGGGGCGCAAGCCCACCGCCACATACTGGCCATCGGGGCTGAGTGCCGGCACCGTGAGGCTCACGCCGCCATCGATGTCATCACGCCACCCGTCAAGGCGCTGCACGACGCGGCCATCGCTGACCTGCCAGACGACAATCTCGCTGCTGCGCCCGCCGATGAGGGTGCGGCCATCGGGGCTGAAGGCGAGATACGTCGCGCTATGGTCAGCGATCCGGCGCACGAGCCGCCCATCGCGTGGGTCGAGCAGGTCGACCGAGCCGCTGCCCACCGCCAGCCAGCGGCCATCGGGGCTGAAGGCCAGGCTCAAAATAACATATTCCTCACCGTACTGTTCGACAGCATAGGCGCGGCGAAAACGCAGGCGGCCAGATGACACTTCCCAGAGGTGGATCATCCCATCAGACCCGCCGGACGCCAGCCGTTGGCCATCGGGGCTGAAGGCCAGACTCCGGATACTATCCATATGGCCGCTCAAGGTGTGCAGCACTTGGCCAT
>JAKSDJ010000932.1 GCA_022360155.1 Chloroflexales bacterium | reverse complement strand
GAACGGGATCACAAACTGGGATGGAGCGGAGCATCGGCACGTCAACATGTGGAATGCGCAAGCCGTGCGTGCGCGCGGCAGCATGGCTGCCGCATTCCATACCCCTTTTCAGACAGCCTCTTAGGGAAGGCTTCCCCAAGACCTGATGCCAATTCAATGTGAACACCACGCCTGTCATGCTGAGCGAAGCGAAGTATCTCGGCTTGCTGCTGCTGAAACCATTCGCGGAGTGTATCCTGAGCGCAGCCGAAAAGCTCAGAGCCGGTCCTGAACAACGTGAAGGAGTGACAAGATGCGGAACGTTTAAGTCGAATTGGCATGAAAGGTCTTACATAACGCCTATCCAAAAGTTATTGGGTTTAGCGCTACGCTAAAGTGGACATTGAATCATCGAGCAGCCGCAGAGGGGCGACTATCCGCGGCGAATTCGCGCCCATTTGCGTTACCTGCGGACTATTGCCGGGTGACAGGTTTGAATGTTTGAACATTACAGCCTCATCCGCTTGGGAAGAGGGCCGCCCATCCGTACAGAAGCATCAAGCCGGTGAAGAGCGCCGTCAGTCCGTGATACCCCAACCGTAGCCACCACGTTGTGAGCTGCGCTTTGACATCGAAGATGCCCTGGAGACAAAGCCTCACACCCCAGAAGACTGCGACATAGCCGCAGAAGCCGCGCGCCAAGCCGCTCCCGCTGGCCAGTTCCTGCGCATTGACCAGGCTCATCAGCGCAAAGGCAAGGATCGACAAGACAACATAGCCGCCGTACACCCAGTACATCTGGCGGTGGAGGCGGGTGAGGCAGGCCAGCTCCTTGCGCCAGTCGAGTTGGAAGGGAACCATCGCAGAGGCGATCAGCACGCCCAAATGCCCAATCCCGCCGGCAAACAGCAGTTGGGCCAGAATCTCTTGAGACATCAGACAGCTCTCAACACTTCTAGGAACGGCACGACCACATCTGTCACGAACGGCCAGTGGAACAACAGCGGGGCAGGGGCGATAAGCAAGACCAGCGTGAACATCCAGCCCTGCCAGCCAGCCCCGAGACCCAGTGCTCGACCGGCTCGACTGCGCTCGATGAGCATACCTGCCCCGTGGAGGAGAAAGAACAACGTGGGACCGCCATAGCCGCCTCCTGCCGGCGCCGAGATCACAAGATCGTGGACCAAGCCACTGAACACAAACCCAGTAAAGATCGCCCCGCCAGGCCCCAGGCGTTTGCTCAGCGGGCGGAACAAAAAGCGATGGGTCAGGTCGCGGAAAGCGGTGTTCCAGCGCCGGCCCCAAAACTCGCTGAGACTGGTGGAGCGCAAGGGCCAGTTCATCAGCGGGCGCGCCATGACGCCGACTTCACGCCAAGCGCACGAGAGTAGATGAAACGTCCCGAAGTGCAGGATAAAGACGATGCCCGCCATCCCGACCCACCCGACGAGGTAAGGGTACTCCGCAGGCACATACCGAGCGAGGCCAAACAGCAGGACGAGCCCAGCGACTGTCTTGGCAAAGGCGAAAAGCCACTCGGATCGCGCGGGTTTGGCCGGTGCGCGGGCGCGTTTGGGGGTGAGAAAGCCGGGCGCGTCGAGCCCCGGCCACGCCATGAGATAGCCAAGGTGTCGCCAGAGCGGTGCGCCGCGTACGTCCGCCCTGCGCCAGGTGAGCCATTTGCACCCGCCGAAAATCATGACCGCGAGCAGCCACATCACAGCCCAGCGGGGCCAGTCCTGCGGTGCGAATAGCAACACGCTTCCGGGAAAGATGATCAGCGGAACCCAGCCATGCCACCACTGTAAGGACTGCGTGGGTTGCTGTCCCGTTGTGCCTGTCGAGGAACTGGTTTCGATTTCTACTGTGTCATCCAAAGACGCCTCCTTGTATCGCGTCATCGCGTCCGGGCGCTACACGCAGCGCCCCACGGCCTCCTCTTCGCACCGTCTCATCGCGCCCTCGTCTCGTTACATCATTAGGGAGAGGTTACTGGGTGACGGACAGGGTGACGACACAACACGAAGCGAGGCGCCGCTCTGCTTTGCCTAGAAAACAGGGCCTACGTATGGTAGTATAACACTGGAATGTACTGGGTGTCATTCTTGGCGCGGTAGGTCCAGGCCTACGTTAAAGTCGTATCATTGCACAGTATGGGCGGTTCGTGAACCGCCCCTCCGTTTGCCACACATGTTCACGAATCACCAGAGTATATGTGGGCCTTTTGCGGACAATTTTCAAGCCGTGATGTTTATAGCTTGGTGTTAGCAAGATTATTTAATCCTGCTATGGTGCTGAGGGATAGAGAATTGAGCATACCAGCAAACAAAAACAGATGTTACAATAAGAGCGAATCTTGGGCGCCAAGAATTTTTAGGTCACATGATGATTGATGTAGACAAAATGACAGCCGCCGAGGCAGGCTTAACCGGCGACCGCCAGATCGAGATTGCACTTGAGGAATTGCTGCGAGCCGGCGGACAAGCGCAAATTGATCGCCTTTACGTTGCAGTTGAACGTTATATGCCACCGAGTGTGAACCTGTCCGAACAAGGCCGGGCTAGCCTTCGCGCCTTTGTAAGTCGCGAAGCAGTCGCAAAAGGCTGGATCTATCCCTTCGACACATCGAATCCCTACTGGCGCATTACTGAAGAAGGACGTTGCTATATTGAACAAGTGTTGGCGGAGTATGGCACCGAGCAAGAACTTGTTGTCACTGATGAATCGTCCCAAGACACGGTGCGCCAGACAATTACTGAGCCTTTTGATCCTGCTAAGATCAAAGTTGACTCAACTCAAATGACAGTCCTCCAGGTAATGCGCAAGGTTGCGCTGGAAGAGATCGTATTGCAACCTGAGTTTCAGCGTAATTTTGTATGGAATCTGACTCGCCAGAGTCGCCTGATTGAGTCGATCTTGTTGCGCATTCCGTTGCCTGCTTTCTACCTGGATGCAACCAATGATGATCGCTGGCTTGTAGTCGATGGGTTACAACGCCTGGCAACCCTTGACAGCTTTTATAACCGCGGCGAGCTCCGTTTGACCAACCTGGAGCATCTTAAAGATCTGGAGGGTAAGACCTTTAAGGATCTGCCGCGCAACTTTCAACGTTTGATAGAGGATCATACCCGACTCACACTCTATATAATCCTTCCCGAGACGCCAAATAATGTGAAGTTTACCATCTTCCGCCGGGTCAATACAGGCGGATTGGTGCTGACCAACCAGGAGATTCGCCACGCGCTTTACCAAGGACATGCGACAACCTTTCTTGCCGAACTGGCTAAGCTGCCGGAGTTCCTGAGTGCAACAACGGGATCGATCAATCCGTTGCGTATGGATGACCGTGAATGTGTATTGCGGTTCCTTGCCTTTCGTCTTACTGACTACAAAAGGTACCAGGAGTCAGGCCTGGATGGCTTTTTGAACAAGACAATGGAGCACCTCAATAAAGCGCCCAAACGAGACTTGATCCAATTGCGCGAAGATTTCCGCAATGCGATGCGCAAAGCGGAAACAATCTTTGGCAGGTACGCCTTCCGCAAGTTTACCTGTCGCGACGATCGGCGTTCTCAGATCAGTAAGCCGTTGTTCGAGGTCTGGTCGGTCCTGCTGATACCCTATCAACTCGACGAGCTTGAGCGTTGCAGAGAAGCGCTCAGCGAAGGCTTCATCAAACTGATGCAGCAAACCGCTTTTGAGCGGGCGATCTCACTTGGAACGGGCGATGTACGCAGTGTCGTTACTCGCTTCTCGATGGTTGAACGCTTACTTGAGGAAACCGTTCGATGATCACCAGGTTGCAAATCCAAAATTTTAAGTGCTTCCGTGATCAGGAGTTTCCCCTACGCCCACTAACGCTCCTTGCGGGTGCTAACGCATCAGGGAAATCTTCCGCGATTCAAGCTTTGTTGCTTCTGCGTCAATCTCATCTCGCTGGGGTATTGCTTCGTGGTGAGTTGCTGTTGAACGGCCCTCTTGCTAGTGTAGGTACGGCTTTGGATGCCCTAAACGAACAAAGTCTCGAGGATATTATTAGCTTCGTTTTGACCTACGACGACGAGAGGCAGGACACATTTGCATTCGCCTATGAGCGTGGAGCTGGCGATTCGTATCGGCTTCAGTCTAACAACGACATCCGTTACCGGCGTACATACAGCCCTTTTGATCTAAAGTTCAACTACCTCAATGCCGAGCGAGTTGGTCCACGGCTGCTCTATCCGATGTCCGAAATGCGCCACGACTCTATCGATTTGGGGGTGCAAGGCGAACACACAGCATACCAATTGGCGCGTCATGGGCAGGAACGTCTCAGAAACCAACGTTTGATTTACCAAAACCGCGCAACTGGGGAGATCCAGACGAGTCTACTCTATCAAACTCGTTATTGGATGCGACAAATCATTGATGACATTGATATCAATGTTGAGCAGGTCACAGCCGCTGATCAAGTTCGCGTCATGTTGCGCATCGGAACAAGCGAATACGTGCGACCCACGAATATTGGCTTTGGTATTATTTATTCTTTGCCGATTATCGTTGCAGCGTTGATCGCGCCAAAGGGCGGTCTCTTGATTGTAGAAAACCCCGAGGCGCACTTACATCCGGCCAGCCAGTCACGGATAGGCCAATTCCTTGCTCAGGTAGCTGCAACTGGAATGCAGGTCATTATTGAAACCCATAGCGATCATGTGCTCAATGGGATACGTCGGGCTGTGCATGGTGGATTACTCGCTCCCGATCAGGTTTCAATCCTCTTTTTTGGCAGTAATGCCAGGAGCGCTACACAGGTCATCAATCCAAAAATATATCCTAGCGGCGGCATCGATCCGTGGCCTTCCGGCTTTTTCGACCAGATTGAAAAAGATCTCATGGATCTCTTCTAATGCACATTCTTATTAACGAACTTTCGGCTGTGCAACAGGCAGCAAACCTGGCCGCAGCTGACACTATCATGTTTCGCCTCGGCGAGTCTCTCCGGGCGCTGGAACCAATGCGCTGTGATGGTGAACGGTATATACATAGCACTTTCGCAACACGCTTATTGGGCGAGAAGCTGACTGTTTATGAATGGTTGTATGGCCCGTATCAAAGTGATCTACGTGATATCCGTCTTCTGATCATTGTACTGTTTCGGAAAGGCCCATATATTGACGAACTCCTAGCCGCGCGAGTTCATACCTGTGATCGTACCTGGAACAATCAAGTTGTTTCTCTCGCAAACACTTCGGTTGCCGGAGCGGCGTATTGCTCAGGATGTCTGGTCAGCCTCTATGGATGTGTCGATTTCCCGACAGGACCAGTAGAGGTATTGTATAGCGAAGGCAACGCTCCAGGCCGGGTTATATCCATTCGGCACATTGTTGACTCTGCTGATGCCCAGGCTATCTCTCGCCGCTATGAACCTAACCCGAAGCATGATGATTTCCCCAATCAAGGCGTGCGTGGCACTCGAATGGATCTCAGGCCGGAGGAAGCTCAACAGGTGCTGCACTGCGGTCTTCAATTCGAGGATGACAAACGAGTTTTTGCGCAACACAACAAGCGGATCTATGTCTTTAACCCGCATAGACAGGAAGCAAATCTTTTTCATGGTTACCCGGTTGATTCGCGCGAGCTTCGCCGCCGTCAAGTTGATATTTACAACCGGTTGCGCAACCTTGGATGGGTAGACTAACGTCGACTCTCAAATTCCCTGGGCGTAACTATGACCAACGACCCCCAACTCTACACCCGCCTGGCCGCCGCCTATGTGCGCGGTAAGCTCACCGCTGCACCGATCTTGCGCGCGACCCCGCCCTGTTCGATCCGCCCCTCGATGATCTGGACGAAGCCTAATGGCACGCGCTCATTCGGTTGGGGAGCGATGCGGGGTTGCGCTTGCATCGTTTTAAGCGAACCATAGGCCTGTCTCGGGTCACGAAAGTATTAGGTTTTCAGAAAAGCCTTGCCCCGGCGAATCTCTCGACATTGGCAGTGGGCGCGGCGCCTTCCTCTGACCTTTGCTCGACACCTTTCTGTGGCTGCCAGTGACTACCCTTGATAGGCTCGACTATCGGGTGGCCGACATCCAGGCGGTCTGCGCCGACGGCGTGGCGGCGCTGACCACGCAGCAGGGCGATGCAACCCGGCTTTTGTTCGATGACAACAGCTATCAAGTCGTTACCATGCTGGAAGTGCTGGAACACTTTCCCGCCGCCGAGCAAGCCCTGGCCGAGGTCTGCCGGGTGGCGCAGCGCTTTGTGCTTCTGTCGATGCTGAGCAAGCCTGACAACAATCTCGAGCACATCCATCTGTTCAGCGCCGCCACGCTGAAGCCGCTGCTGCGGGCGGCGGCCGCGACTCGGGTCACCTTCGACTATGTGCCCGACCACATCATCGCTATCGCAAAAGTAGGGCCTGCCTGATGGAACAGATCCGCAAATACCCGCGCACCCAACACCTCGAAGGCTCCGGCCTCCAGGCCGACGACGATCCGACTGTCGCACCGTTTAGCGTGCTCGCGGGGAAATACCTGGCCGTCGAAAAGAAGGAAGTGACCCCCAATCCGTTTGCAGTGCTGATGCTGCTGCACTGCGACGCGCAGGAGACCTGCAGGCAGCCGGACGAGCGGTTGCGGCGCAAGGTAGCGCGCTACCTTGCGCTCTTGGAACAAGGCTATACGGCACGCGACGTGCGGACGTTGCTGCGCTTGATGGAATATGTGCTCCGGCTCGATCCAGAACACGCCCATCGCGCGTTCGCACAGATGCATCAAGCGGGACGACGAGTGGATTGCAACAACGCCATTGCACGTGCTGCTCTATCAGTTTTTCGATTGGCCGCAGCCGGTGTGGGTGCATGTGCTGCCGGTGCTTGGCCTGGATGGAAAAAGGTTCGCCAAGCGACACGGCGCGACCTCAATCATCGACTACCTTGACCAAGGCTATCTCCCTGAAGCGCTGATTAACTTCCTGGTTTTCATTGGCTGGGTCTATGACGACAGCACGGAGATTATGACGATTGAGGAATTGATAGCCCGCTTTGATCTCAGCCGGATCTCGCCGTCCGGCGGTATTTTCAACATTGACAAGCTGAACAAATTCAATGGCATCTACCTGCGGAACCTCAAGCTGCCTGACCTGATCGAGCGAGTGTCGCCCTATTTGCAACGGGCAGGGGTGCTTGGTGCAACGCTAACAGAAGACGAACATGTAACGCTTACCTGTCTGCTACCCTTGATGCAGGAACGCATAGTCGTTCTCAGTGATGCGAGTTCCCTGGTTCGCCCCTTTTTTCATACTCCGACCTACGATCCCGCACTCTTGCTCTCCAAGAAGAGCGATGTCGCTACTATCCGGCACGCCCTCCAGGCAGCGACCAACATCCTCGCTTCACTGGCACCGTGGGAAACCACAACGATTGAGAATCAGCTCCGGCAGCTTGGCGCCGAACTCAACCTCAAGCGCGATCTCCTCATGAGCGTGCGGGTCGCGGTGACGGGCAGTACTGTGTCACTACCTTTGTTCGAAACGTTCGATATTCTGGGGTGGGAAACGACAATCGAACGGCTCGCGCAAGCTGGGGCGTTCCTTGCTGGCATGAGCGATCAGAGCGCGTAGAAGCCATAGCTGTACTGCGAACACCGTACCGCTTGGCGATGTTGCGCCCGTCAGACCTGGGGATAGGCATTAACCTTTTCAGACAGCTTCTAAACGATTGGATGTAATCGCTCGTGGGCCGTGTACAATACGTACGGTCATCTGTTTGTGTATAACTTATCCTCTATGATTTGAGCTTTTTCGCCAAAGCTTCCAAGCAGGTTTGAACAAGTACGAACGATATGTTGAGTACGTTACTCGTCAACTTCTGACAATCGAGAGCTAGCATTATGTCTCCTATGGATACACTTGTTGCCACGACACCCCCGATCGCGCGTGATAGAGATGGCTTGTTTTGGATTGCAGGGACACGGGTGCGTTTGGAAACCGTCCTAACTGCCTTTCAGCAGGGCAACACCCCTGAAGCAATCGCCTACAAGTATCCAGTGCTACAGCTCGCTGATATCTATGCTGTGATTACCTACTATCTTCAGTATCAGCACGATGTTGACGCCTACCTTGCTGAACGACGGCGACAGATCGGCCAGGTAGAACGTGAAATCACTTACGCTTCCCTGTAGCAGGCGTGCGTGAGCGCCTCCTGGCGCGGCGTCAGGTGTCTTCGTAGTGCTTGTCCTCCGTTGGTTGGCGGATGAAGATGTTGACGCTTTTGACAACAGTGTTGCAGACCACACAATACCAATGAACTCAACCGATTTCAATGCTTACTGGAATGAGCATTTTGCCGACTGCCCGCCGGTTGGTTATCTACTCCGTGATGCCTACCCTGAACGCTGGTTTCGGATTCATACGCCTCCGTAATCCAAACACTATCCTGAGACAGCAGCGGAATATGCCGAAATACTGCGGCGGCGCAACTTGATTCTTGCAGACCTGTTTTCAAACCAACAGACGATTGTCTTGCTTTTCACAGGGTATTCAGGAACACCGCACCTGGCGTCTCCTGATAAGCTTGATGGGAGGTATCTTCCCTTCATTTTCATACGCACCATACCCATGCACGAGGAAGAGGAAGCGTTTCACCGTTATTGGTATATCTGGCTGCATCCACATATTTGGCAACTCTACAGCCTCGACCTGCTCCTCAAAGACGTAGCCGACAACACCGTCGCGAATGTATTGATGGTCGATCTCCAAACAAGATGTACTTTACCATACTAACGCGGTATAGTGATACGGTTAACCCATCACAACGGCAGGAGGCCGGCATGTCCACAGCATATGACGCGATTGCCACGTGGTACGATCACCTCGTACGGTCGGATTCGCTCGCCGGCGCGCGGATGTTGCATCATCTGTTTGATTTGATCGGCCCGGTGTCAGGGCGACCGATCTGCGACCTGGCCTGTGGTCAAGGCCAGGTCGCCCGTCAGCTCGCGCAACAAGGCGCCCAGGTCATCGGGGTTGATATTTCCCGTGAGCTGATCGCGATAGCCCAACGAGAGGAAGCCAACGATCCGCTGGGGATCACGTATATCGTTGATGACGCCACAACGCTGACAGCACTGGCTGATGCGTGTGTTGATGGCGCCGTGTGTAACCTGGCTCTGATGGACATCCCCGATTTCGAAGCCGTTTTTCGCAGCGTCTAGCGGGTGCTTCGCCCGGCAGGCTGGTTTGTGTTTGCCATTACGCATCCCTGTTTTGAAGCGCCGCACGCGCAATGGAGCACCGCGCCGGACGGGGCCATCAGCCGTAAAATCGTCACCTGCTTTACCGAAGACTTTTGGCGTTCCAACAATCCACAGAGGGTCCACAGGCACGTAGGCGCCTACCATCGAACCATCGCCACATATGTGAATACACTGATTCAAGCGGGCTTTACGCTCGAGCGGGTGGCTGAGCCGCAAACGACCGGTGCAGTGCGTGTGCCTGGCTATCGGGTCGTCCCACCCTGGCTGCACGTCCGCTGCACAAATGGCGCGACAGAAGAGCAAAGGTCGATGAGGCGCTGAGCGCGTAAAAGTCCTGCAGCTCAACCGCTTCGGTGTGCAGATTTTCCGGCTCTGCGATGCAGCGCGCCTGCGGCGGCTGAGGCGCAGAGGGTCGGGCGGGCTCAGCTAGGTTCAACCCCAAGACCGATCTCAACAAATACACAATTGACTACACTGTGCATAAACGTCTGTTTGAAGGCGAGGTTTCAATCTATGCCCAATCAACCCATAGCGCTCCCGTGGGGCCAAGCCGACTGGCTTGACCAAGCAACCGCGTGGATTCAGGCCCAGGTGGCGAGGCAAGGGTTGCACATTACTGGTCCGGTCGAACTGGTGCATCAGCGCCCCTGGTCGGCCTTTGCACGGGTGATGACGAACAAGGGCGTTGCCTATTTCAAAGCGCCAGCGCCAATGTTCAGGTACGAAGCCGCACTCACCCAGGCGTTGGCGGAATGGCGACCAGATTGTACAGCGCCACTTCTGGCTGTCGACCCGGATAACGGCTGGATGTTGTCGGTGGATGCCGGGACCACGCTGCGCCAACTGGGCCAATCCGTCGCTCAGATTGCACATTGGCTGAAGGTGCTCCCGGTGTATAGCGAACTGCAGATCAGGCTGGTTGATCGTGTGCCGGACCTTTTGGCGCTCGGCGTGCCTGACCGGCGTTTGGCGCATTTACCACAATTGTACACACAGTTGTTGGAAGCGACAGAAAGCCTGCGAGTCGGTCTGGACCGCGGTCTAACGCCAGCCGAATATCGGCGTTTGCGTGATGGGCAGGCACAATTTATGGCCCAGTGTGAAGAGCTTGCCGCGTACAATCTGCCGGAAACCATCACCCATGAGGAAGTGCATGAGAACAACGTCCTGTTCGGTAACGGGCGCTATATCTTCACCGACTGGAGCGATAGCAGCGTCAGCCACCCCTTCTTTACGATGTTGGTCACGCTGCGCGGAGCGGCGCATTGGCTCAAGTTGGACGAAGCCAGTCCCGAACTGCGACAGATACGCGATGCATATCTGGAGCCCTGGACCAGGTTTGAAACGCGCGACAAGTTGTTGAACGCATTGGCGTTGGCTTACCGTTTAGCGATGGTCAATCGGGCATTATCCTGGCACGACGGAATGAGTAGGCTGCCTGAAAAAGACAAAGAGCCCTATGACGACAATGTTCCCGGCTGGCTGCAAGACTTTCTGCAAGCAGAAGCGGCGCGGACTCAGGGTCATCATAGCAGCTAAGAGCCGCCCAGGCCGTGCTTGCAGCCCAAAACCTCAGTTACCCAGGAACTTGAAAAAAATCGTGGTCGCACAGGGCGCTCCATTGGGCAATAGGGCATACTTCGGAATGTGTCCGCAGAGCTGCCAGCCTTGCCGGGCATACAAGCGCGCGGCAGCATGGCTGGCCGTATCGAGCACCAGCAGCGTCTTGCCAGCGCCGAGCGCGCACTGTTCGGCGGCGGTGAGCAGGGCAGCGCCGACACCCTGGCGGCGCGCGCGACGATGCACCAGCATTTTCGCAATGTCCCCGCGATGCGGCTGATTCTCAGGCTGATCCAGAATGACTGTGACCGTGCCGACGATCTCTCCCGCTGCGTCTTCAGCGGCGAACACCACTCGCTCGCCGCGCGCTGCACTCGCGGACATGCTGCGCCAGTATGCCTCCGCCTTGGCGCGGGACATTGGGAACATGAAGCTGATAGACGCGCCGCTTTCCACGCAGTCGATCAACACGTCGCTCAAGCCCTGGATCTCACGCTCACCGATGGTTTGCAGACACCGAATCTGAATAGCGTCAGACATTTCGTCTCCTTTTCGCTAAACCTATTGTAAGGCCTCATCTTCTCGTCGCGCGCACACGCTCGGTTGCGATGATCACGATGTATCGCGCGGTCTTGTGCGTGCGGTTGTGATACGCCATTGGCTCGTTGAGTTGCATGGCGAAGCAGTCGTCTTCCGCAAGGCGATACGTAGCGCTGCCGAGCGTCACCTCGATGCTCCCTTCCTGCACCCAGATCTGCTGGTGAATACTTACGTCGCGTGCGCCTGTTTCGTAAGCCACGCTTGCACCAGACGGCAAAACGACCTCGACGATCTGGATAGGCGAGGGAAAGTTGACAGGGGAAATATTGCGCCGTACATAGCCGGACTGCGGATCACGCCACGATGTCCGATCATCGCGCCGAGACACCGGGTTGGCCGATGCGCTCACATCGTCGAAGAGCGTCGCCAGCGGCACGCCGAGTCCCGTGGCGATTTTCTCCAACACGACCGCTGTAGGACTGCTTTCTCCGCGCTCGATCAACGAGAGCATCGAGCGGCTGACATCGCATTTCGCGGCGAGCGCATCGAGAGTCATACCAAGCTCCGCACGCCGCGCCCGTACGTGGCGCGCGATGCGCGCATTGATATCTTGGGTGGGGGAAGCTGGTTTATCCTGCATACTGGACAGATTATCCATTAAAATAGATGAGGTGTCAACTGGGCTGAGCAGGATTCAAGGATAAAGGCCTCATCTTTGTCTGACGAAGTATCTATTAAAATCTGTGGATCAATATCTGGGGTAACAGCTTGCAGCCTGTGCAATCTGAGCAGCGCCGCCCCGCTCTTACTCGTCAAATTCCTCGTCCGAATGCGCAAAATCAATATCAACCCGAACGAATGAGGGCCAGTTACAACCAGAGACTCATAGACATCGACCGGCGTGGCTGTTATGCTATAAAGGTCTTTACCGCTTCACCGCACTCGCATCCAAGCCTCTATTAGCAATACCGCAGTGAGCGATCCAACACACGCTTACAGCCCTACTTTCTATGGCGCAAGAAGCGCATTCTAGCTCGGCGGCGCCCGAGGAGCAGTGTGTTAGGTGCAAACCGACAAGAAACTATTACTACACATCAAGGCCCTCTCCAAAAGAGACCGCCAGTGCGGCTGCAAGCCGCGCCTACAAAGAAATCCCAAATGGTAAAGTTGCATTGGTGATCCTGAAGCCATATCTAAGGAGCACAATTTGGAGCAAACACACAATTCTCAAACTGGGTTCGCAACCGTACACGAGGCAAAACTCTACTATGAAACGGCTGGTCAAGGCGACTCGATCCTCCTCTTGCACGCGGGAGTAGCCGATAGTCGCATGTGGGACGCGCAGTTCGAGGCTTTTGCCCAACGCTATCAGATCATTCGCTATGATCTGCGCGGATTTGGCAGGTCGCTTATGCCATCGGGGACATTTGCCCATCACGAGGATGTTGCAGGCGTGTTAGATTTTGTAGGCGTTGACAAGACGCATGTGCTTGGCGCATCGTTTGGCGGCGCTGTGGCCCTTGACTTTACATTGGCGTATCCAGAGCGAGTGAGCGGATTGGTGCTCTGTGCGCCCAACGTCAGCGGCTATGAACCGTCAACAGAGGAGCTGATCGGCTTTTGGACAGCAGAAGAAGTCGCCTTGGAACGCGGCGATATCGAAGCCGCCACCGAACTGAATGTGCGCCTGTGGGTTGATGGACCGCAACGACAACCAGAGCAAGTGGATGCTGCAGTTCGCGAACAGGTGCGCGACATGCAGCGGCAAGCATTTATGATTCCTGTACCTGAAGGCGTCGAAGAGCAAGAACTTCTGCCTCCTGCAATCGAACTACTGGCTGAAATCCACGTTCCGACGCTGATCATTGTGGGCGAGCAGGATGTACCGGAGTTTATTGAACTTGCGGATATTGTCGCACAGGGGATTAACGGCGCCGAGAAAGTTATG
>JAKSDJ010000668.1 GCA_022360155.1 Chloroflexales bacterium | reverse complement strand
TGGCGCCGCTCCTCATTCCACCATCTCGCCTGTTCCAAGGGTTTGCGGAATATGCACCGCACGGCACTGCGCCCCCCGACCGCGCGATCGCGCAGCCGCACAAACGCGCCCGAATCACGCGAGCGATTCGGGGCGGGGTTGCAATCAAACGTTATCATAGCTATTCTCGAAAAGAAGAAAAGGCGTTCCAACCACACATGACGAGGTCATGACAAGTGGGCTTTTTGCGAAGAAGGAGAACATGCGATCTGCACACGAGAAGTGGTTTTATCGTTATTCCTGCTTATCTCTCCATGAATGCTTTTTCATCTCATTAACAAGTGACCTTCGCCATGATAAAATTGAAATAGATAAAATTGAAATAGTAAAACGCAATTGAGGAGATGTCCTAACTCATGACGATAGCCATTTCGCTGAAAGTCAATGATGGTGTCGTGCTTGCGGCGGATAGCGCTTCGACGCTGGTAGCTGAGACTGCCCCGAATGTCTTTTCTGTGGTGCATATATATCATTATGCAAATAAGATTTTCAATCTACGCAAAGGGTTCCCCATCGGGGTGATCACCTGGGGCGCTGGTAATATTGGCGCTGCCTCCATTTCAACGCTGGTCAAAGATTTGCGACGGCGTCTTTCAGGCGGCGCAGAAGAATGGCGCTTGTCTGATAGGTATACGGTAAAGGAAGCGGCAGAAAAGTTTCGGGAATTTATGTTTGAAGAGACCTATTTGCCTGTTTTTAAGGATGCGGAAAAGAAGCCTGACATCGGCTTTATCCTTGCCGGTTATTCCGCCGCGGAGGGTATGGCCGAAGAATATCAAATTGACATTATTGGGGGGGATTGTCCTGAGCCGCGACTCCTGCGACCAAAAGAGCAATCCGGGTTAACCTGGAGCGGCGAACCGGAAGCGATCACCCGCCTTGTTATGGGGTTTGGCGTCAATCTGCCACATGTCCTGCAACAAAACCTTGGCGTACCGGCAGCGCAAGTTGATGTTGCCGTGGATGTCATACGGCAAGCGCTCACGATTCCGCTGGTCGTCGATGCGATGCCGATTCAAGATGCAATCGATTTGGCTGAGTTTCTGGTTGATACGACGATTAAATTTTCACGTTTCACGCCTGGGCCAGCAACCGTGGGCGGGCCTATCGAGATAGCAGCGATCAGTAAACACGAAGGGTTTAAATGGGTTCGCCGAAAGCATTATTATCACCGGGACATGAATGGAGAGGAGCACGAGGATGGGGCTATCATCAAGCATCATGGTTGATTGGAAAAAGGTAGATGTTGCACTGTGGAGCCGTGCAAGCCAGAACGAATTGCTCCGCACCGCCCCGACATACACGGTGACCGGGCAGCTCGTCCCGCCCCAAGGTGAAGTCATGCGTTTGACTCTGGACGACGAGCTGCTTGACGAGCTGGGTTGGGACGCTTCGTTCGCTCGTTCCCTTGATGTCCTGGAACGCATGGCGGACGATGCGCTTGCCGAATACGAGGCAGGTCAAACGAAACTGCTCGACATCGACGATCTGTGATCTCGCGGACAACAAGCGACTTTTGGCATACATATAAGCGATTACCGGCTGACGTAAAGCAGCAAGCGCGTGCGGCCTATACCCGCTTTATGCACGATCCCAATCATACAAGTTTGCGCTTCCGCCAGGTCCATCCGGTAAAACCTATCTATTCGGTACGCATTGGGGGACATTATCGTGCGCTTGGTTTGCGCAAAGACAATGGGATTATTTGGTTTTGGATAGGATCTCATGCGGAGTATGATAAACTGCTGAAGCGCTTCTAGCCATCGCTCAAAAAATCCATTGAAGATTGAAAGACGACAAAGCCCTGAGTTCATCGCTCAGGGCTTGTGTGTTCCTTATGGAGGTGTGACGAACGCTCCGCATGGCATATTTCAATCCTGTATGGGCGGGGTTAACCCCGCCCACATAAAAGCATAGAATGATTGTGTGTGTCAGCAAGACACACCCGCTGCCCTTCTTGATAGGATCTGGACGTATCGTACCAGGACACCGCTGCCCTTCTTGATAGGATCTGGACGTATCGTACCAGGACACCGTCGCTATGAACTGATACCATTGATTGATAGGTTCGCCGAGTGCATAACAATGAAACGCCCGGATAATGGCTGTTCACGCCACGTAACCACAAGCCGCCCGTCTGGTTCTTTGCAGAAACGCTTCGTTTTCGATTGGATAGAAGTCATGTAAGCCGTCGGCGTTGACGGCATATTCATACACGTCCCAGCGCTGTGTCATGCCTAACCTCCGTTGCACCGATGCTTAGTGCAAACCCACTTATACCAATTCAACGTACACATGCCGCATGTCATGCTGAGCCCTTCGGCTGCGCTCAAGATGAACTCCGCGAAGCATCTCGGCTCACTGCTGCTGAGACCCTTCGCTACGCTCAGGGTGATAGCATGCGGAGGAGCTATGTCGAATTGGTATTATATAGTGCTATATAACTACGTTTGGGTTAAGCCGATAGCAGCTCGCCTTGTGGCCTGCCTGGACAGCGCACAGCCCGTGGCACACGCCACGGGTTGTTGTGTGCGCGCCACAGGGCGCGGCGAGGGCGCTGGGCGCATGCGTGCAAACGCGCCGATCTGGGCGCTGGGCGGGGGCGGGGGCAGGCAGGGCGGAGCGGGAGAAGGCGGAGACTGTTTACTCGCCTAATAATCTGAATCTATGACCTCAGCGAGCCGATCAACCATCTCGTCGAGCGTAAAGGCGGCGGTATGAATTGCCAATTTGTCGGCCAACGTTGGGCTATAGCTGATGACTTCATCCTGCGCTAGCTTATGCCAAAGCGGATGGATTGGGGTTGTGGCGCCCGGCGCCGTGGCGCTGCACGCGCGGCCAAACGCCAGGCAGCAGCGCCGCCGGTTGTATGCTGTGGTTAAGCCGCGTTCCATACCTGCTTGAGCCAAGCGAGCGTGTCATTGATCGGCAACGCTGCTGCGAACTCGATCATATAAGGGATCTTTTTGATATCGTCCATAGGCACAGTCGTTCCCACCGGGAAAATAGGGGCGAGGCGATGGTATCGCGATCCGAGAATCTGCCGGCACTGATAATCCGCAATCCCAGCGGTCCCGTCGAGCATGAGATGGATCAAGGGCTTGGCCCACTGGACGTAGCCCCAATTGTGGGACTTCCCCTTGATGTACTGCAAATTCGTACCTGTTCCCAGTGACAGGAGGAGCACCTCATCGAGGGAAGGGGTGGGTTGGTAGCGGGTATCCTGCGTTTGGGCCAGGGCGCACATCGCTGGATTGCTCGCGTAGACGCCGCCATCAATGTACCCGTCAACTGACGGAAAGTATGTCGGAGCCGCGCTGGTGTACAACCCGACGTCAGCGGCCAGGGCTTCCTTGTCGTGGTTCGGGCCAGAGAAATTGTGAAACAGCTTCGGCTTCCACGTGCGCTCGTCTGCTTTCGCGGCCTCATTGTCGAGATCGAAGGCAGTGATCAGGACGCGCTTCTGGAGATCGCCGAGCTTTGCGCTGCCAAACAGGTTTCTCAGTTCGCGGCGCAGTGGCTTGATATCGTAGTCGGCCCCGCGCAGCTTGCCCAAGTCTATAAGGTCGTCTAGCCAGGAATCGTCGAATATCTGCGGGCCCTTTTCGATGTACACCTGTCGGATGGTCTGAAGGTCGAGCTGATGAGCGATCCCAAGGGCGAGCAGGCCGCCGGTGGACGTGCCACTGATAAGGTCGATCGTGTCGAGGAAATTCTCCAGGCCCGGCGACGCGACAATCCTCTGGAGCAGGATCGTCGTAACCAAGCCGCGGATGCCTCCGCCATCGCACGACATGACACGGTACTTTGCCATTCGATACCTCCAGCGTTCAGTGTGGCCTAACGCTTCCCTGCTGCCATCTTCGCGTACAGCATGCGCAAGGCCTTTTCATGACGACTCTCCTTTTACACAAATGCCTCCCTACCTCCTAAACGCACCCTGGCAACAAATATCAGACGCTTCACCCACATCTTACCCAATCGCAACCAAATCTTTACTATCGTTCGGCAGATCTATGGTATACGCAGCGATCCACGATCCATCAGCGTC
>JAKSDJ010000165.1 GCA_022360155.1 Chloroflexales bacterium | reverse complement strand
GTGGTGCAATTTCTCGCCATACCTATGCGCAACTCTTTTACCATTCGGTGCTGCCTCACGAATACTTGCTGCCGAACCCGCTCCACCTGATCTGGGGTGATTGGGCCAGTCAGTTCTTACGACCTGAGGTTGGGGAACATTGGGCGAGCCTTGGCTATACTGCAGCGGCGTTGGCTCTGGCAGGCGCCATATTGGGGTGGAGGCAGCGCATTGTCCAGGCGTTGGTAATCATTGCGCTGATTAATGTTGTGATGACCTTGGGGCCAGAGTGGGAGCTTCCTGATGGGCGGACTATACCCCTCCCGGCTGGCTTTGTCTACGCGCATGTGCCCATCCTCGATAACATCCGCGCTTGGTCGCGTATGACCTTCTATGTCAGCTTGTGCGTCGCGCTGCTTGCCAGCCTGGCTTTGACCAAACTGCCGCGTCGCTGGTACTCGGCGGGTTGGATTGTGGCAGCGGGTCTGGTTGTGTTGGAGTCTATCGCTAACTTTCCCATTTTTGCACCGCATCCGCGCCCGGTTGATCTCTGGCTGCGCCAGCAAGCTGGGCCAGCCACTGTGATCGATATGCCAGACTTCTTTAACGGATCAGCGCTCTATTACACCTTATTCTCAGAAAAAGCCAACAATGGCGGGTATGGCACCTTTGCTCCGCGTTCCCTGCAGGAAGATTGGGGCCTGCTACAGCTTTTCCCCTATGAGCCTGCGCTTAGGCTGATGCAACGCTGGCAAACCGACTATATCATCGTGGACACACGCAAATTGGGCCAACGAGTTGCAGATTGGGAAGAACAACTTGCGACCCAATTGCTGGTCAGACAGGTCTATCAGGATGCAGAGTATCGGGTGTATCGACTACAACGGTGAGGGCGAACACTTCGCCTTAATGATGGCGTGTGGCGGAGATCTATATGGAATAGGTGTTTTCTATTTTTCTAGAGGTATTCCAACTCTGTATGAGAACCGGGCAAAGAACAACTCAAACGCAGCATCAAGGAGAACGCCACGACATTAACGAAACTGATCGCTCCTCAGTTATACGCTCAGATACCTCCAGGTTGCTGGATACGGCATGCCAAGTTTTGGTCTCGCCCTGGGGCCTCCTGGCTTTTATTGCGCTCCTTGCGATTGGGTTATATTGGCCCACGCTGAATAATTTTTATGTGAGCGATGATTTTGTCCTGCTGTACTATGGCATGCGCGCCACAACTCAGGAGGTATGGCAAACCTTTGTGCCGGAATTTGCAGGCGCGCCGCGCGGCGGCTTTTACCGTCCGCTTGGGCTCCTGCTGTGGAAATGGGGCTACTTGATAGGCGGGGGCGATCCTTTCGTACAACATGTGTTCAACATCGGCCTCCATGCTATAAACAGTGTGCTCGTCTTCGTTGTTGCGCGGCGCTTAGGTCTCACATCACTGCCGGCCTTTTGTGCAGCTATCACATTTGTGCTCTTTCCAACCCACGCTGAAGCGGTGAGTTGGCTATCGGGACGCTTCGACCTTTTGGCCACGCTGTTTGCGCTCCTTGCCTTGATTTTATGGCTTCGCGAATCAATCAGGTCGCGTTGTTTGGCAGGGATGTGCTTAATCTTATCGCTGACCTCGAAAGAAACTGCACTCATCTTTCCCGGTTTACTTGTACTGATTATTGGCCTACAGTTCATCGCCGCACGGCAAATGTCTTGGGCTCCTGCTCGTCGCATTGTGTATATAGTCGCTCCCGCAGTGCTTATTGTCGGCGGATATCTTGCTCTCCGTTTTTTGGTGTTTGGTGGCCTTGGCGGCTATGTCAATCAAGCGGGTACATCGCTGGTTTTCACTGCAACTTCTGCTGATCTATGGCAGATGTTGCACGCGGCGCGCATCTATCTCACATTGCCCTTGAACTGGAGTCGCGCCAGCGCTTATGCAGCCAGTTTTTCGTGGTGGTTATGGATCGGTGCAATGGCTGTTGCAGGCTTGGCCTGTGTTATGTTCGTTGCACAGTGTCGCCAAATACATTCTTTACGAACAATCATATCGACTCAATCGATATGGGCGTTGAGCGGAATAAGCCTCGGTTGGATAGCATTATCATTAATCCCGCTTCTCGGACCTGGTGATTGGGCCACAGAGTTGTTGATGGGCGGCCGCCTTATGTATCTGCCATCGATAGGCGTTTGTTTCCTCCTTGCCGCGTGGTTGTTTCATATTGAGATCTTTGTTCGGCGAGGCGTGCGTTTTCGTCGAATAACTGTCTGGCGTACTCTGCTGCTTTTTTGCATTTGGACAATAAGCGCAGGAATAGTGCTGGCGGCAAATCAGCGTTGGCACGAAGCAGGACAACAAGCGCGAGGTTTATTGGAGCAGATCAAGCAGCAGTATCCTAACGTACAGCCTCAGACAACCTTTCTGTTACCGCCATTGCCCGATAATCATGAGGGAGCGTACGTCTTTCGTAACGGTATCGAGGAAGCTATTCGCGTCACCTATGATGATGACCAGTTATATGCCGCCCCGATCAGCGCGCCCCCGATCATACTTGTTCGTCCAGACCGAGTCGTGCCGCTACAATTCGAGGCTGACAAGTTGCGTCCAGCTCAAAATGCTACGGCGTTTGAGGAAGTGCTACGTCTTCGTACGCAGGTTCCAGCGTTGCGTGCTGTCGACTTCGGTTCAGGCTTTCATGCCCGCGAGCAAGCCGGCGTGCGTAGTTGGCGTTGGCTGGGGCGGCAAGCTTGTTTAACGTTAGAGTTCGACCATAGCGAAACGGTCGATATGCATATACGGGTATGGTCGGCCGGTCCGAAACGTCAGCTTCAGATTGACTATGGAGAGCAACGGCTTAAAACGCTTACGGTCACCGCTGAGGAGCAAGAAGTAACACTGCCTAACATTTCCTTTGGGGCAGGCTCTCACTGCCTCCAATTCATTGCGGATGGCGCTGCGTCACCATCGAATGGTGCGCAATCCGTCGATCCTCGTGAGATCAGTGTTGCTGTGGGAGATGTGCGCCTATCACCTGCTCCTCGCCTAGCTGTTGCTCCAACACCACAGCAACCGGCAGCCAGTGTCTTCGTGAATGGGGTGCATCTGCTTGGTTATGATGTGTTACGGGCTCCTGGCCCACTACGAAGCGATCAGCAAATCCGGGTGATATTGTATTGGTACAACACAAGGGTCATGTCAGAAAACCTGTTTGCTTTTGTGCATCTCTATGCAACCGACGGCAGTCTTGTTGCGCAGGCGGACGATCCACCTAGCGGATCGATGACATCAACCGCAGAGTGGCAGGCAAGCACATTTTATCGTGGTCAATTCACAATAACGTTGCCTGCTGATCTTGTGCCAGGAATGTATGAATTGCGAGTCGGCTTATATGATCTAGTTAGTCAAAACCGTGTTGCAGTCACATCGGGCAAGGAAAGCGACCAGAGTGTGCTGCTGACAAAACTGCCCGTGCGTAGTCGACCGGATGTTCAGCCGTGGCATTAAAAACGCTGCTCTTGGCTAGCTGTACGCTCGCTTCTGCTGATTGATGGCCATATGGTCAGGACGTTTACGTTTGGTCGACGCAATGCCCTCGAGCTGTGGCTAAAACAGGTAGGTCGCGACGCTTATTGTATTGGATGGGACACTCTATAGAGGCGGGATGCGTAGTTGTCGGGAAAGCCTGTGCGGTGTTATTGATTTGAATTGGATTAGTGTGTTGATCATGACACGTAGACTCGATCTTCACAATGTGGGCATCATCCTATAGTTTCTATTTGTCTAGGAGTATTCCAAACCATGTTTCGAGAACAAACGATGACTGTTACATCGAAACGTAAGTTGGCGACAACGCAGCATATCTGGATGTTCCTGGCCTTTGTCGGGCTAGGGCTCCTCCTCACCTGGCAACAACTGCGTTTCTGGCCTTTCTACATCGACGACAGCTATATCAGCCTGGTCTATGTCAAAAACTGGATCGAGGGCCGTGGGCTAACGTATAATGGCAAGTTCGTCGAGGGCTACTCACATTTTCTATGGGTGATTTTGCTCGGTATTATTGGGCGCTTCGGCATCGATCTTGTGCTCGCCTCACGCTTGTTGGGAATGGCTTGCGCGTTGTTGACGCTGCCAGTATTTGCAGCTCTTGGTAACCAGATCTGCGGGCGCAGCAGCGCTGGCTGGCTGGCTGGCGTCTTACTCGCTGTCAGTGGGCCATTCCTGGCTTGGTCGGTTGGCGGTCTGGAAACCACGTTGTATATTCTGCTCTTGCTCTTGACCATCCATCTGGTCCTGAAAGAGCAAGCGAAACGCGGACCGCCCTTCTCTGCAGTTGCAGCTATTCTATTGGCGTTGACCCGGCCCGAAGCTATTGGCTTGGTTGTAGCTATCGTGTTTTATATCACCACCGCAACGTTACGCAGCAGTTTTCCATGGAAATATCTTCTGAGCTGGATTGGCATCTTTGCGCTCGGCTATGGCCTGTTTCTTGCCTGGCGTTTTCTGTATTACCAGGATTGGCTGCCCGCGTCGGTTTTGGCCAAACGCGGCTCGGTGAGCGAACAAATTGACCTTGCTTTCCGCCGTTTGCGTCCTTTACTCGAGGCCTGGGGGCTAGCCGCCTATCAGTCCGTAATAGGCTTTGTGCTCCTGTTCGTCCTCCCAACAGCGCGGCGTGGGCCGGCGCTGCTGCTCACTCTGGTTACTGTCGCCTATATGGCGTTTATCATTCTATCCGGTGATGACTGGATGCCTATGTTTCGTTATGTGACGCCTTTACTGCCTCTCCTGTTCTTAGGCCTCAGCGCTGGCGTCGTTGCTCTGGTTGATGTAATATCTCGCGGCGGGCGTCTCACATGGCAGCGCTGGGTGTTGCTGTTGTTGTTTGTGAGTGCGCCCGTTTGGCAGATTGCGCATTGGACTGAACAGAAGCGGGAGGTAGCAATCGATCTGGCAGTTAGTTCAATCGATGGTGTTAAAAAACTGGCGCTGCATCTTGTTGAGGAGGCGCCGCCTGGGACCACCTTGGCGGTGATCGATGCCGGTGCGCTGGCGTATTACACTGGCCTGCCTACACTCGATCTGATCGGCTTGAATGATCAACACATTGCGCATTTGCAGGGCGGGTTTGGACAACGTATCGATGTTGCCTATGTTCTGGATACACAGCCTACCTATATGGTTCCACACTATAAACTGTCAGAAAGCGGACAGCCGGTGTTTCTGGATTTTCCCCTGTTTGCACGGCTCTATTACACTGTCGAGTTTCAGCGTTGGTATGATCCCGATCCGAGTTTGCCGATGCATCCATTTGTCCGTCGCCAGACTTCGCACGAGCAGACTATGCTCGATACCTTTTACAAGGCAAGCTACTCACAGACAAAGATCCAGAATGCGCTTGTCGGGCAAGACGCGCAGATCACAACCACCATTCAAAACGAGGGGACTGGCGTATGGGTTGGCGACAGGAAATTGATTACTGGCGCCGTCTATGTCATCTTTCGCCTGCGCGATCCTGCAACAAGTCAGATTGTGGCCGAACAGTGGCAGTCGATCGGGACTGATCTGGCCCAGGGGCAGGAGCGCGAGGTCTCGGTCGAGCTAACGCTGCCCAAGCAACCTGGCGCCTATACCCTCGAGATCGATACGGTATTGCATGATGTGGCCTATTTCTCTGAGCAGGGAAACCCGATTGAACTTATTCCGCTGGAGATAGAGGCTGCAGTGAATTGATAGCAATGTGCTTCGCTATATCAAGCCCAGACCGTTCAGGTTTCCAAAACTTGAACGGTCTGAGCAGCGTTCAGTGTCACTTATCTTTCAGGTCAACATTCTTTCGGTGAGATGTACCGCTAAGATGTGTGTTCGTTAAAAGCGACCGTCGATGAAATAAGGGATCTTATGCGATCTGAATTGTTGTCAACCTTAATATGTTTGAATTGCGGTAGCGGTCAAATGAAGCTAGCGTCAACGATGAGCGATGACCGTGAAGTGCGTGAAGGCTCAGTCCAATGTCGGCATTGTGAAGCGCAATATTCTATTACGAACGGCATCGTAGATATGTTGGGTGAGCCGCCGGATTGGATTGCAAAAGAGCAACAGGGATGGTTAACGCTGCTTGGCGAACCTGCACCTGCGCTTGCCGAACAAATGCTTTTATTGCCGTATCTTCCGGATCCACATTGGCAAGAACATGCTGGGAATTTTAATGAAATAATCGACCGAATAGACCTCCACGACGCCGCAGTGCTTGATGTAGGCAGCGGACGAACCTGGTCGGCTCGTTGGTTAAAAAGGCGAGGCGCACGACAAGTCGTCGCTTGTGATGTACTGCGCGCCAAATACATCGGCTTAGAAACAGCAGATATATTTATGGAGGCTGATAATATATTTTTCGAGAGAGTACTGTGCGATATGGAACGGCTGCCTTTTGCATCAGGTAGCTATGACGTGATCTTTACTACTGCCTCGCTGCATCATGCCAACGATCTTACTCGCGCCTTTACGGAGATTGCCCGTGTGCTTCGCTCAAATGGTCGAGCGTTTATTATAAATGAACCAGTTCGCCGGCTTAGATCGCCAGTCAATATGCATGGCAACCTCGAAATAGAGGTTGGCATCAACGAACATATTTACACTATTGACGAGTGGCTCAAAGCAGTAAAAAAGGCAGGCCTCAGACCCCAGCTGCTTCTTCCAGACGCTGTGATCCGTTCTGTTAAGCAGCAGAAACCTACCCAATTTATTTTGGAGAACAATCAGGTTAACTATTTGCCGTGGATTAATATACTCGGTCGTCATATCATGGGGTTACAATCAGTGCTTGTACGCGTCTACCAAAACCATGCTATCCCATTGATGTTGATTGCGCATAAGTGTTGAGCCTGGATATCCCGGTAATGTCCGTACAATCACGTGATCGAGGGCGCTTCGCGAAGCACTCCTATGTAACCTTCATGGCTCTGCGTCGTCTGTTCTGCGTCTCTGCGCCTCCTCACCTCCTCACCTCCTCAGAGTTCGGCAGCGCCATCGCTTGCAAAACCATGGCTTGGAGTGTGACCGGCGCCCCAACCTCGGCGGACAAACGTTCCTGGAGCGCGGTGATCTGGGTAGATCCGAAGTCGTCGAGTGTGTAGATGGTCGCCTGGACTCTAAACCCTTGATCTCGGCGCTCGACGAGAATGTCGGTAATATGGTTCGTCGCGGTATCGAGTTCGGCTCGTAAGAAGGTTTCGACTCGATTTTGGCGACTCACCTGTTCGACCGCGTTGACCGAGAAGATTGCCAGAGGAATCGAAATGCTCACCAGTGCTACGACCGAGACAATAAGCCCCAGACGCACTTGCTCGCGCAGCCGGGTGCGGGTAGGTCGAAAGCCAAGCAGCAGAAACACGACGGCTGCTGCAAAGACGATCTCGATCAGGTTGGTCGTAAATAATAACAATGACCCCCCCGCAATCGTCAGTTGGGCCGTAGCAGTTCCATAGCCTACGACTCCCAGCGGCGGCACCAGTGCAGCGGCGATAGCGACACCCGGCAATGCTGCTGCCACCTCTTTGCGTCCGACGGCATAACCGCCCGCTGCGCCGGAAGCCAAGGCTACGAAGAGATCGAGCAAATTAGGCTGGGTGCGCGCCAGGATCTCGGCGGTGTTGAGGCGCGTCGGACTCAACAAGGTCATCGTGATGCCCACGCTTATGGCCATCACAATCCCCAGCAGCGTCGCGCCCGTCGATACTCGGAGCAGGCGAAGGTTGCCTTGCACAATGCTCATTGCCATCGAGATAATCGGACTCATCAAGGGGGCGACCAGCATGGCGCCAATGATCACCGCTGGACTGTTCTGTAACAACCCAAAAGTCGCAATCATCGCCGAGAGCGCGATTAGGACAAAAAAGTCCACGCTGGGTCGGGCGGCGCGGCGCATGTGCTGGTAGACTTCGGCGCGCTCGGTAACCGTCAGGCTAGGAAAGGGCGCCGAGATGGTTTCCCAGATTCGGCGCACCCAGAAACGTGGTGTACCTTCGAAGTGCTTTACTAGTAGCGTTGGGCCGGGCGCAGCGCGAGCAGTCTCTACCGGCAACCCGCCAAAGATTGCCTGATCCAACGCGCCGCCCCGCGAGGCGCCCAGAACCAACACATCGAAATCGCGCGCCTCGCGAACGATTTGCGCTTTGACGTCTTCGAGCGGGAGAACGCGCAGCTCAATTGGCGGCTCACCGCCCAGTTTCTTCAGCATCTCCTCGAACTCACGCTTGTTTTGGGCAGAGCCGTTGGAACTCGGCGTGCTCTCCGCTAGATTCAGGGCGACGACCTTGCCGGTCTCGGCATCGACCAAATCCTGGGCTAGCTTCATAGCGGCGACGGTATTGGGGCTGCCGGCTGTGGGGATGAGAATGCGCTGCATTCTGACTGGGAGTTTCCCTCGTATGACGACCACATCACACGTCGCGGCGCGCACGATTGGATCGAGAAGCGGCCCGAGGTCGAAGGCTTCGTGTGCGTGTTCGCCTTCCCAGCCCAGAACGATCATGTCAACCTTTTCCTCCTCGGCGGCGCTCAACAGACCATCGACTGGACTCCGGGCTATGCGAACCAGAACTTCGACCGGAGCTTCGCAAACAGCAGCTTGCTGCGCTAGAAGGTTTAGGGTTTGTAAATGTTTCTCGGCTTCTTGGCGCTGAATAGAGGGCGGAACCTGATCAGGACAAGCAACGATCTGAAGGGCCAGTACGCGGCCCTGCTTTCGGCAGGCCAAGAGCGCCCCAGCTCGAATGAGTGCAGGTGCAGTCTCTGGGTTGGCGATCCCTACCAGCACAGTGTACATATCATCCCGCTCATCTCGTGCCACGTCGCCAAGCACTGTGTCGCGTCGCCGAGCGGCCAACCCTGCTCGGCGGGCGTAAGCATAGTAGTAAAGCGCCCCCAGCATTATCCAACCAAGCCCGATCAACAGAACTTCTATCTGCAAGGTGAGTGGGAGAAAGATGCCAATTACCGTTGCCAGAACAGGAAACAGCGGGTGAAACGGAAGCTTCAAGTAGCGCTGGGCGGGTAAGTTGGCTTTCTGGCTCGTAATATCGGCTGCACAGAGCAGCGCAGTCATCCACAGAAAAGCCAGCGCTACCAGGCCAACCAGGACGAGTATTGACACAAACGCAGTGATGATAGCCCCGCCCACAGCAAAGAGTTGCAAGGCAAAGAACGGTGTACCGAAACTGGACGAGACTCTCAAAAATTGCTTAGGAAGGAAGCCATCGCGCGCCATGGCGCCACTGAGATGCAGCATGGTCACCATCGCTTGGTCTAGGGCGATCAGGCTGATCAGCAGCCCTGTTGTGATATAGATTGCTTCGAGGGCGGTCGCTCCGGCGAAGTTGGTACGTTCGACCAATGCCATCAACGGTGTTGCGTTAGGGTCAATGCCGCCCAGGAACGACAACTCGCTGGCGGCGGCGACCGCGCCAATAATCCCGCTCAGCACAAGCGGAATGAGTAGCGCCGGTAGCATATTGCGGCTTGGGCGGCGCATTTCATCACGGTTGTCGAGCACAAACTGTATTCCCCAGAGGCTTGCTGCCATCAGGGCGACCATACCGATGATGTTGATCGAGCCAGTGCTGACGCGTGTGGTTGGCGCAGCAGCAGGTAAGAACCACAACCAGCTCGCGACACCAAGCAACACCAACACGCTGCTATAGATAATCAAGGTGCGCAAGCGCCAGCCACCCTGGGTGCCGATCAGATCATTCAAGGCAACCAGGATGACCATTGCCGGGGCCAGCCAGCGCAGCTCAATCGAAACCCCCAACAGCCGCTCCAGACTGCTGTCGAGGTAGAGCGCCGCGCCCCATGCCAGGAGCGCGATCAACGCCAGATGTCCGCCGAGTAGCAGCCATCCATTCGCATAGGTTCGCCATGTCGCTCCGCCAGGCCGCCCAATGCTGAATGCGCCGCCGCTGCCAGGCGTGACTGCGGCTCGTTCAGCATATGTGAGCGCCAGCGGTACGAAGAGGAGCATTGCCGCCAAATACGCGCCTGGTGTTTGCCATCCGCCCTGTGGCAAAAACAGGTTGAGCAGGATAAAGACCCCCAAACCAATACTGATGCTGCTACCTTGCGCAATGGCCCGGACCAAGCCAACCGTACGGCTGAAGCGAATGGTCGTTTGCAGCGTCGTTGAGGGATCATCATTCGTCATAATCGTTCGTGTTCCTTGCTGGTGTAAAGTTTTGGCTCACAAATGCGGGTTTAGACCCAATACTTTTCAAATAAGACCTTTAAGGTCTTGGGGAAGGCGTCCGAAAGCATCGATGCAAGACCTTAAAGGTCTTCCATCGCGCTTATCTGACAAGTATTGGGTTTAGACAAAACAACAAAACTGTGTCAACGTCTATCTTCTGCGTTGCCAGAATCGATCCAACCCAGACCATAGCGCCCAAAATGCGGCAGCATGGCTACCGCATTTCGAGTGTAACCGCGACGTTGACGTAGCCCTATTGATAAGGGCTATTATACCGTTCATCGTACGTATTGCATATGATAGCCAGCAGACTTTTGAGCGCTTGCAGCGTTAGGGGATAGCTCAGATCGGGTTGCTTCCGCTCGAAGCAACTCAGCATCCCGTCGTCTTTTCTCCTCCTCGTCTCATCGCTAGACGGCGTCATGCCTACAATTGGGTCTAGCCAAACTGGTACAATATGCCAGGCCAATGTTGGCCGTGATCACGCTGATGTGGTTCTTAGTACAGGGAGGTCTACAATATGCAACCCCTAATCCTGAATGGTCAACCCCTGACAATTGCTGAGGTTTTACAGGTCGCCCGCACATACAGACTGATTAAAATCGGGCCGCAAGCGATGGAGCGGATGGTAAAAGCGCGGAACCTGGTGGAACGATTGATCGTGGATGACGCAGCATACTATGGCATCAACACTGGATTTGGCAGCCTAAGCCGGGTGAGAATTCATCCCGAACAGCTCAACGAACTGCAACATAACCTGTTGCGTAGCCACTCTGTTGGCGTAGGCGAGCTGTTGCCGGTCGAGGCGGTACGCGCGATGTTGCTGCTAACCGCAGCGAGTCTGGCGCGCGGCTATTCTGGCGTACGCCCGGTGTTAGCCGAGCGCTTGTGCGATCTGCTCAATGCCCGCATTCACCCATGTATCCCAAGCCGCGGCTCGGTTGGGGCGAGCGGCGATCTGGCGCCGCTGGCGCATATGGCTTTGGCCCTTATTGGTGAAGGTCGGGTGCTCGCCGTGCCGGAAGAAGCAAGTAGGGCGCCAGAACAAATCGGTGCTGCCTTTTCCCAACCCGCAGTGGAGGCGCTAGCTCAGGCGGGCCTGACGCCGCTGGTTTTGGAGCCAAAAGAGGGCCTGGCCTTGATCAACGGCACGCACCTGATGACTGCTTACGGTGCGTTGCTGATCCACGATGCGGCGATCCTCTTCCGGGCGGCTGAACTTGCCGCCGCAATGAGCCTGGAAGCTGCACTAGGGACAGCAACCCATCTCGACCCGCGCCTGCACGCTGTGCGCCCCCAGCAAGGTCAGGCGACCGTCGCAGCGCGGCTGCGTGAGCTAATAGCCGGCAGCGAAATTCTAACCAGCCACCCCAACTGTGGGCGGGTCCAAGATCCCTACAGTTTGCGTTGTACGCCCCAGGTGCTCGGCGCAATCGCCGACGGTCTGGTGTTTGCTCGCAGTCTGGTCGAACGCGAACTCGGCGCCGTCACCGATAACCCGCTCTGTTTTCCTGACGATAGGTTGGTTCTCTCCGGCGGCAACTTTCATGGCCAACCGCTGGCCCTAGCCCTCGACGTGCTGGGCATTGCACTGACCCAGCTTGCAAGTTTTTCTGAACGACGCACCTATTTACTCGTCAGCGCGTCCGACCCAGCTATGAACTTGCCGCCCTTCCTGACGGCCCAATCGGGATTACAGTCGGGCCTCATGATGGTTCAGTATGTTGCGGCGGCGCTGGTTAATGAATGCCAGGGTATGGCCGCACCGGCCAGTGTCAACTCTATTCCAACCAGTGCAGGGATGGAAGACTTCGTCAGTATGGGCGCGACGGCGGCATTTAAGGCTGCTCGTATCCTCGAAAACACCCGGCGGGTTGTCACTATTGAATTGCTCTGCGCGGCTCAGGGTCTGGAATTTCAGCGCCCATTGCGGGCTGGCGCAGGGGTCGAGCAAGCTTATGCCCGGATTCGCGCTGTTGTGCCGGCAATCGATCACGACCGCGTTCTGAGCGACGACATCGCCGCCCTGTCCGAGCTGATCCAGGCTGGCGGTTTGGAGTAAGAGCTAATACTTTTCAGATAAGCGCGATGGAAGACCTTTCATGTCTTGAATAAATGCTTTATGAAGCCTTCCCCAAGACATGAAAGGTCTTAGCTGCATCTCTGGATGAGACCTGATGTGCCTCCGGCAGGGCGGAAGAGTCTTTTTTTGTATCAGGGGCGCGGCGGAGCCGCGCCCCTGATACAAAATGATGAGCTGGATCCATACTGCTAATGAAATTTGACGTCAACTGCGGTAGTCTGACATAGTGCCGCCTTTAGGCGGTTTGAAGGCGGCGCTACAAGCGCCTTTTCCATGACCGATTGTGATCGTCAAAATTCTTTAGGCTCCTGTCATGCGAGGTTCCAGGCGTGATTCGCAATGCGCTGGAAAGTAACCGCCTGGACTCTGGCGTTTTTCAGGTTCCTGGACGATATTGGGTTCAGGAAGGTTCTCAATAGGCCACCACTGCACCGGCCATGATCTGTTGAGAACCACATTGAACCCTCCAAGATTCTTAATGATAAAATTCGCCAGACTCCAGTAACTACGTAAGCCCTGTTATTTGAAAAGCTTTTATTAGAGCATCTTGCGCCTTGGTTGACTGTCTTGCAGTGTGTGGAGGCGCTAGGCCGCACCCGCCGGAACGAACGCATGGCCACATGGCCAGGAAAAAGACTCGCCATCTGGTTAGCCTTACTTGTGGTCAGATGCATGATCCGCCGTGTGCAATTGCGTGGCAGACTGGACATAATAGGATAACGGTCGTGAATGCGAAGGAGGTGACGTACAATGGTGTACTGGATCTTGAGCATTCTTGGGTTGTTGCTGGTCATTTCACCATTTGCGCTGGGCTATAGCACTGACACCAATGCGATGTGGAGCAGTATTGTTCTGGGCGCAGTGATAGCGCTTGTTTCGGGCTATAAAGCCCTTGCTCGCGACAAAGGCATCTGGGAAGATGTCATCGCTGTCATCGCTGGTGTGGTTGCCATAGCGATCCCGTTTGTGTTGGGCTTCAGTTCGATTGCTGTTGCGTTGTGGACCTTCGTTGTCATGGGCATCCTTGTGGTGCTCCTGTCTGGCTATGATATTTATGCCAGGAGGATGGAGACAACCTAACTGCGGGGTGAGTCGGGAACGAGGCGAGTTTGGCAGGAAACCAAGCTCGCCTCGTTTTGGGTTAGCAGGTTACGATGTTAGCACGTTGACACGTTGGCAGGTTGGTTCGTTACCGTCTCTCATTCTCCATTCTCCATTCTCTGCTGCCGGCTATTGTGATGTATCGTCCCAGAGCAGCTTGTGCAGCGCCGAGTGGTCCAGGTCGCCGTGGCCCTGCGCGACTAGGCGCTCATAGCGTGCAATCACACTCGCGAGATGGGGGAGTTGGGTTGAGACGGCAGCAGCCAGATCCTGCGCCAGGCGTAGATCTTTGAGTTGGATCACGGCCCGTCCGCCGGGTACATAGGCGCGCTCGATCATCCGGGCGCCGTGGAGTTGGAGGATCTTCGAGTCGGCGAACCCGCCGCGCAGGGCTTGTTGCACCAGGCGCGGATCAATGCCTGCGCGCTCCGCCAGGGTCAGCGCCTCGGCGACCGCTTCGATGGTCAAGCCCACAATCAGTTGATTGATCGTTTTGACTGTGTGGCCAGCGCCTGGGCCGCCGACGCGAACAATATTCTGGCCTAGCTGCTCCAGCAGCGGGCGCACCTGCGCAAAATCGCCCGCTGTTGCGCCGGCCATAATCGCCAGACTCCCCGCTGCTGCGCCCTCTGGCCCGCCGGAGACCGGCGCATCGACCCAACCGATGCCCTTGGCGGCAAGCCGCGCTGCATGTGCTACAGAGCGGGTCGGATCGGAAGAACTCATGTCGAGCACCAATTGGCCCGGCGCAAGATGTGGTTCTAGTTGGGCAAGCACCGCGTCTACAGCGGATGAGTCGGCGAGCATCAGCAAGCAGATCGAGGATTGGGCTGCTTTGGCTAGGCTTGTGTGCAGTGGGATGTCCTGAATGAGGTCGCCAGGAAGTGGTGAACGGTTCCAGCCACGCACATCGTAGCCGGCAGCCAGCAGCCGGCGGGCCATTGGGCGGCCCATCAGCCCCAGGCCAAATATGGAGACAGACTGTGCTTTCATGGCAGCTCATTATAGCACACGAGAAAGGTCGAACAACGTTCCATTGTAGGATTGTACGTCAGCTTTTTTCGATGCATCGCGTATCTTCGATCTAGCCGTTTTAATTGACTCATGGCCTCTTTGGAACGATGAAGGGGACCATATTTGTGGTGTACGCCACCCGTTCGGGCAGCGGGAATTCCTAGTCATCGGCGTCGGCGTCGGGGGCAATGTCTGTGGTTGTACGGGCGCAGGCGAGGTGGTAATCGTCGTGCTGAGCCGCATCGATCATTTCCGGTGCGGTCATCCCGCGACTGGCCGGCACGTTAAAACCCCAGAGCGCGCTCAGCCGCGCGGCGTGCTCATCCGTGATTCGGTATACCGCCGGGGAAGACCAGGGCGTACGCGCCCTCTGGCCCGCCGGAGACCGGCGCATCGACCCAAGCAATGCCCCTGGCTGCGAGTCGTGCGGCATGCACTATGGAGCGAGTTAGGTCGGAAGAACTCATATCGATCACCACTGCGCTGATCGGCGCCTATCGGCGTCATTTGCGTTCCATTGCAGGATTGTGGCG
>JAKSDJ010000928.1 GCA_022360155.1 Chloroflexales bacterium | reverse complement strand
CACGATACATGCAAGCAGCAATCCAATCTGCACAACCCGCAGCGGTGGCAAGCGCCTGCCCGAAGAGGGTGTGATGGGCAGCGGCCCCGCGGTAGGTGATACAAGCTGGGAAGAGTTGTCTACCTCTGTTCCATCTATTTCCGTTTCCGCTGAAGGCGCCGAGGGATTCTTTGGGGCAGAGTCTGACGGCGCCGATCCGGCAGGAATAGGAAGAGTCTCTGCTGTTTGATCAGACCCCGCTCCGATATTATCGCGAAACTTGTCTGGCAGTGGCGAATCCCCTATAGGCGATACAGGCTGGGGCATTCGTCGTGCGGCAGGGTAGGCTTCCAGCAACTGTTCCCACATTGCCTGGGCGCTGGCCGGGCGATCATTCGGCTCCAGCGCCAGCGCCCGCTGCAGTACCTGGCTCACCGCCACTGTCACCTGCGGATTCAACTCATGGGTCGGACGCAGTGGGTCGGGGCGCCCGCGAAGTACCGCCAACTCGCGGGTTTGCGCTTCTGGGGGCGCTGTGTTGGTCAGCAGACAGTGCAGCGTGGCGCCCAGGGCATACAAATCACTGCGCGCATCGGTGCCCCGCCCCTCCATTTGCTCCGGCGAGGCAAAGCCCCTAGTATAAGCCAGAAAGCTACTCTGGGTGGTTGGCGGGGCCACATCTCCGGCAAAGCCTTTCGCCAAACCGAAGTCAAGCAATATTAAGGCGCCATTTGCCTGTACCTTGAGGTTATGGGGCTTCAGGTCGCGGTGGATAACCGGCGGGTGGCGGGAATGAAGATAGTGTAACACATCGAGGATCTGCCCGCCCCACTGCAACACCTGATCGAGCGGAAAAGGGGCATTGCGTTGCAGAAGCATGTTCATCAGATCCTGGCCGGATACGAAATCCATCACCAAGAATTGGCCGCTCGCCTCGCTGAAATGGTCGGTGACGCGCGGTAGGGCGGAATGCGAGAGGTTGGCGAGCAAGCGCGCCTCGAGTTCGAACTGACGGCTGACGCGGTTGTCGCTAGCGTGCAGGAGTTGCTTGAGCGCCACTCGTCGTCCTAAACGCTCATCCATAGCCTCATAAACCGCACCAAAGCCGCCCTGCCCAATCTGTTGCACCACCTTATAGCGGTTATGGATGAGTGTATTTGGCGGAAGAATACTCATAGACACTCCTTATCGCTGGTTTAAACCGTGCAGCGTGCGGGTCAGACGGACTCGTTCTAGCTGAATTCGGGTAAACGTTCAGCTGCAGGTATCAAGCATCATGATAATGTCAAATGGCCATCTGTACCATCCAAACGTGCAGTATACTCCCTCAAAATGTAACCGGCGTTGCTGTATCACTATGTTGATAGCTGACAACTCATTATCTAAGCGTTTCATCTGAGATGTCCTGAGATGACGGCAAAGTCTGGACGTTTATCGACCAAAATTTTATCGTCATGTCGGCTGAAGCCGAGGCGAGCATCTCCCCGTCGGGCGCAAACGCGACGCTGTTCACCGCACCGGTATGTTCCGCGAAACGGTGTATGCGTTCGCCAGTGCTTACATTCCAGAGCTGCACCGCCCCGCTGTCTGAAGCAGCAGCGAGCGTCTGGCCATTTGTTGCAAAGACCAGATCGGTGACTGCATCGCTACCGCTTTCAAGTGTGCGTAGGTGCGAAGAATCGCTCAGGCGCCACACCTCGATCCGGCCATCCTGTGCGCCGACGGCTACTGTTCGTCCATCCGGCGCGAAGGCGATGATCCCGCCACGATCCAGATCGGTCGGGAGCGAACGGTTCAGGCTTTCATCGGTAAGCGACAACAACTCCACAGTTCCACTATCGAGGCTGACAGCCAGTATTTTACCATCCGGCGCGAAGACCAAGCTGGTGATCGTTTCGGACATCGTCGGCAATTCCTGGGAGAAAGCGCCATCGTGAAGCTGCCACAGGAATACAGTTCCATCGCGCGCAGCAGCGGCTAAGGTACGTCCATCCGCCGTGAAAGCCAGGTGGTCTACTGGCTGCGTGTGCCGTTGTAGACGGGTCGGCGTGCTCGTCGCGCTGGGAGGTAGCGCTTGCGCAGTCCGGGAAAAGTCCTCTAGATCAGATGCGGGGCTGGCCGCCGATTCTTCGGTTGGAACGCCGCGGGGTGTCGGCGTCTCGCCGTTGTCCTCGCCACTATGCTCAAGCGGCCACAGCGTAATCGCGCCATCAGGAGAGCCGACGGCGAGCCACTGCCCGTTCGGGGCGATCTCAATACTTGTCGCAAAGCTATCGCCTCTTGCTTCCTCCGCCAATAGGCTGCCATCGCGCACTCGCCACAACTTGACCTTGGCATCGAGCGAGGCCGCGACGAGGATTTCGCCATCTGGCGTAAATGCCAACGCCTCTATAATCGTTGAAGTCGATATGGTTGTTGCGATGCGCGTCGGCGTGATTTGCGGCGGCGCTGTCGGCGTGAACACTTTCACCTCATGCGGCGCTGTCGCCGGCAGTTCGGTCGATTGCACAACTGGAAGCGTCGGCGTTGTTTCTTGCGTCGCCACCGCTACTGTAGAGGCTTGGGCCAATTGTCCAGCTTGCGGTATCACCGTTTGCTCCAGGACGATGCTTATTGCGCTTGCGAGTGACCGATCTCTCGTGAAGAAAACCTGATTATTAAGCGCAAGAAGTACGAGCAAAACCAAACCCACGCCTGTACCAAGCGCCGCAATCCACCGTCCTTTACCTTTGCGTTTCCGCTCGCGCACTGGGGACTTAGCAGTTGCAACAACAGTCGCATGTGTGGAATGAGATGGCTCTGTTTCGTTCAGTAACAGTGCAGACAGAAGCTCGGGATCGGCGCTAACATGATCGGGCGGCACGCCAATATGTACGACGATGGCGCTTATATTGTCTGGTCCGCCCTGCTCATTCGCCCGAGCAACCAGAGCATCCACAGCAGCCTGGCCGCGCAGTCGTTGTAGCAGCGTCGTGATCGCCTCGTCGCCGACCGGCCCCCAAAGTCCATCGCTACAGAGCAAGAGGGTATCGCCCTCAACCAACGTCTCGGTCGCAAAATCAGGCCGAGCGCGGGGCCGAGCGCCCAGATTGCGCGACAAAATGTGGCGCCGCGGATGCGTAGCCGCCTCTTCTGGCGACAGCAAGCCGCTACGCACGTGCTCCTGGACACTCGTATGATCGAGGCTTAGTTGCCGGAGCATGCCCCGGCGCAGCAAATACGCACGACTGTCGCCGACATTGGCGACGACCAGATCTTGCCCCCGGATAACCGCCGCGACTATGGTTGTGCCTAATCCGCGTAGGCTGCTGTTGGTCTGGCCGCGCTCATTGATTCGCTTGTTCGCCTCCTGAATAGCGCGTTCCAGGCTAGACTCAATTGCGAGATCGGAGTCCTCATAGTAGCTATCGATGAGGATATGGACCGCCATCTCGCTGGCCTCTTTGCCGCCCAACGCACCGCCCATTCCGTCGGCAACCACGAACAACCGCCCTTTTGCATCCAACCACGCGGGGTTCTCGCAGTATTCGGAATAGATGAGCACTGAGTCCTGATTCGGCGCCTTCCGCCGAGACAAGCCTGGATCGATGGCAACCCCAACCGTGAGCCAGGGGCTTTGCTCGGTATCTGACGAAATCACCGGCATTCCTCCGTTGCAGCAATGCGACTAGGATACGCTGCTTGCTCAATCCAGTATGCGGGTCTCATACCCGCTATTGTCCTGGATTTGCGTCGCATTAGGATTCGACTCCCGCTGTTCCAAGGTCTCCAACTTGAGCACCGTATTCGGCCCGAGGCGCAGCAGATCACAGCCATCCCACTCGACTACGCCGCCTCTTTCCAGCCGTGTTTTCACCATGAATGAGCCTTGTTCGCCCCGCAGATCGGGCGCCACGAGGGCGATCCCATTCGCGCTGTCCAGGTCTTTGATGATGATTTTGCCGTCCTGTATTGCAATTTCAGCGTGGCGGCGCGAAATCTTTTTATCGCCAGGGATCAGCACATCTCCATGTTCTCGACCAATAACACAAGGAAAAGAGACAATGCTCTCTTTGCCGCGCTGGGCAGGATCGACCGTCTGCACCACCAGGACTTTGAGGCGCGGCGCCGGCTGCTCATCAGCGACGGCGATCACCGTGGCGTTATGGAGATCTGAGATATAGTCATCGCGCTGCCGGTCCATGACCGTATCGGGTCTTTGGACCGGTTCTGGGATCGTCTGTTTCTTTGGTCGAGAGGTATAGACGATGACAAAGGCCGCCAGGCCAACAACGAACAGGATGCTGCCGACGATAAACGGATTGCCAATCACTGGCAGGATAAACGCTTGCCAGAATGAGGGTCGCGGCGGAAACACCGGGTTGAATTTGAGACGGGGCGATACGACCGGCTCAAGGTCAGGCGCTGTGATCTCGACGGAGATATCGTATGTTTGCCCGTCCTGCAACTCGCCAGGCTCCAAGGGCACCTGGATCTGCGGGCTGGCCAGATCAAACCTTTCCTCTGGCGAGTACGTCTCGATTTCGGAGCCGTTGTGAAAGATGCGGACAGTACTATTGATGAATTGCGCATTCTGCGCCAGTAGGCCGGCTTGGTCGGTAATATTCACTTGCACCGGCAGGATATCCTGCGTCTCGTTCTGCTCGATCGTCCCAACCGTCACTTCGGCGGTCGGCGGGTTCGGATCGACCGGGATGCTATGGACGAATGCCTTGGTGGTAAGCTCAACTTGGCCATCTTGCGCGGGAATAGCCGTGCCGTCCGCTGTCTTGGCGCGCACCTCGATCGCGTACTCGCCACTCACCGTGAGCGTGTCCTTCGGCACGATGACCGACAAGGTTTGGGCCGGATCGTACGTCAGAGTCTCGCTGTGGGCCAGGGTGTTATTGGGAAAATATACGAACACATCGGCAGCAGCGATCGTGTCTGGTTTCGAGCTAATGATGCTAACCTCAAAGGTATAATCTTGCTCGCTTTCGGTTGGCCCGATAATTGTCGCGTTAGCCGGTGCGAGCGGCGGGCTATAACAGCGATCAGCAGAGAAGGTGAAGCTTCCGGTGAGGCTCTGCGCCAGCAGATTGGTTTGCAGGACCAATACCCCTTGATCCTGGTTACAGGGATAGACACTCGCCTGCACTACCCACTGGCTCCGCAGGCCATCCATGATCTTCTGGAATGATTCTTCCACGCTCTCGATTGGACCAATCGCCGAGAACCCGAAGGTATCCTCCGCCATCTGCTCGAGTTCGGACCGGTTGATGTTGTCACAAGAGCCTTGTGTACACAGCCCAATCGTGTGGATGGGGATGGTTCCAAGCGGGCTTGCCTTGGCCTTGGCCTTCACCGCATCTGCGTTATCCCAGTTGCTGCACCTGCCACCTCGCCCATTGTCATCACGTCCATCGGTGAAGAGCAGCATCGCCCGGCGCTCGGGCGCATTCGGATTGGTCGCCGCATCGAGTGCATCGAGCGCTTTGAAGGTCGCGTTATACAGGCATGTAACCCCGCCTGGGTCTGCGTCGATGGCATCGATGGCCAGCTTCACCAGATTGCGATCACCCGTAAACGATTGGATGGGCTCGAAGCTCTGTTCAATCGGCACTGCGGTAAAGCGATAGACGGCGAATAAGGTGTTCTCCGGCGCGGTGTCGACCGCCTGTTTCGCGGCTTCGCGGACTTGCGCAATAAAGGGGCTCATGCTGCCGCTCGCGTCGAGCACAAGCGCCACCTTGATGGGCGTTGTGGGATCTTGCGGCGCCACTGGCACGGCGGAGCTGTCGCCGCCCAGGATCTGGAGCACTGAGCCCTGCTCAAATTTGACCGCATCTTTGGCAACGGGGAAGCCGCGCTCGTCCTTTATGGTGAAAAAGACATCTAGGCCCAAACTATTGTCGTCCTGCGGGCTGGCGTTGGCATTAATGACCACAACTTGGTACGGTGACACTTGCCCATACGTTGCCAACGGCGCCAAACCGATTACCAAGATGACG
This sequence comes from Chloroflexales bacterium, assembly GCA_022360155.1. Lineage (GTDB taxonomy): Bacteria > Chloroflexota > Chloroflexia > Chloroflexales > Chloroflexaceae > JAKSDJ01. The sequence continues at coordinate 2,271 of JAKSDJ010000928.1, read as the reverse complement.
AGTAATCCCAAGCACAGGCTTTGTTTTCGCATAGCGACACCCCAGAGAGTAAAACACGTTCCAAGGCCACATTCCGGTTAGGTATGAAATGGTAAGGCAAAGACGTGATACGAATGAGCATCCCACATAAGCAAGGCTGTGTCAAGCTGGAAAGGCCCAATCCGAATTGCGCCTAAACGAAACAATCGATCAGCGCCTCACCCCAGTCAGGAATTAAAGGATTTGCTTGTCACTTTTCCTTCGTCTCGCTATTGTTGTCACGCCAGGCCCTTATCTGATACTACGTAAAGTCTTGCATACGTCTATCTAGTGACCCATAAAAGAATAATTTCCCCTGTTTGTTGTCATGCTGGCGGGGATAATTTCTTTATGAATCCTAGCGTTGTTGCGCGCCTCAGTCTCTTCTTCTTGTTCTTGGGCCGGAGTTCAGCTAGATCAGGCACAGCTCGTTTCGCTCTGGTTGATACATCTTTAGCACCCCGGATCAGCGGATGATTGGCGCCTCTTCATTAAAGAGGATTCCTGTCTGTCGGATCATGATCGCCTTACCCCAGTCAGGAATGATCAGGCACGAGTGTCTTCGCAATAGCTTGCCACAATTCCAGCCGATTAATCGGGCATGCGCTGGCAGTGCTTGGCTGAGCCTCTGCCGTGACAAGCCATACGCTATTGCGCGCCACGAGCCAGGAAAGGGTATGCACCTGTGGTTGTGGCATGGCAGGATCGATGACAGCCATTAGCAGCGTCAGTGTTTCACTATCAGTCAACAACACATCTAATGGCTGTGCAGCATCGCTGGTGTTATGTGTCTGCTTGGAAGTCACACCGCTGACTGCCAGGATTTCGTGCAGCGCGTTGTCTACGGTGGCGAATTCACAAAACACGTGCTGCCCTGTCGCGTCCATATAATTGCGCGCAATACATTCAGGCGTAAAGCTGTAGTACATCACCGGCTCCGCGGTATTGCGACGTTGCGTGCGTACAACACACACTATATCTGGAGCGAAGGAGGTCGCCAGCACTGTAGCAATGTAACCCGCCATGCCAGTCTCTTGCTCACCTGGCGCCCGCACCAGGAGGCCACGCTCTGCAAGCTTGTCCTCCGCCAGGCTGAGTTGTTCTGGGGTTACGCCCAGGTCTGCGTATGCAGCCTCGCCCAGTACAAGCGCATCGCCAGAGAGATACTTTGTGAGCACGGCGAGCTCGGCGGGGGTAAGAATATATGTTTCCATAAATATGCCTCGGGTTAGGCGTATTGTCGCGTTTGCGCATAACGCACGAAGGCGTCGTGCCAATCTTGCTGCTTATTCGGCGCAACCATACCAATTAAAACGTCAATCCATTTCGCCATCAATTGTGATTCCCACTCAAAATAAATCCGTTCACCATCACGAAACTCATTCAACAGACGCGCGGTGAAGACTTTTTGGCCCGACTTGAACTCGATCAGCGGTACGATGTGATACCAACCCATCTCGCCGTTAGTACGGAGTGACACACCCTCCGGAAAGAGGGCTTCGAGTGAGCCAATGGCGCATCCTTCTGCGCCATCGGATAGGATAAACAAAAGCCGACATTGCGTAGATTGATACATCAACAGACACTCACGACCATCGTAATCAGATGAACACCGGGTAAGGGCGAAACCGAAATGGTTTAGGATAGGTTGATAGTACCGCTCTGTGTACTCGCGAAAGGTATTGCAGCTTCCACAGTCCAAACTCATGATAAGCCTCCAGATGTTCACCGGTTCAAAGATTGCGCATCGTCGAGCAGATCTCCCATCGGGCCGACATTTCCGCCAACAGCACGTCCAGCGCGGCTCGCGCGCCAATCTCCAGTTTTAACCCATGTATCACCTACCTGTTTGTAGCCATACTCATAGGCATACCGCTGCAGGTAGCGGATCTCTTTCGCCGTATCAGATCTAGCGCGTAGCGGTTCACGAAAGACTTCTGAAACACTTTCACCCTTTAATTCAATGCGCTGTACACCTCGTTCGAGTTGCCCTTGTAGAAACTCACGGTTAGCAATCCAACCTCGGCCGTTACCGCCCCTTGCTGTTGGTTGGATGACGTCCCATACTGCACTTGTCGTGCTATAATAAATGCCGCCATGCGCCTGCGCTTCGCCGATATATCCTTGAAAGCCTTTTGTAGGGTTAGGGTTGTATCCACCCAGAACGATTCGATCGACACTGCCAACTTGGTGGGTGGACTCACGTGCTATATATCGTCCCAACGCTATCTCAGAACTGCTTCCCCGCACGGT
>JAKSDJ010000766.1 GCA_022360155.1 Chloroflexales bacterium | reverse complement strand
TTGCTCAAATCGTATGGGTGTGATCGATTGTGCGGTAGCAGATCCAACACTCATACAAAGACAGTTAGAGTTGCTCAAAGATAGCGCCGAGCATAGTGGCCTATGCATATCGGCCTTCGATCTGGATCAAACCTGTCAAATACTGCGTCGATATTTGGGCCAAGGGCTCTAAGAAATTGAGCAAAGATCAAATTGGTAAGGCGTTATGTCTGCTGCCACGCTTACGGGAATTTTCGGCCCATTGGGGCAAAATGCACAAACGGTGAGCAAGCACCCGCTGAGATAGAATAGCATCATAGCATAAGTACTCTGTGTGAGGCAAGCAACCCAATTGTTGGGCGCTTGTACAGTCCGTATCCTATATTGCTAGAGGCGATCCAACAAGGAGCCATAGCTCTTGTGACTGCGGTAACTCTGCTTTCGCATTCTAAAGCGTATCTGCGGCTTGTCAAAACCCTTGTTCTAATCACTGCCAAGCCACAGCGTTTGGTTGTGGCGGCGTCGGTATGATTAGAGCAGGAACCGCCACAAATTCTCTCCATTTTCGTGTGATTTTGTGTGACATTTGGTCCCAAAAGTGCGTTTTATTATAGAGTACGACTCGTATGTGTTTGTGTTGGTACAGAAGATCTTGGCTAGCGCGACACTGATGTATGCATAACAGTAGTATATCCAATCCGAGTGCGACCATGCTGAGTTGGTCAATGCCTCTTACCCCTTCGTATGGGATATGGGGATTTAGCCGCCTCTTCCTCTTCGCAGCGCAACAACATTGCTTAGGGTCGGGCGCATTGCGCGACCGTGCGTTCCTAAGCAACATGATTGCACTCATACAACCTCCCTCTACTTGTCGCCTTCTATCATTCGGTGTCGTCATTGTGAAGGAGGTATTATGTCGTTGGCCTTTCCTCATTCCGGCTCGACAACCGCATACTTAAACCTGCGGGAGGGACCAGGTCTGTCCTTTAAAGTCACAAAGTTGCTATCACCAGGAACGATCGTGATGATTCAGGCCGAACAGGGAGATTGGTTTCGAGTGAAGGTGCAGGAGCAGGAAGGGTTTGCCCACCGCGCATATATTCGCAGCAGCAATGGCACTGCTCGGCGTGTTGGCACAACTTCGAGCGCGCTGAATATGCGAGCTGGCCCCGATACAACATACAAGGTGATCACAGTGCTTCCCTCCGGCGCCGAAGTGATAATCATCGGCGAACAAAGCGAATGGTATCATGTCCATGCTAAAGGACAGGAAGGATTTGTTCACAGCGGGTTCGTTATTCTGCCCGATCAGAAAATTCCTAGCGGCTTTCTCATCGACGTGCCCGAACTGCGTGAACTGCCGCTGGTTCCGGCTGTGCCGCTGATCGCCAGTCCAAATAACTCCCGCGCCCAGCTTGTCGCGCGAATCTGGAATCAGTTTGGCGGCTTGCTCGAACCGCTTTCGGCGCGCTTGGGCATTGATCCTGCGGTGACAGTGGCAGTCACTGCAGCTGAGTCGGGCGGGTACGGGTTTGCCTCCGACGGGCGGATGATCATCCGTTTTGAGAACCATATCTTTTGGAACGAGTGGGGCAAGCATGTTCCTGGCGTATTCAATTCCCACTATCGGTTTAACTCGGCGCGACGTTGGCAAGGGCACATGTTTCGCATCCATCCGCATGGCGAGTGGCAACAGAGTCATGGGAAACAGAGTAGCGAGTGGTCGGCGTTCGAACTCGCGCAGAGCTTGAATGATCGCGCCGCCAAACGTTCTATTAGCATGGGCTTGCCCCAGATTATGGGCTTCAATCACGTGGCTATTGGTTATGACTCGGTCGAAGCGATGTTCGAGGCGTTCAATGCCAGCGAGCACAATCAGCTCTTGGGCTTTTTCGATTTTATTCAAGGTCCGCACACGGTTTCCCGGCGAATCATCGCTTTGAAGAAACGCGACTTCGTGACCTTTGCTCTTCATTACAACGGATCGGGTCAAGCGGCGCGTTATGGTTCGATTATCCAGAATTTGTTCGATGCTTTTCATAATTTGAAACCAGCGTAGTAACGTATATTATCGGAAAGAATAGTTTACTGACAACGAGAGCATGGTGTTATTGTCGACCCGCGCAATGGCGCTTTGCCGCCGAATCCTTGTCTTACGATCAGGTCATGAATGGCGAGGCTGCCTCACTGGGCAGCCTTTCGCCTTTTGTCTACATGTGTCTCAGTTGCGTCCCAGACCCCGTTTTTTTCGCAGAATCTTTGCATCTTGTGCTACAATATTTGTCGCTCTATCTCCTTCCCCTATTCTTTATAAGCCTCTTCTCTTGTCTTGATAGGGGTGTAACCGCCCAAAATGATATAGCAACCTGCTCCTTTCCATATTCTTTAACAAGACTCGCAGCGCTTCTATCATCATAAGTTGACGAGTTTATAGTTAATTAGGGTTTAGTTTGAGCAACCTGGAGCATATGACGAATGATCAGGCAAGGTTGTTTTCTATGCAAACCGGGTCTAACTTTTTGTTAGTCGGAGTTGGCGGTGCAAGCTCAATTCGCAGATCAACTAGCTGCCTTTATCAAGCGAACAAAGTTGTCGGTGCGGCGCGTGGCATATCGCGCCGATCTCCCCCACCAAACATTGTTCAACTGGCTGCGGGGTACACGGCCACGGTGGCATCGTGGCTTAGTTGAAGATTTACGTCGACTCGGCGCGGCGCTTGAGGTGAGTAGCGAAGAGATGGATCGTCTGCTGATTCTTGCCGGTTGTTTGCCAGACCATGCGCAGGCCGTATCAACAACAGAACAAGCAACGAATATGCCTGCACAACTGCCTTGGGGTTGGTTCGCTTCTGGGAGTCATCCTGCCAAATACGAAATAGGCGTTGAACGCACAGTCACCTACGAGAGCGCTCGCAGCGCCTCGATCAGAGCGCGTGAGGCGCCCGAGGGTTTCGGTACACTCATGCAAGAGTTCAGAGCGAACGCCTATCGCAACAAGCGTCTGCGTCTTTCGGCTATGCTGCGCTCAACAGACGTCGCCGGTTGGGCTGGGCTGTGGATGCGGGTGACGGGGCCTGGCGATAAGATGCTTTCGTTTGACAATATGCAGTCTCGCCCGATTATCGGAACCACCGATTGGACGCCGTACACGGTGGTGCTCGATGTGCCGCAGGACAGCGAGAAGATCGCGTTTGGGATGCTGCTGAGCGGAGCAGGACAGGTCTGGGTTACCAAGCTGAATATCGAGACAGTGGACTGTGATGTGCCGACCACAGATCAGCAGACGCTGCCCGACCATCCGGTGAATCTCGATTTTTCCGAATAAGACGCGGGACAAGCCGCACATTCCGTATAGCAGTGCGGTAGGGAGATGGCAGCGTAGGCGCTGAAAGAGCGGATTCTGCAGATGGTGCGCGATACCATATCTATCGTATCTGTGACATCTGTGGATTATTTAAGGATCTTGCCTAACGCATGGAATTGCTCGCGCAGGCTAGGATAGAGGCTGCGAAAGACCGCATACTGCTCGGCGTAGCGCGCAGCTCGCTCCGGGTGAGGTTCTACGGTTTCCACTGCTTGCACGACGGTCGCACTGACCGCAGCGAGATCACCGAAATGACCAATGCTCGCCCCCGCAATCAGCGCCGCGCCGAGCGCCGCACCGTGGTCGGCGTTGGTCAGCGTGACCGATATATTGAACACATCGGCGCAAATACTGCGCCAGAGCGCGCTGCGGCTTCCCCCGCCGCCCAACCGCAGCTCATTGGTCTGTAGCCCCAATTCTGCGAAGATCTCTAGCCCGTCGCGGAAAGCGAAGGCTACTCCTTCCATCACGGCGCGCACCAGCGCCGCCCGGTTGTGACGCAGCGTAAGCCCGAAGAAAACCGCCCGCGCGTCGTTATCCATATGCGGCGTGCGCTCGCCCAACAGGTAGGGCAGAAAGATCAACCCGTCGGCGCCGGCTGGAACCTGCCCCCCCTCTGCCGTCAACTGCTCATACGACAAGTGGAGTTGATCCTCAGTCGCCGAGCCGAAGAGGTCGCGGAACCAGCGTAGCGCTAGCCCGGCGGCCTGCATCGCCCCCAGCAGATACCAGCGGTCGGGCAGAACGTGACAGAGCGTATGGACGCGCCCGGCGGGATCGACAATCGGCTGGTCGGCGGCAGCGAAGAGTTGCCCGCCGCTGCTAATTGTCGCCAGCGTGACGCCGGGGCGCAAGCCGCCATAAGCGGTCGCCTGGGCCGGGGTGTCGCCGGCCCCGATGACAACCGGGATGCCGGGCGGCAGCCCCAAGTCTGCCGCCGCTGCGTGTGTCAGCGTTCCCGCCTGGCTCAGGGTCGGGCGCACCGGGGCGAGCAACTCTGATGCGATCTCTAGCCGCTCTAAGAGCAGCGGCGACCAGTCACGGCGGGCCAGGTCGAAGAGCAGCGTTGCAGAGGCATCTGTCGGCTCGGTGGCAAACTCCCCGGTCAGGCGCAGCGCCAGGTAGTCCTTGGGCAGCAGTAGGCGGGCGCAGCGGGCGAAGACCTCGGGTTCGTGGCGGCGCAGCCACAAGATTTTGGGCGCGCTGAAACCGACCGAGGCCCGACTGCCGGTGTGGGCGATCAGTGTCGCTCGGTCAACCCGTTGCTCGATCACATCGAGCTCTGCCACACCGCGCTGGTCGGCCCAGATGATCGCCCGTCGCAATGCCTGTCCCGACTGGTCGAGCGGTACAATCCCGTGCATCTGCCCGCTGAGGCCGATCGCCGCCAAGCTGTCGCCGCGCCTGCCGCATCCACTGAGCGCCTGCGCCAATGCCGTCCGCAGCGCCGCCCACCAGTCAGCTGGATCTTGCTCGGCGACACCCGGCGTGGGGGCGTAGATCGGGTAGTCGGCGGCGGCGCTGCTTACCACCCGCCCGGATTCATCACAGAGCACCACCTTGAGACTGGAGGTGCCCAGGTCGATTCCGACCAGAAATGGGGTATTCATCGCTTACGGCAGCCCAACAGCAGCGGCTCGATCCCGCAGGAACGCTATACCCTCGCGGGCCAACTGCGCGCCGGTATAGCCCGCCTCGCGCCACATACAGGTCGCACCGATCAGGTCGGGATTGACGGCGGCAAAGGACTCCAGCACCAGCGGGCCGGTGTAGCCCACCTCCGCCAGCCCGGCAAAGACCTCATCCCAGCGCACATTTCCCTTGCCGACAAGGCCGCGGTCGCTCTCCGAAAGGTGAATATAGCCTAAGCGTTTCCCCGCCTGGGTGATCGGATTGGAGAAGCCCTGCTCCTCGATGTTCATATGGTAGGTGTCGAGATGCAGAACGACATTGTCCGCGCCAATCGCGTCGATCAGCTTGATGGTATCGCTGGCTGTATTGTAGAGATAAGTTTCGTAGCGGTTTACCGGCTCGATCCCCAGGGTGATGCCCCGTTTTTGCGCCTCGGCGGCGACCTGCCCCAGCACCTCGATACAGGTCGCGCGCTCGTCTGCGGTGGGCGGCTGGCGGGTCAGATGACCGAGATTGGCGTAGAGCACGCCGCCCAGGTAAGTCGCGCCCAGAGTCTCGACCTGATCCAGGGCTAGGGTGAGAAAGGCCAGCGCCGCCTTGGGCTGGGCGGGCATATGGGCGTCGGCGGGCAGCACCAGCGAACAGGCCCCGCCGATGCCGTGCTCGGCGAGTTGGCGTTTGACCAGGGCAGCGTCGAACTCAGCGGGGCGGAGGAGCGGGATTTCGAGGATATCGACCCCCGCGTCGGCAGCCCCGCGGATCGCCTCCAGACCGGTTGTGGCGTTCCACTCGCCGACCCAGATGAAAGCGTGAGCGGCAAAGGTTGGCATACAAGCTCCTTTGTATTTTCGGGCGGAATCTATTTGCGGCAAGACCTCCAAGCGCGTCATCGTGTAGGGGCGTCTTCAACTCCGGCAAGCGGAACGTGCTGGCCTATCGCCCCTCTCCCAATGAAATTTGACCAGCAACCACGGTAGTCTGACGTAGTGCCGCCTTTAGGCGGTTTTACGGCAGCACAACCGCCTGAAGGCGGCACTACGAAGTCCCCGCGTACGCGGGGACCATCACCTCTCCGCGTGTTCGTGCTCACTATGGAATATCCTCCGTCAGCAAGAGTTTGATCGGCGCAGGCACACGGCTGGCGACCGGTCGACCCTCGTAGACTTTGATCGCGGTCTCGACGGCCAGC
>JAKSDJ010000325.1 GCA_022360155.1 Chloroflexales bacterium | reverse complement strand
GTGCTGTTCTATTTCATATCTGCAAACCTGCGTTGCGCATTCAAGAGTATGCACAGAGAGAAGCGGTTGTCCTTTTTCATCGACCAGCAACTGTGATGGAGCAAAGCATGACAATTTATTGGGTCCGTACCGAGAAAAATGATGCCCTAAGCGTTTTGGAAGCCGTTGAGCGGGCATTAGATACTGGTACTATGGGGCATCAAGCGATGATTACGGGGCGGGGCGATCCGTCGGATCCAACCAATGGCGATCCATATCTCGCCGAAAATCTATCGGAGTTGCGTCAGGTGTGGGCAGTTGACTCAAACCAAATTGTTGTATCGAACCGTCCAGTGCTAGCGGTTGTCATCAATGCGCTCCAGCGCCTGATCAAGCGGGGCGCGTGGTGGTTCTTGCTGCCGCAGTGGCAACAGATTAGCACTTTCCATGGCGTGTCAGTCCGAGTCATTGACTCATTGCTTGAGCATCTACGTCAGCTTCGAGAGCGTCTTCATGTGCTGGAAGCGGCAAGCATTTCACCCGAACATGCCAAGCTATTGGAAGAACATATCCGTCTGTTGCGTATGGAACAACAGGTGCTGCACAATCGGATTGCTGCCTTGGAGGCCCAACAAGCGGATTATGCTTCCAGCAACTCGACCGAGGCCACGTTATGACGATTGAGGCGCCATCAGCATCACCAGTCGTCGATCCGTTCCAGGTTGTCTGGCAGTCACGCTGGGGCTTGCCCATTGGTTATGCAGTCACATCCGAGGAAATGGCGATCCAGCTCGACTCGTTTGGTGTCGAGGTGGTGCATCGCCCAACTCCATGGCATGTGCCAAGTCGGGTCACACATCCGCTGTTGCAAGCTGCCGCTGCTCGGTTGCCATGTGACGATGCGCCACAGGTAAGCTACGATCAGGCTGATCTTTTCTATCTCAACCATCCTGGTTATAAGATCGGCTACACCATGCTCGAAGTTGATGGATTGCCGCCGGATTGGGTTGCTGCTTGTAACGCGATGGATGAGATTTGGACGCCGAGTCGTTGGGGGGCCGATACCTTTGCTGCGGCTGGCGTAGAACGACCAATTCACGTTATGCCGCTTGGATTCAACCCGGATTGTTTTCATACGCAGCTTCCGGTTCGCCGTATCCCTAATCGCTTTGTCTTTTTTTCGGTGTTCGAATGGGGCGAGCGCAAAGCCCCCGAAATCCTGCTTCGCGCCTATAGTCAAGCATTCACGAAGCAGGACGATGTATTGTTATTGCTGCGCGTTAATAATTTTGATGTGAATATTGATATCGGGCGTCAGATAGCCGATCTGGGGCTGCCCGACAATCATGCGCCGATTGCGTTTCTCTATAACCAGCAGATCCCGACGGCTGAACTGGGGAGCCTGTATCGTAGCGCCGACTGTTTTGTGTTGCCAACCCGCGGCGAGGGATGGGGGATGCCTATCCTCGAAGCAATGGCTTGTGGATTGCCGGTTATTGCGACTGCGTGGGGCGGCCAGACCGAGTTTCTGCATGCGGGTGTTGGGTATCCGTTGCAGGTGCGTGCATATATTCCTGCTGTGGCGAAATGTCCATATTATCGCGGGTGGCGGTGGGCTGATCCGGACCTTGAGCATCTGGTATATCTCATGCGCTATGTGTACGAGAACCCTGTTGAGTCCCGTGCATTGGGCGCACAAGCTGCGCAAGAGGTCAAAGCTCGTTGGACGTGGCGCCAGGCTGGGTTGCGCATGTATCGGCGCTTGAGCCAAATTCGAGAACCCATCTCGTCGAATGAGACGCATTGTCCTTAGAAGCTGTCTGAAAAGCCGTTTGACCCGGCAAGAACGGGATCACAAACTGGGAAAGAGCGGAGCATCGGCACGTCAACATGTGGAATGCGCAAGCTGTGCTTGCGCGCGGCAGCATGGCTGCCGCATTCCATACCCCTTTTCAGACAGCCTCTTAAAGTGCGTAAGTCTTAACCTAAATTAGGAGACTTCGATTGAAAACTACAAAGAAAACAGCTCAAACAATGCTGTCTGAAGCGGAACTAAACTATCAAAAAGCGCCCGGTCACTGGATTTTGGCCCGGATGGGCAAGCGGGTACTGCGCCCCGGCGGGTTAGAGCTAACACAACAAATGCTCAGCAATGTAAATATTCAAGCTATCGATGAGGTCGTTGAATTTGCCCCAGGGTTGGGTATCACCGCCAAACTCACACTTAGTCGCCAACCAGTTTCGTACACAGCCATTGAGCGAGACGAAGCCGCCGCCCAACAAGTACGCCAATACCTCATCGGGCCACATCGAAAATGTTTAGTGGGCAAAGCCGAAGACACGGGCCTACCGGGCACCATCGCCACGGTGGTCTACGGCGAAGCAATGCTGACCATGCAAACGCCTGGCAATAAAGCCAAAATTGTGAATGAAGCCGCACGGCTGCTCAAACCGGGCGGGCGGTACGGCATCCACGAGTTGTGCTTACAGCCGGATGACATGAGTGATGCCCAAAAGGAAGAGATCTATCAGGCTTTGGCGCAGGCCATCCGGGTGGGCGCCAGACCGCTCACCGTTTCCGAGTGGAGGACACTGCTCGAAACAGAAGGTTTTGCTGTTGAAGGGGTGGCGACGGCGCCCATGCATCTGCTGGAACCTAAACGCTTCATCCAAGACGAAGGCTGGAGCCGAACGCTGCGCTTTTTGCTCAACGTGGCCCGCACGCCTGCGGCTCGGCAGCGCATTCTAGCGATGCGGGCGGTTTTCCAAAAATACGAAGATTTTTTGGGCGCAGTGACGATGGTTGGTGTAAAGGAAGGATGAGTCTGATGTTTAAAAACATACCAATTTCTGAAGTTGTCAATTTAAGTGACCTGGTTGAATACCAGCCCGGCCAAGCGGTGAGTCGAACTGTGGCTCAAAACAGCCGAGTAAGTGTGACCTTGTTCGCCTTTACTGCTGGTGAGGGCTTGAGCACCCATACCGCTTCTGGCGATGCGCTGGTGCATGTATTAGATGGGCAGGCGCTCATCACCATTGATAAGGAAGAAATGACGATCCCCGCCGGTCAAGCCGTAGTCCTGCCAGCTAACATACCGCATGCCGTGGCCGCGCCGGAGAATTTCAAAATGCTGCTGGTCATTATCAAGCCGGAGAAGCCGTAATATGGTCGCCGCTGCCCCGCAACGATTACGGACCATTGCGCTCCCCGCCGAACACGGCAGTTGGGGGCTCACCCTAGAGCCGATGTTACTGGGCCTATTGGTTGCTCCCTCGTGGGCTGGATTTGGCTTTGCTATCGGCGCATTTGGTTTGTTTTTGTTGCGCTGGCCACTGAAGGTCGCCCAAACCAGCTGGCGCCAAAAACGCCTCACTCGCATGACCCTGGCCTTGCGTTTTGTCGCCCTTTACGCGCTGCTCGCACTCGGCGGGCTGCTGGCGGGCGTTGGGCAGGTCGGCTGGCGGCCGCTGTGGCCGCTGCTGGCGGCCGCACCTTTTGGCTTGATTTTTTACCGGTACGACACTCAAAATCGTAGCCGGAGTTGGCAAGCCGAGTTGGCCGGGCCGGTGGCGTTTTCAGCAACAGCCACCGTCATTGCGCTGGCGGCAGGTTGGGCTTTGGCCCCGGCGTTAGCGCTGTGGGCCGTCCTGGTGGCGCGGGCAGCACCATCTATTTTGTATGTGCGGGCTCGGTTGAGACTGGATCGTGGCCGGCCGCATCAGCCGGCGATTGTCCTGAGCACACACGTTGTTGCTTTGGCGGCGGTTAGTTGGCTCATTTGGTTGGGCTGGCTGCCGTGGCTAACGTTGGGCGTGTTCGTGTTGCTGCTCGTTCGAGCCGTTGGCGGCTTGTCTCGCTACCGACGACCCGTGCCGGTCAAAGTCATTGGCTTTTCAGAGTTAGGCTGGGGCTTATTGACCGTACTGGCGGTTGCTTGGGGAAACTACTTTCTTTGAGGGAGTTGAGAGGATAGATATGCATATTCACACACTTTACAAATGGCAACATTCACATCAATTTAGCATTGACCAAGGTTCTGGTGAGAAAAATACTCGCCTGGTTGTTATGCTCACGGCTGTTATGATGGTTATAGAAATCACTGCAGGGCTAGCGTTTGGTTCGATTGCCCTGCTGGCCGATGGCTGGCATATGGGAACCCACGTCGCCGCTCTGGGCATCACCCTGTTTGCCTATCGTTACGCCCGCCGGTATGCCAATGATCCGCGCTACAGTTTTGGCACTGGCAAAGTAGGCGCTTTGGGCGGCTTTGCCAGTGCGATTGCATTGGTGGTAGTTGCGGTGTTAATGGGTTTGGAAGCCATCGAGAGCCTGTTTGTTTCCAGAACCATTCATTTTGACGAAGCGATTAGTGTGGCTGTCGTCGGCCTTATTGTCAATCTCTTCAGCGCCTATTTGTTACGTGGGCAAGATCATCATCATCACGACCATCACTCAGACCATCACGATCATCACTCAGGCCATCACGATCATAATCTGCGGGCTGCATACCTACACGTTCTGGCCGATACAATGACATCTCTATTTGCAATTGTCGCCTTGCTGGCCGGCAAATCGTTAGGGTGGGTTTGGCTGGACTCAGTGATGGGCATTGTGGGTGCTGTGGTCATTACCAGCTGGTCTTACAACTTATTGCGAATCACTAGCAGCATTTTGCTGGATAGCGGCGTAAACGTTGAAACTGTGTCGGCTATTCGTTCTACGATTGAAGCTGATGCCGATAACAGAGTAGCCGATATACACGTTTGGCAAATTGCCCCGGAGCATTTAGCGGTAATTATTTCAATTGTCACCCATTATCCCCAGCCCATCAACCACTACAAGAATTTACTAAGAGGTTTCCAGGAACTTGACCACATAACGGTGGAGATCAATCACTGCACCGGCGAACCTTGCCTACCCTACCAGACCCCAGTCGAAAGTTAAGTATCATCGGCTTTTCAATGATAGATTGGACTTACACAGTTAGGGACAGAACGCTAGATGATAGTTACTTATTGATGAAAATCAGCATTCATTTGGCTCAGTAAGATCAGTTTAAGGCTCATAAGTGACTGTCGCCATTTGAAGTATGTACGGTCATCAGTTAGGAGACCAATGAAATGTCTACATCAAATTTGACAATACAAACCGGGGAGGGCGTGATGAAAGTGTTCAAATGGATTACCGTTGGAGCCTTGATAGTCCTTGGTGCGGCAGTTCTGCTGTACGAGAGCAAGTGGCATCGGCGGTTCGTGGATGCCACAGCGCGCAAACCTTCAGGTTGGGCCGGACGGCAACTATACCGCGACCCCAAGCCGCATTACAAATCCTTCCAGCTTGTGATGGACAAACTGGGCTTGACCGCCAATGACAAGTTTCTCGACATCTGCTGTGGTGGTGGTGGACTGTTGGAGCGGGCGCTGCAAACGGTCTCTCAGGCTGCGGGCTTGGATCACAGCCAGGATATGGTGGCGCTGACGGAGGAAAACACTGCCCAAGCTGTCGCCGAAGGACGTCTGGAGGTAAGGCAGGGCGACGCCGGGGCGCTGCCCTGGAGCGACGCAACCTTTGATGCCGTCGCCAATGCCAACGCCCTCTTTTTTATCCCGGAGCCGGTGCAACTCTTTCGCGAAGCGCATCGCGTGCTGAAGCCGGGGGGGCGCTTTGCGATGATCACGGCGGCCAAAAGCAATCACATTGGCCTCTTTTTTGGGCCGTGGCGCTCTTCAATGACGTTATATGCCGATGACGAGCTGGCCGACATGCTGTATCAGGCGGGCTTCACCAGGATTGAGGCCTATTCGCCGGATGGGATGCACCAAATCGGATATGGGGTTAAAAAATAGACTCAACCAAGCCCCTCGGCTATTTTCGAGGGAGTCAGATAGTCTCTACGAGACGACAGCGACAATGAACATCTCACCCTCACCCCGTCGCTGGCGCGACTCTCCTCCAATTTAGGAGAGGGGCGGGGAATGAGGGCCTACTTAACACAAAAGAACAATGATGATCACCATTTCAACAACAGAACCCAAAAAAGCTCGCAAAGGCTGGAATACGCGTGATTTCCTGGTAATAGCCGTGATCGGCATTGTCTTTGGCTTATTGACGATTGGAATGACCTACATTTCAGCCATGCTGATGGCCATCAATTCGGCGTTTATTTCAATTCTGTCCGGGTTCTACTTTATTCCCGTGATTATGGCAATGGACATTGTTCGCCGTCCCGGGACGGCGGTGCTAGTTCTTGTCATCGCCTGTCTGGCTATGCGACCCTTCAATCCCTTTGGTTGGCTGGAAGTCTTGATATCGGGCATCTACGGTATGGCTTGCGAACTGACTTTTTTGCTAACCCGCTATCGTAATTTTCGCCTGCCTATTTTAGTCCTCTCAGGGGCAGCCCCGAGCATATTAAGTTTGGTCATGCTTTCTGCCTTTGGGGGCTTGCACAGCGTGACAATACCCTTTCAGATTATGGCGTTTGTCCTGTTTATCGTCAGCGGGGCGCTGCTAGGCGGCTGACTGTCAAAAGCACGGGCAAACGCTATTGCCAAAACTGGTCGATTGGCTGGCGTTGCGATTGCCACCACACAGCAGGAAGACATTGAAACAGCAGAGGAGGCAAAGGAGTTTTCAATGAGCAAATCCGTCGCCCTACCGGGCGCTTCACAGCAGACACAAACACCTGACACCGCGAACCCCCAAGCCCGTGGCCTCTGGCCGCTGATGGCTCCGGTGCGCGGCACAATTAACCTCGCTATTGCGCTGGCAGTACTGAGCGCTTTATCAACCATTGGCGCCTTACTCTGTATCGCTCCAATCATTAGTGAACTCTTGCTGCCGCAACCCGACGCATCCCGTATCTGGACGCTGATACTGCTCGCCATGGCGCTGACCGCCGCAGCCTTCATCCTGCGCACCTACGCCTTTCGCACCTCGCATATGGGTGCGTTCCGGCTGGAGCAGATCCTCCGCACCGAACTCACCGCCCATCTCGCCCGCGTACCACTGGGCTATATTGTGAACACGGGCAGTGGTGCGCTTAAGAAGGTTATTCAGGACGACGTGAAGGCACTCCACAGCTTCGTGGCCGATAGCACACCATTGATCGGGCGAGGGTATGGCGCACCAATCGCAACTGCGGTGGTGCTCTTCATCATTGACTGGCGGTTGGCTCTCGTGACACTGGCCGTGCTGTTGCTGGGTGCATTGTGTATGCGCTTTGCCATGAAGGACCACGGCGAACTGCGTCGTCAGTATGATGAAGGGAATGAGCGTATCAATACTGCTGTGATCGAGTTTGTCCAGGCAATGCCCGTCGTACGGACCTTTGATGACGGTACGACATCCTTTCGACGTTACCATACCGCCCTCGATCATTTCACCAACGTCTTCAAACACTGGATGATGGTATCGCGTGTGCCATCACTTATCGCCCTCCTCATTCTTAGCCCCCTGCCAACCTTACTGGCAGTAGCGAGCATTGGCGGCTGGATGTTGTCCCAGGACTGGATCACATTTCCATCGTTGGTAGCAGTTCTATTGCTCTGTACTGGCGTCGCCGAATCACTCATGCCGCTGATGTGGCTCCTTAGCTTTATCAAGAGAGCGGAGATGAGTGCCAAACGCATCCAGGATGTACTAGCCGTGTCACCTTTGCCACAACCGATAAACCCACAAATCCCACAGGACTCCTCCGTACGGCTCCGCGATGTTAGCTTCTCCTATGAGAGACGCGACAGTCTGGCGCTTGACCAGGTAAGTATTGATGTCCCCGCTGGCACGATCACGGCGCTCGTCGGCCCTTCTGGCGCGGGCAAGAGCACGGTGGCACAGCTCATCCCTCGCTTCTGGGACGTACAGCACGGAGCGGTCGAGGTTGGTGGTGTGGATGTACGCAATATCACTGCCGAAGCGCTTATGAGCCATGTCTCTTTCGTTTTCCAAAACACCTTTTTGTTTCACGATACCATTGCCAACAACATCAAGCTGGGGCGTCCCGCGGCGACTGCTGCCGAGGTGGAAGCAGCAGCCCAGGCGGCACAGGCCCACGATTTTATCCAGGAGTTGCCACTCGGCTACGACACCATCGCTGGCGAACGGGGAACGCGCCTGTCCGGCGGGCAGCGCCAGCGGATCACGATTGCCCGGGCGATCTTGCAAAACAATCCTATCGTCGTACTAGACGAAGCAACCGCCTTTGCCGACCCCGAGAATGAAGCATTGATTGTTGAAGCACTGGCCAATCTGATGCACGGCAAAACAGTCATTATCATTGCTCACCGTCTAGCAACCGTCGTGGACGCCGACCAGATTATTGTTCTCGATCAAGGACGGGTGGCGGAGTGCGGACGACATGCTGAATTAGCAGCAGCGAATGGCATCTATGCCCGACTGTGGGCCAGCTATCAGCAAGCGCAGAACTGGGGCGTTCGTAAGAGCAATTAAGCATGTGAGTCTGTGAGCATCTGAGCATTCCAACGATGCCATGCGCTCATACTTCAACGTCTCAACGTTTCCAAGGAGGTTATCATAATGTTAGAAACCTACCGTCGTATGCTTCAGGCTGCTGGCCCGGTTGGGCCACAGTTACGTATGAGTCAACTGTTATTTGCTCTCGCTGCTGCTGCCCAGGGCGCCGCTTTTGCCTGTTTCTATCCACTTCTGCGAGCACTCTTCGCCTCGCCGCTCAATCCAACTACAGTATTGGGATGGTTTGGCGTAATGACCCTCTTGGCCCTGGTCAACATGGGGTTACTCTGGCGTGCCCACGCTTTTGACTTCAACGGCCCAACTGCCGATGTCACCCATGATCTGCGCCTGCGCCTGGGCGTCCAACTACGGCGTATGCCGCTCGAAGAGCTCTATCGCCGCCGCTCAGGAGATCTCACTGATGTTCTGGCTGGCAATGTTGATCAAGTAACAACACCGATGGGGATGCTTTCGTCGCTGGTGATCTGCACGCTCGTTGTACCAGTGGTAGCCGTGCTGGTAACCCTGTTCATCGATTGGCGACTCGCTGTGGTGATGGCAATCATCTTCCCGCTAGGCTTACCAATTTATCGCTGGATACGTCGTATCACGGGGATGGAGTTCCGTGAAAGCACTGAGGCCCACGCGCAAACGGCAGCCGAGATCGTGGAGTATACCCAGGGCTTGCCCGTGTTGCGTTCGGTAAACCAGGTGGGCGCCCAGGCGCGGCGCCTGCAGCAGATGCTTGCCCATTTACGAGCCGTGCAAGTACGCGCTAATCTGCGTGGCGCCTGGCCAGCCCTGCTTATGGCGAGTGTCGTTGAGATCGGTATTCTCATGGTACTCGCGCTTGGCGCCTGGTTCGTCCTCGGTGGCGCCCTGGATGCGGCCGCGCTCGCAGCCCTGTTGGTCATTGCGGTACGTTTCAGTGAGCCACTGGCGATCCTGGCCAACATTACCGCAGTGTATGACTACATGGAGTCTGGGCTCGAACGGATCGAGGCGTTGCTCGCCGTACCACCGTTGCCGGTAAAGTCACCGCAGCAGGAGATTACCCGCTTCGATATCAGCTTCGACAATGTCACATTCGGCTATGGGAGCGAGCCGCCAACGTTGTGTCAAGTGAGTTTCCGGCTCCCGGAAAACTCATTAACTGCACTGGTCGGGCCATCGGGTGTGGGCAAAACCACGGTCACGCGGCTGATCAGCCGCTATGCCGATCCACAAAGTGGTGTGATACAAATTGGCGGTGTGGATGTGCGTACCGTCGAGCCGACTGATCTCATGCGGCACATCGCGGTAGTCTTTCAAGATGTGTACCTGTTCGATGATACTATCCGCAACAACATTCGGATGGCCAAGCCCGACGCGACCGATGCCGAGGTTGAGGCAGCCGCCCAGGCGGCCAACTGCCACGAGTTCATCGCCCGACTACCCGACGGCTACGACACACAGGTGGGCGACATCGGCGGGGCGCTCTCGGGTGGCGAGCGCCAGCGGGTAAGCATCGCCCGAGCGATTTTGAAGGACGCACAGATCGTGCTGCTCGACGAACCAACCGCCGCCCTCGACACCGAAAGCGAAGTGGCCGTTCAGCGGGCGATTGATCGCCTGGTGCAGAACAAAACCGTCATCGTGATCGCCCACCGACTCTCGACAGTCGTCGGAGCTGACCAGATTCTCGTATTCGATGATGGTCGTATTGTTGAACAGGGCCACCACAGCGACTTGTTAGCACAGGGCGGCAAGTATGCCGCGATGTGGTCTGCCCAACAACGGGCGAAAGGCTGGCGGCTGACGCAGGGTCGGGCATTTGCACCTGCTGATTAAATGGAGCGGTAACAATGACCAATCAGGCAAAGCCCACCGTAGGCGAAAATGGCATTTCGATGGGGCACAGACTCTACACACGTCCGATTGCGTAAGTCCTGAATTCATAAACGCTCAACCGTTCAACCACTCAACCGCTCAACCGCTCAACCACGGAGTGTTCGCCCAGTCGGAAGATGTATTAGATGACGAACGAGAGGATCCAAACCATAGACCCGTTTGTATCGCCTGCTCGCGGCCCTGCTCGCCGCCGCCTTCCTGCTCGCCGCCTGTGGCGGGCCGCCAGCCGTCGAAGCACCCGAACCGACCGACGCGCCAGCGGAAGCGACCGACGCACCAGCGGAAGCAGCCAACTGCCACGAATTTATCACGCGGCTGCCGCAAGGGTATGACACGACGGTAGGCGAGATTGGCGGCGCGTTGTCGGGCGGCGAACGGCAGCGCATTTCGATTGCCCGCGCTATTTTAAAAGATGCGCCGATGGTGCTGCTGGATGAGCCGACCTCGGCGCTGGATACGGAGAGCGAGGTGGCGGTCCAGCGGGCAATTGACCGGCTGGTGGAAGATAAAACGGTGGTGGTAATTGCTCATCGCTTGTCGACGGTGGTAGCCGCAGACCAAATCTTGGTGTTGGAAGACGGCCGGATTGTCGAACGCGGCACACACAATGAACTTGTATTGAAAGCCGGACGTTATGCCGCCATGTGGGCTGCGCAGCAGCAGACCCGTCGCTGGAAGGTCTAACATGAGCGACCACAAGCGGCTAGTGGCCCTGTCTGCCGACTAGAGCACTTTTTGGTGATTTAACAGCAAGCGATGGGAATAAGCGTGAAATTAAGATCGCCGTACAAAACCCGACCAGTGCGCTTTTTCCACTTAGCCGAATACCGAGGCTGGCAGATGAACGTTTACGGTATTTGCTTTCAGGAGAATCGCTCTACGGTTGAACCTGCTCCAGAGAGCGTCAAAATGGCGCAAGCGGCGATGTTCGCTTACCTTCCACAACCCGCCGTAAACGATACGCGCTATGGCTTCGGATTTCTGATCATACATCAGCGTCAACATCGGAATTGGCTGTTACTAGATCTCACCGTTCGCTGATTTTTTTAGGCCTAAAATGAAATTTCTTCCCC
>JAKSDJ010000724.1 GCA_022360155.1 Chloroflexales bacterium | reverse complement strand
TTGGCAATTCCAGGATTGAAACGGTGGCGCCACTTTCCAAGCCTCCAAGACCGCCGTATAACGTTTGAAAACACACCCAATTCACACTTGGAGACGATAATGGCGAGCGAAACCAAATGCCCCGTGTTAGGCGGGCCTGATCATCACACGGCTGGGACTACGGCGAATCAACACTGGTGGCCGAATCAGTTGAACCTGAAAGTTCTGCACCAGAACCCGCCGGCGGGCGATCCGATGGGCGAGGATTTCAACTACGCCGAGGAGTTCAAGAGCCTCGATCTGGCAGCTGTGAAGGAGGATCTCGCAGCGCTGATGACCGACTCCAAGGATTGGTGGCCGGCGGACTTCGGTCACTACGGGCCGCTGTTCATCCGCATGGCTTGGCACAGCGCCGGTACGTACCGCATCGGTGACGGCCGCGGCGGCGGCGGCAGGGGCCAGCAGCGCTTTGCGCCGCTCAACAGCTGGCCGGACAACGTCAGCCTGGACAAGGCGCGCCGGCTGCTCTGGCCGATCAAGCAGAAGTACGGACGGAAAATCTCATGGGCCGATTTGATGATCCTCGCCGGCAACGTCTCGCTGGAAACGATGGGATTCAAGACCTTCGGTTTCGCTGGCGGTCGCGAGGACGTCTGGGAGCCGGATCAGGACGTCTACTGGGGTGCCGAGACCAAGTGGCTCGATGACGAGCGCTACTCCGGTGAGCGCGATCTGGAGAATCCGCTCGCCGCCGTGCAGATGGGCCTGATCTACGTCAACCCGGAAGGCCCGAACGGCAACCCGGATCCGATCGCGGCGATCAAGGATATCCGCGAGACGTTCGCTCGCATGGCCATGAGTGACGAAGAGACCGTCGCGCTGATCGCCGGTGGTCACACCTTCGGCAAAACCCACGGCGCCGGCTCTGCGTCCCATGTGGGGCCTGAGCCCGAAGCGGCGCGCATCGAGGAGCAAGGCCTCGGCTGGAAGAGCAGCTTTGGCGCCGGCAAGGGCGGTGACGCGATCACTAGTGGCCTGGAGGTCACTTGGACCACCACGCCAACGCAGTGGAGCAACAACTTCTTCGAGAACCTATTCGGCTACGAATGGGAACTGACGAAGAGCCCAGCCGGTGCGCATCAGTGGCAACCGAAGGGTGGCGCCGGCGCCGGCGCGATACCGGATGCCCACGATCCGTCGAAGCGTCACGTGCCAACCATGCTGACCACTGACCTTTCCTTGAGGTTCGACCCAGTCTATGAAAAGATTTCCAGGCGCTTCTACGAGAACCCGGATCAGTTTGCAGACGCATTCGCCCGCGCGTGGTTCAAGCTGACGCACCGCGACATGGGGCCGCGCGTACGCTATCTCGGCCCGGAGGTTCCTGCTGAAGAGCTCATCTGGCAAGATCCGATTCCTGCGGTCGATCACAAGTTGATTGATGCGCAGGACATCGCCTCGCTCAAGAGCAAGGTGCTGGCATCTGGACTGACGGTGTCGCAGCTCGTTTCGACCGCCTGGGCGGCGGCCTCCACCTTCCGTGGCTCCGACAAGCGCGGTGGCGCGAACGGCGCGCGCATTCGCCTTGCGCCGCAGAAGGACTGGGAAGTCAACCAGCCGGCCCAACTGGCGAAAGTGCTTCAGACCCTTGAGGAAATCCAAAAGGAGTTCAACAACGCGCAGTCCGGCGGCAAAAAGGTTTCACTTGCCGACCTGATCGTGCTGGCTGGTTGCGCGGGCGTCGAGCAAGCTGCGAAGCATGCCGGTTACGATGTAACTGTTCCCTTCACGCCGGGTCGCACGGATGCGTCGCAGGAGCAAACCGATGTGGAGTCATTCGCCGTACTCGAACCAGCTGCAGATGGGTTCCGTAACTACCTCAAAACCAAATACGCCGTAGCGGCGGAGGAACTGCTGGTTGATCGGGCGCAACTGCTGACGCTGACCGCCCCTGAGATGACGGTTCTGGTTGGCGGTATGCGGGTTCTGAATGCCAACTTCGGACAATCGCAGCACGGCGTCTTCACCAAGCGGCCAGAAACGCTTACCAACGACTTTTTCGTGAATCTGCTCGACATGAGCACGACGTGGAAGGCAACCTCGGAAGACGAAGACGTGTTCGAGGGTCGTGATCGCGCAACGGGCGAACTCAAGTGGATCGGCGCCCGTGTCGACCTCGTCTTCGGTTCGAACTCCCAACTCCGATCCTTGGCGGAAGTCTATGCATGTGAGGACTCCCAAGAGAAGTTCCTGCATGACTTTGTGGCGGTGTGGAACAAAGTCATGAACCTTGACCGTTTCGACCTCGCATGATCGGGGCGTGAAGGTCTTCGACGGCTTCTGACAGGGCGGCAAAAGAAGGTCGGCTAACGTTCCGGTTCAGCGACGGCGGTAAGCCGTCAGCTGGAACTGGAACGTTGGGCCGCAGAAGCGCCACGGTGAGTGAAGCAGTCCAGCCGAACGAAATACGTGACTGGCTGACGCGGCTGCCCGGTCCGGGCTTCAACCAAGATCAATGCGACGAGACCATCGCCAAAACGCGGGCGCTTGGCACGGAACGACTGTTTCCACATCGGCGTTGCCGGTCCACTTGGATTTGCTGGGCATCTTTCCTGAGTCGGGGGTTCTCTTTCTCGCACCGCGGATGTCGCAGACCTTGTTCAGCTTGTATCGCCGGGGGCTCGACGCCATTGCGGCTTCAGGAAAACCAGGTGTGATCACGGAGCTGTTACTGCCAGATCGTTGGACGCCACATTGCACCCTGCTGGGGGAGCTCACTTCAGCACAACTGCTCACAGCGATTGAGGCTTATCAACGCAGATGGGCGCCCATTCACGGCGTTGCAGTTGGCATTGGCATGCGCCTCTGGCCGTCCGCTGATGATCACCGCTTCTCCCTGTTTCGGCTGTGCGATGCAACAGCGTAGGTTCCATCCACGCGCTGATGTTCGTCTTTCCACGCTGTTCACCGCAGACGAAAGCGCTGGAGCGCAGTAAATACCCAACAATCTATTGCAGCGAATTACGCTGGCGTTGAGCAAGATCATGGCTATTGTGAACACGCAGCATCAGCCCGACCACTGTGCCGAGCTATGATGCGCCGCTGCTGAAGCCCTCACATTGTGCCGTGTGTGGCAAAACGTCACTGGGCAACACTATCCTGCCCCCCATCTGCATGCTGTGCCAAGCCGCTTGGGGGATGGAAAAAACCGCAGATGTGGCAACATGGTGCGTAGTCAGACCAGTTTTATGACAGAAGATAGGAGTTGGACCGCAACTTGTCAGCCTCTGTGTCAAGTAAGCCATGCAAACAGATGTGGTACAATCAGAAAGAGGAACCTCATTTCAGGCTGTATCTGACAGCAATGGCGACTCAGGTATGATACGTTCAATTGATCTGTTTGCAATTGATCTGTTTGCTGGAGCCA
>JAKSDJ010000672.1 GCA_022360155.1 Chloroflexales bacterium | reverse complement strand
AGCACAGTCAGTTTGACGGCCTGGGCAGTTACAGTCCCTCGACGCATTACGAGTACGCCAATCGCGTTGACACGCTACCCGGCGAGACCGCAACGCCGGCGTTGCCGGTCGTGGTTCCGTCGTTTGGGCAACTGGTCGACCAGGGCGTTATTGGGCCAGGTCAGCCGTTGCTGTTCGGCTACAACGAGTCGGGCCAGTCCATGACGGGCACATTCAAGCAACTCTACTCGGCAGGACTGGGCGGCTTGCAGGGCAGCGGCAAGACGTGGACGGCGGTCTTTCTTGCAACACAGGTCGCCATCCACGGCGGCAAGCTGCTCGTTATCGACCCACATGCCGGCGACGATGAGAGTGTCACGACGCGCCTGGGCGGGCTGAAGATGATTGCCGCAGACGGCGCGCCCCGCGCCATCAAGGATACGCTCGGCATTGCAGAGGAGTGTTTGCGCAAGCGCCGTGACCAAAACGACCCTGACCGCACGCCGGTGCTGCTCGTGGCGGATGAGTGGACCGCGATGCTTCGCAACACGGATCTGCGCAAGCTGGTCGTGCCCACGTTGGCGGCGATAACGACCGAAGGGCGCAAGTTTGGCGTATTCACACTCTTAATGGGTCAGCGTTGGACGGCCGATACCGCAGACGGCACCGTACGCAGCACGCTGACCAGTCACTATGTGCATCGCACGCGGCGCGATGAAGCGCTGTACCAACTTGGCGTCAGCACAAACGAGTTACCGGACGACACGCAACGCCTGGCGCCAGGGACCGCCTACTTTCAGGGCACGTCGGGACTCTTGCAACGAGTCACGATTCCGCACATGTCCACCCGCGATGTGGCGACGGTGGCTACCGTTCAGGCTACCGCACAGGCGCTCTTGCCGGACCCTGGGAAGCCAGATGGAAGCCAGATGGTAGCCACCGGCGATGTGGCTACCAGCGCGTCAGGAAGCGCTCAAACGCCGTCGCCAAGTGCGCAGCGGGCTGCCGCGCTCTTCATGGAGGGACAGACGCCCGCCGCTATTGTCGAGACGTTGTACGGCGTGAAATCGAATGAGGGGCGGAAGTATCAGAAATCCCTTGATGATGTGTTACAGCTTATTCGTGAAGGACTAGGAGGCAGTCAATGACTCTCTATCAGTTTGATGACGACCAGCAGCATGTTGCTGATGACCAGACCATTCCGCTGTATCAGCCAGCCGCCCAGCCCACGCTGTGGGATCGCCTGCTCGACCGGCCCATTGAATGGAGCGCCGCGCTGATTGCGCTCATCGTCGTGGTGGCGTGGCTGGCGGCCAGTCTCCCGCCTGTGTCTGTTCCTGACCAGGCTGGCATCAGCCCGACGCCCACGCTCGGCGTGCCAGCCGTGAAAGCGCCCCAGACGCCCAGGCTTGAGAAGGCGGTTATCGCCTACGACGCGCCAGATGGCAGCGAATTAGGCGCGTTAGAGCCGGGCCGGAGCTACACGGTCGTGGCCCGCTATGGGGCGGCCTGGGCGCAGCTCGACGCGCCCGGCTCTGGACTGGTCTGGGTCAAGGCGGTCGACATCGGCGCGCCCTGGGCGACCGTCCCCGATGTTCAACCGACAGCCACGCCACAGGTTGTGCTTGTCGAAGTCGCACCGGTGCAACCGATGGCGCCACAGCCAGAAGCCGCCCAGCCTCCCGCAATTGCGAAAGAGGATTGGAATGACGAGTGCCACCCGCCCATGCCGTGTGCGCTTCCGCGCGCCCCAGCGCCGGTTTCGGCTTCTGAGGCTTCCCGCGAGGCGCTGCAGCAGCTTGGTCTCGATCCGCTGGGCAATGCATTTGGAGGAGGCCGTTAAATGACAACGACCAATGACGCCATCACCCAACTACGCCAGAGCGAGCAGGCGGCCAAAGCGATTCGCGGGAGATCGGGCAAAGAAAAGCCAATCAAGAAGATGCGCATTGGCGGCCAACTATGGCTGAAATTCCGCAATGGATGGCGGAAGAAGCAATAGCCGCGCCACGGCCCGCCCGAACATCGGGCGGGCCGTGGCGTTGCCCGAAAGGATAGAAAGGATTATAACATGCATCGACTACAGGCCTTCATCGCCCGGCTGCCGCTGCCTATGCTGGCGCTGGCAGCGTCATACGGCGTGTACACCTTTAATTTATTGTTCGTGCCTGTCTGGGTCGCACTCGTCTCGGCCGCCGCCTATGAGCTGACGTATGTGGCCTTAGCCTTTGTCCGCGTGGCCGACGCCCAGCGCCGCAGAGCGGCGATTATCGCCCTCGCAGCGGTCGTGGTCAGTGTGCTCTACAACAGTCTCAGCGGCCTGTTCCATCGCAGGCCAGATTTGCTCATCAGCCCACCCCTATGGGCAGACGTGACCCTGGCGGTGCTGCATGGCCTGCCCCTCGCTATCGTCGCCTACAACGTCGCGGTGCTGCTGTTGCACGATGAGCAGCCCGCTCAGCCCACACTGCCGACTGCGCCCGATCAGCCGACGTATCCCGCGCCGGTATTGGTCGCGCCACAACTCGCCGACGAATACCAGCGCGGCCTGGACAAGCAGGCTGAAACGCTCGCCCAGTGCGATGCAGTTCTACCCACAGCGACGGGCAGAAGCGCATCGCCGCGTTGCCCGCATTGCGGCAGTGTCGTTGCAAGTAATGCACACAAGGCAGCAGCCGTCCGGCATGGGCATTGCAAGGCGTGCAAGCCGGTTGAGGAAGGAAGGACACAGGATGGCTAAGAACACCGCTTGGTGGTGGCTCTGGGGCGAGTTAGAACGGCTTCTCGGCCCAGAGGAAGTCGCGCGACTGCGCGAGGAGATGCGCCAGCACAGTCGTCGGGATTATGTCCGCTCCGAACGCAAACGACGTGCGATCATCGTTCGGCGCTTCGCGGCGCAGGAAGCAGCGGAAACACTGACCGACATCGGCAAGAAGATCCTGGAACGTGAACGGTCCTGGCTGGCCAGCCATCCGCTGCCGGAAGAGGACGCCTAGCCGCTCGATCTGACCACAACGACCCAGCGCGCGGGAAGCGCCCGAATCAATCGATTGATTCGGGCGCTTCGTTGTGACCCGCTCGATCGCGGCGCGCTGTGGCGCGTTGCAGCGAGGCGTACAGACGCAGCGTTGGAAGGGTCGATGCTACGACAGATGGCATAACACCCAGTTGGCTCATTGCGGTCGCCAGGTTGCCCAGGTTGGAAGGGTCGATGCTACGACAGATGGCATAACACCATAACACGCCCTCCTGTCTGTTCTCAGGCCAGATCAGGCGA
The DNA here is from genome assembly GCA_022360155.1 of Chloroflexales bacterium. Classification (GTDB taxonomy): domain Bacteria; phylum Chloroflexota; class Chloroflexia; order Chloroflexales; family Chloroflexaceae; genus JAKSDJ01. The sequence continues at coordinate 2,773 of JAKSDJ010000672.1, read as the reverse complement.
CGGTCAGGATCCGAAACGCATCGGTCACCACGGGTTGGGCGTCTGTCTCAACGCGGGCGAGCAGCGCCGTCTCGTTCGTCTCAGCAAAGAGCTCGTCAAGCCGCTGGATAAGCGGCAACTCGTAGTCTTGTATCCAGTAGCCACGGGCGAAATCGCCCACCACGGCCAGCGATGCGCCGGTCGTAAGGCTGGTCGGGTCCGTCCCAGCGCTGGGGAACTGGTCCGAGAACGCCACGGGATACCCCAGGACGCTATCACGGCGCACATCGAGGCTGCCATCGTCGAGCACGGCGGCCATGGCCATGAAGTCGACGTGACACAGGATGGTTGCCGTTGCCTGGTAGCTGCCCGGCAACCGGAACAGCCAGCGCTTCAGGTCTGCCGCCGTGAGTGTCCCCGCACTGGCGGTCGTCACCTGTGGAACGTTAGCGCTCGCCGTGAGCAGCCCCAGCGGCTGCTGCTGGCCACTCCCGGTCAGGAAGGCTGCCTCAGACGGCACGGCCAGCGCCTCGGCCAGGGCGTCGATACTGGCTTGCTCCCCCAGCGGCTGCCGGATGAAGGTGTTACTCGCCTTGACCCAGCGGGCCAGTGGATACGGCCGCAGCACCCGCGCCCCGTAGGGCGTCAGGGTCTCCTCACTGCCAATCTCAAGTTCCGTCGTCCATTCCGCATCACTGAACCGCGTCCGCTGGATCGGCACGGTCACCGTTCCGGTCCGTGTGGGCGGTAGGACGCGACAGAGTCGCCGCATCGCGCTGATCTGCTGTTCCGCCTGCAGGAGTTCATCGACCAGAGCCACACCAAGGAGGTAGCCCCCTGCGGTATCGGCATCCGCCTGGAGTGCTTTGCGGACCTTCGGGCCATAGTCGGCCAGACCAAGATCGAGCAGGTCAGCCTGAATCAGCGCCTGGTAGTCCTGTGGGCGGAACGCGGCGCGGTGGTTGCGCGCATCAGCTTGGATCGCGTGGCCGACTGCCTCCAGGGTCGTCCCGTCGTTGTGCGCGAGCAGCGCGGGCGCCGTCGCGCCGCGCAGGAACGCCCGGAAGGCGGCGCGGGTCTCCAGGGTCAGCATGGGGTCAGTCATTGATAGGCTCCTTGTGATACGCAAGATACTGGCGCGCCCGATCACAGGCCCGGGCATAGTCGGCAACGGGCACGTTCGCCCGAGCCGCTGGGGAAAGGTTCAGATTCCAGCGATGGGTGACAAGAGCCTGTTCGATTGCACGGATCTGTACCGCAGCCTTGGTCTGCGCCGTGGCGGCGTCCTTCCATTCCTGCTCTAGCGCACGGTAGCGCGGACCCAGATCCTGTTGTTCTTCCCGCAGCGCGGGGCGCTCGGACGGGGCCCCCTGACGGATCTGGGCAGCCAGGTCGTCCCAGGTGCGGCGGCACTGCTCCATCGACGCCTGCAACGCGGCACAGCGTTGGGCGAGGGTCGTGGCGGTTTCCCGCAGCTCGGGCAATGGCGGCCCCGTCAGGGGGGTGGTCCGGCGAAAACGACGAATCATACCGATATCCTTTCTGTGGGGGATGTGCTGTTTCTTGCCATCACGATGCCTCACGCGCCGGTTCAACAGGCCGCTCGATAACGACTTCGCGAATCGACACATCCCGCCCTGTTGACCCAACCGTCGCGTTAATCTCCTGGCGCTCCGTGTAGCCGCGATCTTTGGCCTTGGTTTTGAGGTAAAACGTGATCGCCCAATGTTCGCCGCGCTCGATAGCGTCAATCAGCTTCAATTCAGCCGTATCCGCCACAACCGCGCACATGGCCTGATGCGCGGCTTTGAGCGTTGGGAAGCGCCGCAGTCGCCCAAAGATCGTTTCCGGCGCGCAGCCCAGCGCCCGCGCCGCCGTATACACCATGCCGTGCGCATCTTCCAGCGCGGCTTGGATCTCGTCATTGCTGTATTTCGGCGGTCGACCCATGTGTCCAACATCTCCAGTTTCATAGCACCGCGCTCATTATAGCATAGCACTTTGCCAGACAGAGTAGTCTGCACGTTCAACCCATCCGCGCCTGGGCGCGATGCTGCCCTCTCGCACAGCGCGACGCGATCCACCCTGCCGCAGCAGGACGGAAGTCCCTGATCTCGCCCTGCGAACAGGCTAGCGGTACTCAGCCTCCGGCAACAGGTCTTTCCAGCGACAGCCAGAGCTATGGGCATAACACCAGTGTGGCTGCCACGCGCCCCAGCGTCCCCAGCAGCCAATCACGACGTACACGCGGCGCCGCTCGACCCGCCGGTGCCGCCACTCCCTGACATGCGCCGGTTGGCCGTACGGAATGACATGGACATAGCCCCGCGCGTCGAGCAGGCTTTCCAGCAGCCCTAAGCGACAATGCTCGAACTTGACCGCGTAGCCGTTGGAACCGATGCAGCGCTTGAACGTGCGCATTAGGCGGCCTCCTCCGCCCCGGCCAGCAACAGCCGTGTCGTTGCGTCGTTGAGCATGGTAATGGCCTGTTCCAGCCGGTCAGCCGGACATGCGGACAGATCGCGGGCGCGACCTCCGGCGCGCCGGTAGCGGTCGTAGCTGATCTGAAGCTGTTGGCGCAGGTCGGCCTCGCGCTGGGCGTCGGCGAAAAGGTCAGACGTATCGCGTGGTGACAACCTGTGCCCGGAGGTTGTCACATCGGCATAGACGCCATTCTGTTGCGGTATTTCAGAAAGTGGTGACAACCTGTGACAACCGTGACAACCATTTCCATGGACTTTCCGTGCAATGTGTTGTTCTTCGGCGCTGGGACACACCGTATCGTTTTCAAAGT
>JAKSDJ010001031.1 GCA_022360155.1 Chloroflexales bacterium | reverse complement strand
GTGCGACTTCCACTCTGCGTCAGGGAGCCGGTGGTTCGAGAGGAAAAAGAGAAAACAGGACCAGAGAAACATCCGGGCGCTCGTCGTGAGCGGCAGATCGGCGCGTAGCTCGCCAGCTTCAATCCGGCTGTGCAGATAGCCTGCCAGTCGATCCGCCGCTGCGTGAATAAATGAGTGCAAGGTCTGCCCGACCTGCGGATTCGTCTGCGTCTCACTGAAAAGCACCAGGCTCATGCCGGTTTCACGGCGCAGGGCGGCCAACCACTCGGTTGCCAGGCGGGCCAGCACATCGGCTGCTGCTTGGTCTGCCGCTTGGTCTGCCGCTTGGTCAAGCAACCGGCGCAGTTGCTGCATATAGGAATAGCGCGACTCCAACACAGCGCCAAGCAGGTCTTCTTTGGAGAGAAAGCGGTTCTATCCGATGCTTTTCTGGCTGTACCCAACACCCTTCTGCCGTGCCTTTGGCGCGGAGATGGCAAGCGTTTTCGCCGACAGTTGTCGCGCGGCCACCGGCAGGGCGGCGCACGAGCGCTCGCCGCGCTCTGGCTTGCGATTCTGGCCGATCTGGCTGCCACAGCGCTCCTGGTGTGGCTCGACTATTTTGGAGGAATCCCGATTGGTTAATGTTCTGCGCGGTGAGATGAGCCTGGTTGGACCGCGGCCGCCCGCGCCGCGTCAAGCGGATCTTGCCAACGCTGTATGAAAGCAACTCCTGGGAGTCCGTCCGAGTATTACAGGGCCGGGCCAGTTGCAGCGGGTCGCCGGCGCGCCATCAGAGGCAGCGGTCGAGCAGACGCTCGACCTGGCCTACCTCAGCCAGCGCGCCATCAGCAGCGACCTCGCGATCCTGGCGCACACCGTCGCTATGCTTGTGAGACAGTCGGGGCGGTGAGGTATAGGTCCCATCAACGTGGAAAAGCAAACACAGAGCCTATCTGTGTTCTGGTGCAAGAGTCGAACGATGCCTGAGCGCGAAGAGCCGTTGGCTGGCGGGAATCTCACCCCGGTCGTGCGCATTGGGGAGACCGTGCGGCGCACGCAAGGCTTCTGGAGCGACGCGGTGCATGACTTGCTCAGTCATCTCGATCGCGTGGGGTTCGCCGCTGCGCCGCGCTTCCTGGGCGTCGACAAGCAGGGCCGGGAGATGCTGAGCTACCTGCCCGGCACGGTCGGCTTTTCTCCCGCCGTCTGGCTGGACGAATCACTCGTGGCAGCTGCTCGGCTGCTGCGCGCGTATCACGACGCGACGCTGAGCTACCAGGCGCCGGCTGATGCCCGCCAGCAGATGGTTTACCCCGAACCGTCGCAACACGAAGTGATCTGCCACAACGACTTTGCGCCTTACAACCTGGTGTTCGCCGCAGGGTTGCCAACAGGCATCATCGACTTCGACCTTGCCGGGCCAGGGCCGCGTGTCTGGGACATCGCCTACGCTGTCTACTGGTTCGCCCCGCTCTATCCGCACGACCTCGCCCACGCCCGTGGCCTGGACGACCTGGCCCAGACCAGCTGGCGGGTCCGCCTGTTTTGTAATGCCTACGGTTGGAGCGATAGCTCGCTGTTGCTGGATACGGTCGAGGCACGGCTGGTCGAGATGTGCCAGCGGCTCAACACTGGCGCGGCACAGGGTGACACGGTGTTCCTGCGGATGGTAGCAGAAGGGCGCCTTGCCGGCTACGAGCGCGCCCTGGCTACGTTCCGCCAGCGGCGGCAGGCGCTAGCCCAGCAGCTCGCAACCTGGTGACCGCAAACACATCAACGTCCTGCAATAGCACGCAGATAACGCAAATCGACAGCAGACTCCTCATACGTCAGAGTGTTGCCAGGCGATAGAGCGCCCGTGACTTTCACACTCGGCGAGGCGGATGCTTCGCGCGGCGCCGTTCGATGGAGCGTATAGTTCGAGTTGCGGGCGCGGCTGCCCAGCAAACCACTCCAGACTCACCCGCCAGAGCGGGCGGGTCTGGGCAAGTGTGTCAATCGCTTGGAGAATCGCGGTGCGCACCGGTGGCGGGCACTGGTTGAGCGTATAGCTGTGGTACACACAGAGCGTTGCTTCGGTGGGGAGTTGGGCGACAGCATCGGGCAATCGTTCTGCTGCATCGCCAGCCAAGATGGTCACCGGGTGTGAGCGGGCCGTCGCCAATGCTGCCTCGAGTAGGCGCGCCCGATCCGTTTGCTCCGGCCAGATCAGCGCCTGTAGCCAGCGGGTCGCAGCCGGATCATCGAGGGTGATCGGGTGCAGGTCGATCCCGATCCGCCCTACAACCATCGGCATTACGCCAGAGATAGGGAGGCGATGCGCCGAATCCTCGACCCAGCAGACGAGCTGAACAGGCGCAGCGGGGTCACCGACCCGTCCTGCTGACCCGTAGTCGTAGCCATAGCGATCCCAGTGCAGGTTAAGTCCAGCACTGGCGCCGATCTCGATCAGGGCCAATGGCCGGTTATCGGTACACTGGGCGACCAGCCCAAACGCCGGGAGCAACGTGCTGCACCGGCCAACCTCGTTGGTCTGCACGCGTTGCGTGGCGACGCGCTCCGTGATGGCCGTCGCGTGCTGAAGACAAAACGCGCGGAAGACAGGGTACGCTTCTGCGGGCAAGCCGGGGTTTTGCGTTAGGCTGGCATAGAAGGCGCGCAACAGATGATCGGCGCCGGCGAGTAACAGATCATGCACAGCGGCGAACAGTAAGTTGGACACCTGGGTATGACGGTCGGCGTGCTGCACGAGTGCGAGGATAGCCGGGTCATTGGCGATAGCGGCGCTCAAGGCGGCGTAGAGCGGCGAACTATTCGTCCCGCCATCGCCGGCATAGATCCGGGCGTGGAAGGCGAACCGCCGGGCCAGATCATCGGTCATCATGTGCTCCCTACTATGAAATACATAGCACCAGCAGCCAGTCACCCTCTACAGCTCTGCGTGATGAGTCGATAATCCTAAACGGCGGCGCAGTTCGTCACTAGAGAGACCGCCCTCACGCTGCTGACGTTCACATGATTGCTCAATCAGCGCCAAAAACGTCGGGGCTTGACTTAACGTAATCGTCTCAAGATCGGCATTGTCCAGGGCGACCAGCGCCGCAATGGGATGGCCGTTTATAGTCAGGATCAACGGTCCGGTTGCGATATCCTGGATGTAGGTTGCAAGGGATTGGGTTGCATCGGCGAGTTCAATGGTGCGGATCGTCATAAGGGAAACTCTTTTCCGCCAATAAAGGCCCGATTCCGTCGCTTAATCCCAACTGCTCGGATCGCGACCAATGGGTCAGGATCTTCCAGTACATCGTAATATACATGCAGGTTCCCAATCCGCAATTCCCACGGGGCCAGGGGATTGGGGCGCATCGGTTTCCGATTGCGTGTTTCAACAATGGGCTGATACGCCAATTGTTGGTCCACTGCATCTAGAACAATGGCTTGCTGCCGTACCGTCAAGTAGTGGAAATGGTCCTGCGTATCGGGCGAGTACGCAATAGTGTAATGCACGATTCCCGTACTCCTGCCGAAACCCCTACAGGCGTCTCTGCTGCATTGTATCCATTACATCATCTCGCCCGAGGTGAGATGAGCTGAATAGCGCCTGTCGTCATGGCTGCTTCGCTTGGTTCGTAGACCCATCGACGGCGCCAATTGCCGCCAGGACCGCATCTTCCGCCGCATAGTTGTCCTGGATTGGTGCGCCATCCTCCAGCGGATGCGCCCGCTCCCAGGTGATGGTCCGGCGGATCGCCTCATCATCCGCGACGATTTCAGCATAGCCCAACTCGCTTCGGATGCGCCCCGTATCGACCACCAAGTTCTGCGCGCAATCCAGGTCTTGTTTGAGATGCTCCGGCAGTTGCTCGCCGGGCACGCCAACAACGCGCCCCGACCAGTGTGCGTGTTGCCCGATATGCCGTATCCACTCCTGTTCGGTCAGTGCTGGCTCATCGCCGACATTGTAGATCCGATGGGCTGCTTGCGGCAGCGTGATCGCCAGGACAATCGCAGCCGCGACGTTTTCGACATACCCGCGCGTCCAGCGCCACGACATCATCTGTTCGTCCAACAGAATGGCCGGACGCCGATCATCCATAGAGCGGAGATACTTTCCGAGGCGGTGTTGTCGGTCACCGGGGCCATACACGGCGGGGAGGCGCAAAACCGTGCCGGGGAGCTGCGGATCACGCATAACGGCACGCTCCACGAGGATTTTGTCGTAGTTGTAGGTCCACTCGTCGGCGCTCTTGGCAGTGGCGCGGTACGGGTAGAGCTGATCCCGCAGCGGCGCCTTCTCGGTAAGCGGAACGGCATCAGGCGGGCCAGGATCGGCCATTCGCAAGCGATCATAGGCGCGATACACATCCATACTGCTGATGGCGACGACCCGCTCGGCGATACCCCGCAAGGTCTGCATCAGGATCACGCCATCGTGCTCGGTTGCAGGAATCATATCAAGCACGACTTGTGGCGCAAACTGGGTGAATTGAGCGGCGTACTGCGCAAGATCGCGCCGGTCACCGAGGATGTGACGGACGCTTGGCGGCAAATCCGCCTGCGTCTGTCCGCGGTGGAACACAGTGACGTCGTGTCTGCTTTCGAGCAACTGGCGAACAATATAAGGGCCAATAAACTTGGTTCCGCCGATGATCAAGACGTGCATTTCGTCGTACCCCCTCTCCAATTTGTATAGTTTTGGAGGCATTTCCCCTCATTACATCGCCCATCGTATCATATTCTATTCGTAGTTATTGCAGGTGCGGCTTGTAGCCACACCTAAGCTAGGAGCTGCTACCTACGTGAGGCGGATGTCTCTTCCCCTGCTTGCCCGTTTGACACAGCCTGGCGGCTTGACTTGCATCTGCTTCAAGCTTATAATCTGCGTCAGGGCCAGCCTTTCTCCATAGCACAATGTTGTTCTGACGCTCAGCAAAGCGGTATATACTTCTACACCGAAAAGGATCGTCTATGCAACTCACCCCACGCGAACAGGAGAAGCTTATGATCTACGTGGTCGCTGATCTGGCACGGAAGCGGCGCAATCGCGGCCTCAAGCTGAATGTCGCCGAGGCCACCGCGCTGGTTGCCGAAGCGCTGCTCGAAGGCGCTCGCGACGGCAAAACGGTCGCCGAACTCATGGAACTGGGCCGGCATGTACTAACGCGCGACGACGTGATGGATGAGGTTCCGGCAATGCTGCCGGTGGTCCAGGTCGAGGCCACCTTTCCCGATGGAACCAAGCTTATTTCTTGTCATGACCCGATCATCTGAACACGAATGGGGTATCTATGGCCGGATCGAGTGAGCGCTATCTGCTGCGCGATGAACTGATCGAACTGAATGCCGGGCGGCAGACGGTAACCCTGATTGTGCGCAATACCGGCGACCGTCCAATCCAGGTCGGGTCGCACTTCCATTTCTTCGAGGTCAATCGGGCGCTTCTGTTCGAGCGCGAACTGGCCCTTGGGATGCGCTTGAATATTCCGGCAGGCCTGGCAGTGCGTTTTGAGCCGGGTGATACCCATGAGGTAGAGCTGGTTGCTTTGGGCGGCTTACGCCGTGCTGTTGGCTTCAACAACCTGACCAACGGCAGCGTCACAACGGCAGCCGGGCAGCGCCGTGCGCTCCAGCGCGCCGCCGCAGAAGGCTTTAGCGACGATGAAGTGTATGGTTAGTACGTTTGCAAGTTAGAACATTCGCAGGTTCGCAGTTTGACGCGTTGACAGGTTCAAACGTTCAAACGTGTTAACCTACCAACATGCTAACGTTGACCGGCTATGAGGAGGCGCTATGCCATTCATTCCGCGCAGTAAATACGCTGCTCTCTACGGGCCAAGCGCCGGCGATCGGATTCGTCTAGCTGACACCAGTTTGGTGATCGCAATCGAGCGCGATCTGTTGACCCACGGTGACGAGGCGGTTTTTGGCGGCGGCAAGACCATCCGCGACGGGATGGCCCAGCGGGCGAGCGCCACCAGTGCAAGCGGCGCACTCGACCTTGCGATCACCAATGCGATTGTGCTCGACCCGGTGCTTGGCGTGATCAAGGCCGACATTGGCATCAAGCAGGGGCGAATCGCCGCCCTGGGCAAGGCGGGCAACCCCGACACCATGGATGGAGTGCATCCGCAGATGGTCATCGGCCCCGGCACCGAGGTGATTGCCGGCGAACACCTGATCGCCACGCCAGGCGCAATCGACTCGCACATCCATATGATCTGCCCGCAGCAAGTCTATGAAGCGCTCTGCAACGGGGTTACGACGATGATCGGCGGTGGTACTGGCCCGGCAGACGGGACCAACGCAACGACGTGTACGCCCGGCCCATGGAATATTGCGCGGATGCTCGAGGCCGCCGAAGCGTTACCCGTCAACTGGGGTCTGCTGGGCAAGGGGAACGCCAGCAAGCCCGATGCTCTGCGCGAGCAGATCGAAGCCGGGGCGTGCGGGTTGAAAGACCACGAAGACTGGGGCACTACACCGGCAGTGATCGACTGTTCGTTGCGGGTCGCCGATGAATATGACGTACAGGTCGCCATTCACACCGACACGCTGAACGAGAGTGGTTTTGTCGAGGACACGATCAGCGCAATTGATGGGCGCAGCATCCACACCTACCATACCGAGGGCGCCGGTGGCGGTCACGCGCCGGATATTATCAAAATCGCCGCCCTGCCCAATATCCTGCCCTCCTCGACCAATCCGACCCGCCCATATACCGTTAATACCCTGGCCGAGCACCTCGACATGCTGATCGTCTGCCACCACCTCAATCCGGCAATTGCTGAGGATGTGGCCTTCGCTGAGAGTCGCATCCGCGCCGAGACCATCGCCGCCGAGGATGTGTTACACGATCTGGGCATCATCTCGATGTATTCGTCCGACTCGCAGGCAATGGGTCGGATCGGCGAGACGGTGACGCGCGCCTTTCAAACCGCCGACAAAATGCTCAAGCAGCGCGGCAAGCTACCCGCAGACGACCCAGAGCACGACAATGCGCGGGTGCTGCGTTATTTGGCAAAACTGACGATCAACCCGGCACTGACCCATGGGATCGCCCACGAAGTCGGCTCGTTGGAACCCGGTAAGCTGGCCGATATTGTCCTGTGGGATCCGGCCTACTTTGGCGCCAAGCCCAAGCTAATTATCAAAGGCGGGATGATTTCATGGGCGCTGATGGGCGATCCAAATGCTTCGATCCCGACGCCGCAGCCGGTTTTCTACCGCCCAATGTTTGGCGCCTATAGTCGCGCTCTTGCCAGCACCTGCGTTACGTTTATGTCGCAGGCTGCGCTGGATCTTGGTGTACCGCAACGGTTGGGCTTGCAGCGCCGTTGCCTCGCCGTGCGCAATTGCCGGAGTATCGGCAAAGCGCAGATGCTGCGCAACAATGCCATGCCGGTGATCGAGGTCAACCCGGAGACCTACGAGGTCTTCGTAGATGGCGTGCTCACGACTTGCGAACCGGCTGAGCGGTTAGCCCTAACACAATTGTACTATATTGTTTGATGCGTTATGCGTATCCAGCATCTGGTCGCCGCTGCGAATATCGACGCCGAGGGGTTTGTGATTGACCCTTTTCTGGTGCGACACGGCTTGATTGTTGCGGGCCGGATTGCCGAACTTGCCGGGCCAATCGAGCCGTTGACCCATCTCAATCTGGACTTCCCAGACCACCGCCTGGGCGATTGCTTGATTGCCGAACAGCTCGCTGTCGGGGCGACGCTGCTATGGGACGGCGATCATTTTCGAGTGAGCCGGGCGCGCCCACTCGCCTATCAGCGGCTGGGCGCAGTCAATATTGCACAGCGTCGTGTGGCCTGGCAGCAGCGCTTGGGCCGGCCTCACGAATAGCATAGATTGATGGCGAAGCCGAGATTGTGACCAAAAACAGCCTTTCTCAATTTTCAAACTTCAGCGCTCATTTCGCAACGCTCCAACTGGCCGACTCGTTCTTCCCAAGCGGCCTGTTCACCCAATCCCACGGACTGGAGAGTTTTATAGCGGCTGGCGTCAGCGGGGAATCCCAACTTGAGCCGTTGCTGCATAGCTATCTGCTGCATGTCGCTGCACCCGGCGATGCACTGGCGGTGCGCTGGACCGTGCGGGCGGGGCGGCAGGGCGATCTTGATCTCGTGGCTGCGATCGACGCTCGCCTGGAGGCTAGTAAGCTTGCCCAGGAGGGTCGCGCTGTTTCGCGCCGGTGCGGCGGGCGCATCTTGATATTCGGCGCGGAGTTGTATGGCGGAGAATGTTTGCCTGTGTATGCACAGCGGGTTGCGGCCGGCCAGGCGCCAGGGCATCAAGCGGTCGCCCTGGCGCTCCTGGCGGTAAACAATGATCTGGACGAGGACACGGCGGTGATGATC
>JAKSDJ010000976.1 GCA_022360155.1 Chloroflexales bacterium | reverse complement strand
GTCTCGGAGGCGGCACAGCCGTCGCGCCAGGGACAAGCCCACAGCCTTGAGGCGTGGGTTCATGACTCATCAACCGCCAGTTTTTCATCGTCCACTACCCAAGTGCGATCGTCGTCGCGCACACATCGATCTCCGGACTAGCGGGCGGGGCGTAGCGACCACCCGCACGGCGACGCCATGCAGCCTGGCACAGGTGGTGCTGGCCGCCCGCGACCAGTACCGGGTGGAACATCCCCGCGGGCGCTGGACAGGAGCGCCGTTGTCGCTGCGCCCCGTCTATCTGAGCGGCGACGGACCATGTCACCAGGCTGGTGCGATGGCTGACCATCGCCGTGCGGGTGCTGCGCCTGCGGGAGTACGGCATCCGGCAGCACCTGGCCCCGGAACCGGAGACGGAGCCGCTGACCGGGCTCGACGCCGGCCAACCGAGTCGGGGAACGCGCCGCCCCACCGCCAAGCGGGGGCGGGAAGGCTGCCGCCCCCTGACGCTGACCGTAGTCACACTGCCGCAGCAGGATATCCGCCATCGGCCCCCGCGGTCGTACCGCCAACACCGGTTGCTGGTGCTGGCGGGGGTGGATGGCGCCTGCCCTGCGCGACTGACGGTTCATTCTTCCGAACCACCTGGGTAAATCAGCGAACGTTAAGTTAAAGGTCTTATTGGAAAAGTATTGGCGCTAATCCTACTTTGCCATATCATATGAACATCTTCCATATCGCTCCCCCAGTCTCCATGCGAGGCTGGGCGGTAAAGCGGAGGGAATGAACAGATAATCCGCGGTCTACACAAGGAGGGCATAATGTCGCATCTACTGGGCATTGATGTTTCGACGACGGGAGTCAAGGCGCTCTTGATTGATCACCGGGGCATTGTTCTCGGAACGGCTACGACCAACCTTCCGCTTTCAACCCCCAAACCGCTGTGGAGCGAGCAAAACCCGGAAGACTGGTGGAATGGAACGGTGCATAGCATCCAGCGTGTCCTCGGCGAAACCGGCATTTCCGGCGCACAGATCGCCGCCGTGGGCCTCACCGGTCAGATGCATGGCCTGACGCTGCTCGACGATGCCGGTATGGTGTTGCGTCCGGCGATTTTGTGGAACGATCAGCGCACCGGCGCGCAGTGCGACGAGATCCGCCAGCGGGTCGGCAAAGATCGCCTGATCGAGCGTACTGGCAACGATGCGCTCACCGGGTTTACGGCCCCCAAGATCCTCTGGGTCCGCGAGCACGAGCCGGAGATTTTCGCACGCGCCAGGCAGATCCTCTTGCCGAAGGACTATATTCGGTATCGGCTCACCGGCGTCTACGCCACCGACAAGGCCGGCGCGGCGGGGACGCTGCTCTTCAATCTACAGAATCGTGACTGGTCCACCGAAGTGCTGGCGGCGCTGGACATCCCGGCGGCCTGGCTGCCGCCAACCCACGAGGGTTCAGAGATAACCGGCAGCATTTCGGTGAGCGTTGCCGAAGTCACCGGTTTGGCGGCAGGTACGCCGGTGGTGGGTGGCGGTGGCGACCAGGCGGCGCAAGCGGTTGGAGTGGGGGCGGTGCAACCGGGCATTGTCGCATTGACCCTGGGCACATCCGGCGTGGTGTTTGCCAGCGCCAATAAGCCGCTGATTGAGCCGGAGGGACGGCTACATGCCTTCTGTCACGCTGTACCAGGGCGCTGGCACCTGATGGGCGTGATGCTTTCGGCGGCGGGCAGTTTGCGCTGGTACAGCGACGCAGTAGCGCCGGGTGTTGATTTCGACACACTGCTCGCGCCAGCCGCTCAGATGCCAATCGGGAGCGAAGGCTTACTGTTCCTGCCCTACCTCACCGGCGAGCGCACGCCCCACGCCGACCCGTTGGCGCGGGGCGCGTTCATGGGCCTAACCGTCCGCCACACCCAGGCGCATATGACCCGCGCGGTGCTGGAGGGGGTCGCCTTTGGCTTGCGCGACAGCTTTGAATTGATGAGAAAAGTCGGATTTGGTCGTATCCGTCAGGTGCGTGTCTCGGGCGGCGGGGCGCGCAGCCCATTGTGGCGGCAGATCCTGGCCGATGTCCTAGATGTCGAACTGGTAATGGTCAATACGACAGAAGGTGCAGCCTATGGGGCGGCGCTGCTGGCCGGTGTCGGCGCTGGGTTGTGGCCGGACGTGGATACGGCCTGCCAGCGGGTGGTGGCAATGACCGGGGTTACACTGCCACAAGCGGATCGGACAACTGCTTATGCCCAGTTTTACGCAGTCTATCGCGATCTCTATCCGACGGTACAGCACATTGCTCATCGACTCAGCGCACTTGCCTAAATCTTGTGCAACCATACAAGCGGGTTGTTCGTCACATAAGCGAGGATAAAAAGAACTGCACTTGGGCAGTGAGCAGATAGAATGAAAGAAGGAAAGGCAGATGCAAACCCAACTGACACGCAGCACAAGTGACCGAATGCTCGCCGGTGTTTGTGGCGGCCTGGCTCGCTACTTTAACATTGACCCGACAATTGTGCGGTTGATCTTTGTTGTAGCCATATTGAGCGGGGTGAGCCCGTTGATCTACATTGTGCTCTGGATCGTTATGCCCGAAGATATCAAAGTTGGCGCGCCAACCCTACCGTCACCAAGGCAGCAGTCGCAAGCGCCAAGTCAGCAGTCGCAAGACCCAACTGGGGAGTGGCAGTACGACCCTTATACCGGCCAGCGCATTGAGAAGCCGTAATCGCTTGGGTGTTTTCAACAAAACGTGTAAAGCATTAAGCCCGCGTGTGGAGATCAATGAGAATCCATACGCGGGTTTGCCATATGTTGAGGCGCAGACGCGCTGAGCAGCAGATACGCTGACAACGCCTTACTGCCTTTCGTGTTACAGGAATATTGTCAAGCTGGAACGGGCCAGTCTGAGCCTTGTGAACAGAGGCTGAATATCTAAGCGCTTATCTGAAAAAGGGTATGGAATGGCGGCAGCCATGCTGCCGCGCGCAAGCATGGCTTGCGCACGCCACAACTCAAATGGCGGCAGCCATGCTGCCGCACGCAAGCATGGCTTGCGCACGCCACAACTCAGTACGCCTATTTCTCTTTACACCCAAGCAGTTGATCCTGCTTTTGACCAGTGAGACAGCTCAGTGGTCGCTGTGTCAGCTATCGTTGCCAATTTGTGGCGAATCGGCGTATTTTGCGGCGCCATCTGCGGTCTCTTGCAGGGCATTGACGCAACACGTTTCACCTGCGTATCGGAAATTCCATCCTCAGGTGCTTGACACGAACTGTTTGGCTCGCTACCATGCGTATAAAGGCGACAGAATGAGTAGGCGTGACGCCCTCACAGAGAGAAGCGGCCTTGGCTGAAAGCCTCTTCGAGAACGCAAGCGCTAAACGTGGTCTGTCACATGCCGCAATGGCGAACGCTAGGAATGAAGCGCGGAACCCGCAATTCATACCTGCCAATAGTCGCTGCCGGAAGCGCCCGTTATCGCGCCAAACGAGGACAGTGCTGACCGCTGTCGAATCGGGGTGGTACCGCGGAGGTAAAGCTGCCTTCGCCCCTGAATCTGGGGCGGGGCTTTTTTATTGCTCTGCGACTGATAAAGTGGAACTGTAGAAGGACTGGCCTATTTCATCATACAACAACAAAGGAGAACAAATAGGTGCAAGCCATCAATGGGACGATGCGCCGCTTCTTGTTTGGCGCAACACTGCTCTATTGCGTCGGAATTGTCGTCCTGACCTTGTTCTGGACAACCCAAATCTATCCAGCTTGGTGGCTGGAGTTTTCCAGTATTTTCGCATTGTATATGTTTGCGCCGGTGCTTTTCTTGGCGCCTTTGGCCGTTCTGATGCGCTCAGTTTTGATCCGTGGTACAGTTATGATCGGTGCAGCCGCTTTCTTAAGCATATTCGGTTCGCAACTGCTGCCGCCAGACATCGCACGGACCGCTGCGAGTCAACTGCGCGTCGCGACCTATAACACGCTCGCACTCAACCAACAACCCGATTCTGTCGTTGCAACGATTCGCGCTCAGAATGCCGATATTGTCGCAATCCAGGAGCTGTCGCCATCACTGGCGGCGGCGTTCGAGCAGCAACTCCAGGCGGAGTATCCTTACCAAGCGCTCCACCCAGACCCCAAACCACATGGTCTAGGCCTACTCAGCCGCTACCCGATTGAGACGGCCAACCTGGAGCCAGTGTTTCGCGGGCAGCGCGCTGTGGTGCAAATCGCCGGACAACTGGTGACGATCTTCAATGTGCATCCCAGTGTTCCCTCGCTCGAGGTCAGCCTTATCGAGCGGTTCGACTTGCCGATCGTGCGCGACTATGACACGAGCTTGCGCGCAAGTCAGTTGACCGCTTTGCTGGCGGCGATCGACCAGACGCCGGGACCGATCCTGGTGGCGGGCGACTTCAATACCAGTGATCGCGAACCGGCCTACGCCGCGTTTACGGCCCGGCTGAGGGACGCCTATCGTGAAACCGCCTGGGGTTTTGGGTTTACGTTTCCGAATCAAATTCAGGTTGCTTCGATCCCCGTTCCAGGGCCGCTGGTGCGGATCGACTATATCTTCAGCGGCGGCGGGATTGCGCCGGCAGCCACCCGGGTCGATTGCAGCAATGCGAGTTCCGACCATTGTCTGGTTGTTGCCGACTTGTATTTTGAAGGGAGGTGAGCGCCGTGCAAGGCGATGATGTAGGTGTAGTACGCAACATCTTGTATCTTTTGAACGGGCGACGCTCAGGCAAAAGGTCCGAGCTCTGAGGTATGAGTTGCGGGCGGAAGAGGCTCACAGCTCGTACCTCGCAACTCGTACCCGCTAACTGACTCGCCCATAGCAGCACAGGAGTGATGACTATGGGATTCCCCAAACGCTACGACCCAAGCGAAGCCGAACCGCGCTGGCAGACAAACTGGTCTGAACAGCGCCTCTACGAGTTCGACCCCGCTGATCCGCGACCAATTTTCGCGATTGATACGCCGCCGCCGACGGTTTCCGGCGAACTGCATATTGGCCACGTTTACTCGTACGTCCAGGCCGAGGCGATGGCCCGTTTCTGGCGCATGCAGGGCTACAACGTCTATTACCCCTTCGGATTCGATGACAACGGCCTGCCCACCGAGCGCTTCGTCGAAAAGCGGCTGGGCGTCCGGGCGCGTGAACTTGGCCGTGAACGCTTTATCGAGCACTGCCTTGCCATCTCGCGCGAAGTCGAGCAGCGCTTCGAGCAGCTCTGGAAGCGACTGGGCTTCAGCGTCGACTGGCGCTTGTGTTACTCGACAATTGATCCCCGCGCCCGGCGAACCGCTCAGTGGTCGTTTCTCGATCTGTATCGCAAAGGCCTGGTCTACCGCGCCCAGTCGCCCAATCCCTGGTGTATCGAATGCCAGACCGCTATCGCCCAGGCCGAGATGGACGATGTTGAGCGCAACACTACGTTCTACACGATTGCTTTTGCAACACAACAGACCGGATCGGCGCCAAGCGACAGCGCAGCCGCTCAAACCCTGTTGATCGCCACCACCCGGCCCGAACTGCTGCCGGCCTGTGTCGCGGTTTTCGTCCATCCCGAAGATCGCCGCTACAGTCACTTGCATGGGCAAACAGCGACGGTTTCGCTGTTAGGGCGACAGGTTCCGATCCTGATCGACGCGGCGGTCGACCCAGCGAAGGGGACCGGCGCGGTGATGTGTTGCACCTTCGGCGATGCCACCGACGTCGCCTGGTGGCAGGCGCACCAGTTGCCGCTCATTCCGCTGCTGACGCGCCAGGGCCGCTTGAGCAGCGATGGCGGGCCATACGCCGGGCTGACCCTGACTGCGGCGCGCCAGCGGATCATCGCCGACCTGCGCGATGCCGACCTGTTGCACAATATCAGCGCGACAGCGCAGACGGTCCGAGTTCACGAGCGTTGCGGCACGCCGCTGGAGATCCTGGAAACCCAGCAGTGGTTTATCCGCGTTCTCGACGCAAAAGAAGCCTTGCTGAAGGCCGGGCGGCGGATTGCCTGGCATCCGGCGTATATGCAGACCCGCTACGAACACTGGGTCGCCAACCTGAAGTGGGACTGGTGCATCTCGCGCCAGCGGTACTACGGCGTTCCCTTCCCGGTCTGGTATTGCGATCAGTGTGGCGCAACGCTGCTGGCCGACGAGGCGCAATTGCCGCTTGATCCAACGACTGCAGCGTCGCCGCGCCCCTGTTGCTGCGGCAACGCCAATTTGCGCCCCGAAGAGGATGTTATGGACACCTGGGCCACCTCGTCGGTCAGCCCGCAGATCGCCGCGCAGTGGCTCGACGATCCGGCGCTCTATGCCCGGCTCTTCCCGATGCACTTGCGACCGCAGGCTCACGACATCGTCCGCACCTGGGCCTTCTATACGATTGTCAAGTCGCACTACCATTTTGGCGCAATTCCCTGGCAGACGGTGATGATCTCCGGGCACGGGCTGGCCCCCGACGGCTCGAGTATTCACAAATCAAAGGGCAACTCGCCCATCGCGCCCATGGCCTTGATCGAGCGCTACAGCGCGGATGCGACTCGCTACTGGGCCTGTAGCGGCAGCACCGGCGCCGATCAGTCGATCAACGAAGCGACAATGAAACAGGGGACGCGCTTGGTCAACAAGCTCTGGAACGCTGCGCGATTCATTGCCGGCATCGCGCTGGCAGAAGCGAGTAGCGGGCGCGCGGGAGCGTTCCCTCCGCCGGATCTCTTGCCGAGCGACCGGGCGCTGCTCTCATGGCTGCAGCGGCTGATCGAACAGGCGACCGGGCGCTTCGCAGCCTATGAGTACGCAGCGGCATGCGACGCCACCGAGCGCTTTTTCTGGGGCATGTTCTGCGACAACTATCTGGAGTGGGTCAAGAACCGGCTCTATGAGGGCAGCGCCGCCGAGTGTCAAGCCGCGCAGTGGGCGCTGGCGCAGACGATGCTGGCCGTTCTCAAACTCTTCGCGCCGATCCTGCCGCACATCACCGCAGAGATCTATCATCACCTCTTTGCGGCGCAGGCGGGCGGCGGCTCGATCCATACGGCGCGCTGGCCGCAGCCCAACCCGGCGCTGATCGACCCTGCCGCCGAGCAGGCCGGTACGGCGTTGCTGGCCCTGACCGGCGCGGTCCGGCGTTACAAGTCGGCGCATAGCCTGAGCCTGGGCGCAACGCTGACCCGGCT
Source organism: Chloroflexales bacterium (assembly GCA_022360155.1). GTDB lineage: Bacteria > Chloroflexota > Chloroflexia > Chloroflexales > Chloroflexaceae > JAKSDJ01. The sequence continues at coordinate 2,136 of JAKSDJ010000976.1, read as the reverse complement.
GACTATCGCGATTGAAGCGGGCAACGACATCCTGCGCATGCTGCTGGAGCAGTCGGGCGCCGATTTGCGCAGCGTCAGCCGGGCCGGCGAGATTGCCTTCGTTGCTGAGGAGGGAGACGATTTCGAGGAGCTGCAGTCAGGCTTGTGGCTCAAGGTTGAGAGATAACATTAGATGGTTCGGCGGGCGGAAGCGGGCAGGGTTATGAATGTGGCGCTGCCCGCTTTTGTTGCCATAGGTGGATGGGTTGAGACATGGCACTCTGGATGCGGTGAAGAGGCTCCTGTATTATCAATGTACAATGTGTCGAAATGACCACTATGCACATCTTGGGCTGGAACCGGCAAACGCTAGGCAAGGCGCTGCACGAATTGGCGAGTGGCATCACTTGCCTCGACGCCTGTGCCGTACGACGACGCAAGCGGGCCGAAGTGCAGCTGCCCAACGTACTGACTGATAGCCAAGCTCTGGTTGATAGCCAACGCCAAGCGGATTCGCACTTGCGCACATCCTGCCGCTCTACGCGTCCCACTGCGGCTGAAGTCCGCCAGCAATTGATCAGCCGGAAGGGCTCCACGGATGCAGTATGACCGAACGAGCGCACGATTGCACGGAAACGCACCGCGCTGGGCTACTATCCCACCAAAGTGGCAAAGGCCCAACCCCACAAAAACGCCCGGAAACCGATGCCATCTTCGCCCACCGCGCACAGGTGAATCGTGCCGCCGACACGGTGCCAGACACCTTACGGATTGCGATGGACGCTAAAGCGACGGAAAAGGAGGACCATTTGCTCACGGTGGCAAGAGTCGGGCGCCGACGGTTGCGGCTGATCATGATGTTCAGCCCGTAGCGACCGTCACGCCGGTGGGTATGTTCCTCCCCGCCGGCGACGAATTGTTTCGCTCTGCCATCACCTTCAAAGTGACCAGTGATTGTTTGGGTGATGGTCTCGTCGCCTGGTGGGAGCAGGTGCGGGCACGTTTTGCCGCAATCACCACGCTGGTCATCAATCGTGCTAACGGTTCCGAGAATCATCGTCGGCGGACGCAATGTATGCAGCGGCTCCGCGGCGTTGTGATCCGCGACTCGATCAGGGCGGCGCTCCAATGTGCTGCCTCGATGACCTGGAAGGGGAAGAGGCCGGGGGAACCGTGCCGGTTCCCCGTGACCCCTCCGCAGGTGATGTGGTGAGGTAGCGTATGCACGGCGCCCCATGCCTCCGTTGCGTGGGTTGGATGGGTGCGGGATGAGAACGGGCGGTGGGCAGCGCAGGGCCGTCTGTTGCGTCAACGCGCTCCGCACGCCCTTGTTCCGCATTGCTCGTTGCTCCTGTCTCTGTGTCGCCCGGCGTCATGGGCAGCGACGGCGCGGGAGCAACGCCGCCCACGGGGAAGCCGGAGCCGCCCATGATAACAATTCTGTCACTTTACGCTTTGTGTCATATATGCTATACTGGTAGCTATAACATATTGCATCACTTCAATCGAATGACCGTGCTTGGTCAGCCACCTGTGTTGCCTGCCGATACACCCTCGGCTGATCGCGTTGTCTGTTTCCTAGTTCATCCCTGTCGCCTTGGGTCTGCAGGGTGTTCGTACGATTCTGTTCGACGTTTTCATCGCTTTGGCGGCTGTGCTCCGATATGACACAGCAGTGCTCGCTTGGTTGGCGTTGCGCGAACAACCAATGACGGTGATCTCATGTCAATCCCTTTCCAAGAAGATCTTTGAGGCCTTGAACAAGCGCTTGGGGCGGCCCGCCCCAAGACCACAGCGGTCTGAGCGCACGCTTACCCAAAAGGTCTCGGTCACATACCGTGTGACCGTGCGCCGATACGGTGTGATGGTAGTAGTCTGTTTGGTATGGCCTGAAATCCGTGTATCGCTAACCCATTCTGGTCTCGTAAGAGCGGCCTGGTTTGGTGTAGCTGGAACAGCGGGTGACGGTGAGCCGACGCCGCCTGACGGTGTCGGTCTGGTGCAACATTGCCTAACACTTTCCTGACGGTAATCCGGCGCCGCCTGACGGTGTCGGCCTGGTGCGGTGTGGTCTGGAACCCTTGCTGCCGCCCTGATACGGTGGCGCGGTGGACTGAATTGAAAGGATGAAGAGAATGCGTCGTCGCAGCTGTGTCT
>JAKSDJ010000046.1 GCA_022360155.1 Chloroflexales bacterium | reverse complement strand
GCGGCGGGATGACGCGCGGCGGCGGCGCGAACCTGCGGGTCTTCGTCTGCGGCAAGCTGCGCTAGGAGTTCTGAGGTGATCGGGGCGGCTTTATATGTCAGCGCCGCCGCGCCATCCGGCGATTGTCTGTTCGTCTCGTATACGGTTGGCGCTAGGCTCTCACATTGCAAACGCTGGCGCAACGCTGCCGGTACAGATGGGCTCGACGCAATGGCATGGCGGACCTGTGGGTCTTCGATAGCGGCGATGCGTTCGAAGAGCCAGCTCGGTACAGCATCGAAGCTGATCAGTTCGAGTAACAGTTCATTATCAGACTCAATGGGTATCTGTTGAACGGACTGCTGGGCCAACGTTTGCCAGTCTGCTGCGGCTTCGCTGGCTAGACGAATATGATATTGCGCGGCTGTGGCCATCTCTGGGCTTGCGTGGGTCGCAATATACGTAAGGAAATCCTTGGGGACATCGGTATAGGTCAGCAAACTGCCTAGCGAAGCACTATCCATCTCGGTGGGTAAGTTGGGGTTTTCCAGCAGCAGTAAGGGAAGAATCGGATTGGCGCAGAATTGTGCAGGGAAAGTGCCGGCTAGAAGCTGCAAGATCTCCGGCGCGGTGTTGGGGTCGGTCATCAACGCTGACCATGTGGCATCGTCATACTGAGCTGCAAAGCGGCGCAGACGCGCCGCTATGGCTGCAGAGCTGTGAAAAGATAGTGGTACAATATTGGCGTCCCTGACCAGATCGTGCAACTGCTGGAGGATCAGCGCAGAATCGGCAACACGGCCGAGGCTATGCGGTGTGTCGGAATTGTTTTGAACCATTCTGGCTATCGATGTGGAGATGCAGAGAGTCCAAATCGACTGATAGGCGCTTGTTCATTATATCCGTTCTTGCAAGTAGTGTGGCATGCTATTGCCAATCGTACAGCGATTATCCTGAAACCATGTCTTGGTCCATATGATCAAATGGCGATAATGGGCCGTCAATAGTTTCGAGACTGTCACTATAAGTTACAAAAATTTCTTTAAAGAATAGAGACGCATATGCTATAGTCCACGCATAGTGTGTTCGTAGTAGAATGTTGGAACGTTAGTGCGTTGGCACGTTGGAACGTCCGATCTGTGTTGACCGGCGTCCATCAGCGGTGTCAGCGGGCCATTAGCAGATTGGCCCATTCTATCGGCGTGTATCGGCGGTTTCTTCCCACAGCGCCGCGAGTGTTAGCAGATTGACGTCGGTTGGTGCATTGGCGAATAACTGATAACATCCAGTAGGAACGAGTGATGAAAGGCCCTCAACTTCTAGCGGCGCTACGCCGGACTCCGTCGCATATAACCCATCCGCCGCGGATCGGCCCTAACTCCATCATCCGCACGGTTGAGGCGTTGCACGAAGCTTATGGTCAGACCCGCGCCGCCGAGATCCTGCGCTGCAGCGGGCGCGCTGACTTGATCGACATCTTGCCCGTTGACATGATCGACGAGACCGACTTCACTCAGTTGGTATTGGCATTACGCAGCCAGCTTGGCGGCCCCGCCGCTGAGCGAATCTTGCGCCGTTCAGGTCAGTTGACGGCAGTTTACCTTCTTCAGAATCGGATTCCTCAACCAGTGCAATATCTGCTCAAGATACTCCCGCACCGGGTCGGCTTGAGGATCCTGTTGCAGGCAATCAGCAAACACGCTTGGACATTTGTCGGCAGCGGCACATTTAGCTTTCAACTCGATAAAACGCTGTACATCTCGATTGGCGACTGTGTAGAGTGCCGTGGCGTACAAGCGTCGGCGCCAGTGTGTAGCTATTACAGCGGCGCTTTCGAACATTTACTGCAAACGCTGATTGCCCCACGCGCAGCGGTGCAAGAAATCGTCTGCATCGCGTGTGGCGGCGAGCATTGCCAGTTTCGAATCACGTTCAACGCGTAGCTGTGGTATGGTGGTATAATACGTCAAGGTGAGTATTTTCACAAAGACCTCCACTGAGCAACGATTGCGCACAATATTGGCCGAGGGTCATTGGTGGATCTTTGGTAACCTCGCCGTTGAAACGCGGAAAACAGCTTATGATGACACTCCAACGTAACTCCATTGCCTCTCGCCCTCCTGAACAGGTGACTGTTGCTGGAACAGGCGTCACCTATCGCAAAGTCGGGAATGGGCGACCGCTGTTGCTGATCCACGGCTGGGGCGGCTCATCGCGCCATTGGCTTAGCACAATGGCAAATCTCGCTGATATACGAACCATTTATGCGCTCGATCTGCCTGGCTTTGGCGACTCGCAACCCCTCGCTGGGGTCGCAAGCGCTGAATGCTTGGCCAATGTTGTTATCGAGTTTGCCGATATGTTGGGGGTCGAGCGCTTCGATCTCAACGGACACTCCTTTGGCGCTGGCGTGGCTGCATATTTGGCGGCACGCTGGCCGACGCGGGTTCAAAATCTGATGCTTACGAGCTTCAGCATACCGCGTACCGCCATCGAGCGGGTTCTCTTTGCCCAGATGCATCAACAGATGGGGCTCACGTTGGCGCTCTGGCAGCCCTGGCTAACGGCCTGGCAGCCCTGGATAAACGTCTGGCAACCCTGGTTAGCTTTGCAGTGGACAACACCGCCTTTGCCGCGCCTGATCGCCTCTCGCTTTTTCTATCGTACCCCTGCCGAAGATGAATTGCTCCGTGAAGGGGTGGCCGATCTTGTGCAGATGGATTGGCGTACTGCTTTGGAAAGCGCTGCGAGCCTAGGTGATCCGGCAATTATTGGAGCATTGAGCCAGATCCACGCACCAACACTGATCGTGGCCGGGCGCTATGATTTGATCATGCCGCCGTCTGGTACGGAAATTGCTGCCCAGATTACGCCCAATTGCCGGTTGGCATGGATCGACCGTTGCGGCCATGTACCGATGGTCGAGCAGCCCGAAGCCTATCATCAAGCGCTGCGCGACTTTCTTTCTCAAGCCAACGCTGCGTAAGACGTTTTTCAATGGGGATATGATCTTGTCAATGCTGATTGTCCTCATCAATTATGGCGACGCCAAGCAGTGTGAACTAGTACGAATCGGGCTTTTGCGGCGTGTGGTTAAACCCTGATATAATTGCGCAAGAGTTAGCTGGAACCGTCGCTCTTTTAGCTCATATCTTGCTTTTCTATTCCCAAAGGGAACTGCTGTTCAAGCTCTGGGAGTAATGACCTGATTTTCGAACTGACGCAGTTACGTCGATTGTACATGACCACAACCAATCCATTGGCGCTTCACAACTACCTGTTTCTTCCTTCTCCCTGCTTCTTGATGAAACAGCATCACATTCCATATCGTTCGGATCTTGCCATCAGTCAGATAGTTGCTTAATGGTGTGATCTTCGATTAGTGGTCGCTCTATGGTTCCAAATTCTCAAGTCAAGAAAGAAAGGCTCATGCACACAACCACCCCGGCCCGCAACCCGACCTATCGGATCATCATGCTGTTTGTTGTCATCGTTCCGCTGCTTGCCACGATATTCGCCATTGTCTTGCTGTGGCAACGCTTGGTGTCTTGGCGCGAAGTCGCTCTGCTGCTAGGAATGTATACGTTGACCGGCCTGGGCATTACCGTTGGTTACCACCGTATGCTGACCCATCGCAGCTTCGAGGCGCACCCAGTTGTCAAGTTTATCTTCCTTGCCTTGGGTTCGATGGCAATGGAAGGCGGCGCGGTGACCTGGGCCTCGGTTCACATCAAGCATCATGCCCTGACCGATGAGGAGGGCGATCCGCATAGCCCCCTGGAGGGCTTTTTCCACGCACATGTCGGTTGGCTGCTCGATGGACTCTACGCTGAACCTGATAAATATGGCAGTTGGCTGCTGAAAGATCGGATGGTTGTCTTTTTCGAGCGTACATTCCTATTCTGGGTGGTGCTTGGCTTTGTGATCCCCTTCCTGATTGGCGGATGGACGGGCTTGCTGTGGGGCGGCTTGGTGCGGGTCTTCCTCTGCCACCATACCACGTGGAGCGTCAACTCCATTTGCCATACCTTCGGCAAGCGTATGTTCGAGACTGAAGACCAAAGCATGAACAACTGGCTGGTCGGCTTACTGGCCTTCGGCGAGGGCTGGCACAACAACCACCACGCCTTTCCTCGCTCGGCTTTCCATGGCATGCGCTGGTGGCAGTTCGATTTTTCGGCATATATCATTCGTGGCCTCGAGCGGCTGGGTCTGGTTTGGAAAGTATACCGCGTCCCGCCAACCGCGATCGCCGCACGGATGGAACGTGTGCGCGGTCAGACCGCAGCCGCAGACTAAGGACAGCAAATTATTCGCAGCTTGGTCTGGTTGCAAGAAGCAGGCGACGGTATCATTTCCGAAAAGCGATCCGCGTCCTGTGTGTTACACCCAATGTCAATATCTGTTCGCGCGTACGCCATTAGCGAAAAAGCGGGGCGTGGGGAAGGCATCGCCCTTCCTCGCGCCCTTTGTCGTTTGCATCTCTTCAAGCGGCGCCGCACCAGCGGTTGAGCTGCATAGCCTGCGTAGCGCGGTGTGCGCTTTGGTATAGGCGACGAAAGGGGGTGGTTAGGCCAGGTTCCCCGAGCGGACCTGATACCATAGCGCAGTTCTTGCCCAGAAATTGGGCTTGTTTGCACAACGGACTTTATGATACAGTAAGGAGTAACCTCGTGAAAAATGTTTTTCAGCTACGCAGCAGCTATGTTGTAGCTATGCTCCTGGCGCTGATTCTGCCGATCCTCGCAGCTTGCGGCGGCGATCAGCCCGCGACCACTGATCCTGGCACAGATGGATCCCCGGCGACCACTGATACAGGTTCCACCGGTGATCCTAATACCCCAGAAGGCAATGTCCTACGCATCTCGTATGCTGTTTTTCCTGATGCACTCAACCCGCAGACATCTTCGTTCTCACAGGAAATCGCGACCCTAGCGCTCAACTATGAAGGTCTGACCGGCCTCGACAAAGATCTCCAGACTGTACCGGCAGCCGCCGAGAGCTGGGAATACAACGAAGATTCTACCGAGATTACCTTTAAGCTACGCGCCGGGCTGAGCTACAGCGACGGTTCGCCGCTAACGGCGCAGGATTTCGTCAATGCCGTTCGTCGCACGCTCAGCCCGATTGCGCCAGGCGACTACCAAACCATTATTAGCATGATCCAGGGCGCCAATGAGATTATCAGCACCCAAATCCCGACCGACACGGAGACCTTGCCGGACAGGTTCGAGGCGCTGCAGGCGATCGCCGTAGATGATACGACCCTCACCTTCAAGCTCACCCAGCCGACCCCGTTCTTCCATACCTTGGCCAGTATGTGGATGTTCTTTCCGGCCAAGCAGGATCTGGTCGAAGCCGGCGGCGAGACTTGGTGGGAGACCGCTTCCAACCAGATCGGCAACGGCCCCTTCCAGTTTACCAATATCGATATCCAGAACCAGGTGATCGAATATGTGGCCAACGAGAACTACTGGCAGGGCCGCCCCCAACTCGATGGAGTCACTATTCGGGTGATCGAAGATCTGACCGTCGCGTTCCAGGCGTATCAGAACAATGAGATCGACATGTTCGAGCCGGACCCGAACGACGTGCCGACGATCAAAGCCGACCCGCAGTTGAGCCAGGAACTGTTAGAGTATCCTGGTTCCTGCACGCTAGCGATAGGATTCAACCTGACCAAGCCGCCGTTCGATAACCTCAAGGTTCGCCAGGCGTTCTCCACTGCGCTTGACCGCGAGGGGATCACCCGCGACGCCTATAAGGAAACCTATGTGCCAACGCTGACCTGGATTCCGCCTGGATTCCCTGGCTATGATGAAGGCGAGACCCGTTTCGCCTTCAACCCGGACCAGGCCAAGCAATTGCTGGCCGATGCCGGTTTCCCGAATGGCGAGGGTCTGCCCGAAGTCAAGTTCTCGTATAACAGCAACAACCCGGCCAACCAGGCCCGCGCGGAATACATTATCCAGTCATTGCAGGCCTCGCTCGGTGTTACAGTGCTTCCTGACCCGGTCGAGGGAACAACGCTGACCGGTTTGCGCAAGTCGGTTGAGACCCACCCAGCGATGCTCATCGGCGGCTGGTGCGCCGACTACCCAGACCCGCAGAACTGGTTGAGCGTATATTGGAAGTCATCGGAGAACTTCGCCAAAAACATTGGCTATGCGAACGCCGATGCTGACCAGTTGATGAATGAGGCGGACATTACACAGGATGAAGCTACGCGTATGGACTTGTACCAGCAGGCGCAAAACCTGATTATCGAGGATATTGGCCACGCGATGTTGATGAACAACCTCAATGTCTATATGGTCAAACCGCATGTGAAAGGCCTCGACCTGACGCCGCAGGACTCGACTTTTCCCGGCCAGGAGACCGCGCTCATCAATGCAACAATCGAGCGCTAAGAGACCAAATAGCAATGGCGACCTTCAAACGAAGGTCGCCATTGCTCATATCCGATCGAGCTGAGGAAATGAGACTATGTCGGCCAGATCGCAGCAAAAAATTGTAGCGCCTGCTCGTCACTCTTCATTGATCTAACAGGTCCAAGTTCAGGGAATAGCATTATGGTTGCTTTTATTATTCGTCGCCTTTTATGGACAATCCCCGTTTTTTTCTTTGTGTCGTTATTTACATTCTTCATGATGCATCAGGCGCCTGGCGGTCCGTTCGATCGCGAAGATAAGCAGGTGGACGCCCGCACGCTGGCGGCGCTGAACGCGCGCTTCGGCCTCGATAAGCCGCAATACATCAATCCGGGCGCAGTCAGCGAGTTGTGGGGCCAGGGTGTGCGGAACCCGCTTCGTCTAACGCGAGCCTTCCTCGACAGTCAATACGGCAATTATATGATCAACGCCGTCCAGGGCGATCTCGGGCCATCGTACCGCCAGCGCGGCAAAAACGTCCAGGATATCCTGAGCGAACAATGGCCCTACTCGTTGCGCTTGGGGCTGTTTGCGACAGGGTTCGCAGTGCTCGTTGGCATTCCGCTCGGCGTGGTCGCGGCGCTGAAACAGAATACGGTCATCGACTATATCAGCCTCTTTATTTCAACCGTCGGCGTTTCGATCCCAACATTTGTCACCGGTCTTCTGGTTCTGATTTTCTTTGGAACGACGCTCAACTGGATTTCAATCGCCACGAACGATTGGACGACGTGGCCGCCATACATTGCGCCGGGGCTGGTGCTTGGTCTGGCGGCGATGTCGTTTATTACCCGGATTACCCGCACATCAGTCCTAGAGATCAAGCGCCAAGACTATATCCGTACGGCGCGGGCGAAGGGTCTGGCGGAAATGCCGGTGATCATCCAGCATATTCTGCGCAATGCGCTGATTCCGGTTGTCACGCTGCTGGGGCCAACCCTGGTCAGCCTGGTGACCGGTGCGGTGATCACAGAGTCGATCTTCAATATTCCAGGGGTTGGCAAATTCTTTGTCGACTCTATTTTCCAGCGCGATTACTCGATGATTATGGGCACAACACTGATGTATGCTGCGCTGCTGATACTCGCAAACCTTATGGTAGACTTGAGCTATGGTCTGCTCGATCCGCGCATCCGCAGCCAGGGGTAGCAAGGTAGCACTATGACAACAACAGTAACCGATACAAGTATTTCACGTGAAGAACGAGCACTGGCAAGCCGTACGCCGCGTAGCCTTTGGAGCGATGCCTGGCGGCGGCTCTTGCGCAACAAAGCCGCAGTGGCAGGTATGATCTACATTGGTTTCCTGATTGTCCTAGCATTTGTGGCGCCGCTCGTTGCACCGCACAACCCGGTGCAGATTATCCCTGGCAATAGCCTGCGCCAGGCTGCCTGGATCTCAACGCCTGATCGCCCCGATGTGACTGGAACATGGGAACACCCGTTGGGGACGGATACGATCGGACGCGACGTGTTGAGCCGGCTGATCTATGGGGTTCGCACTTCGTTGTTGGTCGGCTTCGTGCCGATGATCCTGACAACGATCATTGGTTCGGTTGTCGGGCTGATTGCCGGTTATTGGGGCGGCGCCATCGACTCATCGCTCATGCGTTTTGCCGAGATTGTGTATTCTTTCCCTTCGTTTTTGCTGTTCATCATTGTGATGGCCGCCCTAAAGGACACGCCCATCGGCAGGTTCTGGAATGGCTTCCTCATCCTCTTCGGGGCGCTGTCGCTGGTGCTCTGGGTCGATATCGCCAGGTTGGTGCGCGGCCAGGTGCTGTCTCTCAAAGAAAAAGAGTTTACGGAGGCAGCCCGCGCGATTGGGGTGAGCACGCCGGCCATCTTGTTTCGGCATCTGTTGCCGAACACGCTGGGACCGATCATTATTTCGGCGGCATTTATTGTTCCGGGCGCGATCATTACCGAAGCCGTGCTCTCGTATCTAGGAATCGGCGTGCGGCCCTCGACAGAGCTGGATGCGCTCTTCCCGGTGAGTTGGGGCAACATGATCTTGGACGGGAAATCGACAGTTGTCTCACAGCCCTGGCTGTTGACTGCACCCGCCATCGCAATCGCAACGATAACAATGGCCTTTACCTTCATTGGCGATGGGTTGCGCGACGCCCTCGATCCGCGTGAGACAAGCTAATCCAGCGCACGATCCTGGAGGAAAAGCGGGAGATGGAGCATCTGCTCTCGAATAGGCGCTGTTTCAGACCTGACAGGTCTTGAACGGTCGCTTTGGGAGGCCATCCCCAAGACCTGTCAGATCTTCTTTGAAAGGTATTGTGGCTACAATCGGCAACGAAACCTATCGCTGCAAGTTAATTCTGTTCCTTGCCCAGCAGAAATTGCAGTGCGTTGGGAAGTCGTCGCGCCCAGGCGGCTTCGTTATGCTCCCCGCCAGGTTCTTCCACATAGCGAATATCTTGCCCTGGTCGAAATCCCTTCGTCACGAGGAGGCTATACATGCGATGCACATTGGAACTGTAGCGTCGAGCAAACGCTTGCATCATCAGGCGTTCGCTCTGCGCTCCGATGATTTCGTGAGTGCCGACGTCGAGATAGACGCGACCTGGTATATGCCCGACCTTGTGAATATAGTTGAACATGGCCCCGCCGGCGAACCAGAGCGCCGGACTCATCGCCCCAACAAAGCCAAAATAGTCCGTGAAGCGAAAAAAACCGTAGAGGCTAATCAGCCCACCCATCGAAGAGCCGATGATCCCGGTTGGGGCGCGGTTGGGGTAGGTGCGGAAGCTGCGATCAATCAGCGGTTTGACTGTCTCGGTCAGAAAGCGTAGGTAGCGGTCGCCTTTACCGCCGCCTACCTTTGGATCACGAAAGGGGCTGTATTCGTTCAGGCGCTCGACGCCGCTATTCGGGACACCGACGATAATCGCCTCCAGTCCCTCCTGGCTAAGCGCCTGCATGGTCTCATCAACCTGCCACTCGCCCGCGTAGCTGCTCCGTTGGTCGAAGAGGTTCTGTCCATCGTGCATGTAGATAACGGGGTAGCGTCGCTTGCTCTGCGCGTAGGAAGGCGGCAGGTAGACGAGCAGGTCGCGCTGGTTGCCGAGTTGCGGACTAGCAACATTGCAACGGATCTTCAGGTTGCCTGTCACCGTATGCTGTTCATCTGAAACGAGAGTTGTGTAGTTTTGCCAAGTCATGTAGTACTGAGTTGAGAAGATTAAGCTAGCGGTTGTCACATCCCTCGCGCACCCGCGCCGCTACTGCATCGCCGATCTGCGCTGTGCTGGCGATTGCCTGTCCAGGGCGGGCAATGTCGCCGGTCACGATCCCTGCCTCTAAGACGCCGCTGACTGCATATTCGATCACCTGGGCCTCTTGGTCAAGCCCCAGCGAGTGGTGGAGCAATAACGCGACACTCAGGATGGTCGCCAGCGGGTTGGCTTTGCCTTGACCGGCAATATCTGGCGCGCTGCCGTGAATGGGTTCATACAAGCCTATGATTGTTTGTCTAGATGGAGCCTGGCCAGGTGTTGCCGGCGGGTCGTTGCTTGGTGCGCCAAGCGAGGCGCTGGGCAACATACCCAACGAACCGGCCAGCATCGACGCCTCGTCGGTCAGAATGTCGCCAAACATGTTCTCGGTGACGATTACATCAAAATCAGCAGGGCGGCGGATCAAATGCATCGCGCAGGCGTCTACGAGCATCGTCTCGAATTGGACATCGGAGAACTCACTCCGCATCAGGTTGGTGGTGATACTCCGCCAGAGGCGGCTGGTCTCCAGCACATTGGCCTTATCGATGAGGGTGAGCTTGTTATTGCGTTCGCGCGCTAGCCCGGCAGCCATACGCACAATCCGCTCGATCTCGGCCTGGGTATAGATGCAGAGATCGCTGGCCCATTCGCCCTGCGCGTCGCGTTCATGGCGCTTCTCGCCAAAATAGATGCCACCGGTTAACTCGCGAACCACCAGCAGATCTACGTCGACAAGACGCTCGGTGCGCAGCGGCGAGGCATCAAGCAGCGACGGGTGTAGTGTGACCGGGCGCAGGTTCGCAAATAGCCCCAGCGCTTTCCGAATGCCAAGCAGCCCTTGTTCAGGACGTACGTTAGTATTCGGATTATCCCATTGCGGGCCGCCCACCGCACCTAGTAGGACCGCATCGCTGGCCTGGCACAAGGTGATGGTTGCTTCTGGCAAAGCTGAACCGATTGAGTCAATCGCACATCCGCCAATCAGTCCCGCCTCGGTTTCAAAGTGATGGTTAAACCGTTCGCCTATCGCGGCGAGAACTTTCAGTCCTTCGGCCACGACCTCCGGGCCGATGCCGTCGCCCGCCAACACCGCGATCCGATAATCCATTGACCAGCTCCTTTGGTTACAGCAGGGTAACTAGATAGTGATATGCTCCGCGTAGAAGCTTCAACGTACACCAAAAAATCGCAAAAAGGAAAACGTATGAGTACTCGCAGGGTCGAGTCGTTTCTACTACGACTGGTCGTGCAAGACGATGGATGCATTACCCCGGAGCAATGGCGTGGACGCATCCAGCATATCGCAAGTGGCCAGGAGTTGCAAATCGACCAACTTCAAGACGTAGTAGCCTTTATCGCTACGCATCTCGGCCAACTCGAAATGGTGTCAGAGCAGGCGATGTCGCCCAAACGCCGCATCAAGTATTGACGCTTTGCAAACGGGCTTGCACAAGAAAGCGTTCGTCACCCCCTTGGCACTTCCCGCCGAATGTAGATGAATCGCTCATTCTCGCCGATATCCGCTCATCTATTACGCCAAACAACATCGTCCGCAACGCCCCGTCTATGCCGCGGACGACGCATCTTCCTGCCAGATGCGTCGGCGGCTCAATCGAACGAGCTTGCACATCGATGCAGGCGCGTTTATTGTAAAACATCTGCGTCGATGTGGTGCAGCGGCGTCATCTACTTTTGAGCCTTGGGGCAAAGTCCAAACAGCAGACTTGGGTTACACTCCATCATTTTTGCGCAACGCTTCATACAAGGCCATAGTCTCGGGCAACGGCTCGACCCCCAGTTCGGAGCGCAATGCTGTGACACAGCGATTATAGAGCCGTAGCGCCGTGCTCCGCTCGCCCAGCGCTGTGTGGGCGCGCATCAACAGCAAGTATGCCTCTTCCTGCGCCTGATCATTTTCGAGCACACGCCAGGCCAACCCGATTGCTTCGTCAGGTTGCCCAGCCTCGAGCAACAACCCGCCTAAGCGTAGCGCTGCATCATTGAATAACAGCGCCAGGCGTTCGCGCTCAACTACCGACCAGTCTTCATAGAGGCTATCTGGTAGAAATGCGCCGCCGTAGAGCTTGATCGCTCGTTGGTACGCAGCCACGGCCTTCTCGCGCTGACCATCGCGCTCGGCCTGTCGTCCCGCGGCCACGGCGTCGGCGAATTCAACGGCATCGACGGCGTGGTCGCTGGCGACGTTGAATCCAAACGTGTCACCGTGCTGGACCACATAGTGGATAGGCGCTCCTTCGGGCCGTTCTGGTTCAAGGGCTTTGGTTAACCGGCTAATTGTGACCCGCAGGTTGTTGGCGGCCGCCTCGCTTTCCAATCCCGGCCAGAGCATGTCCATAATCCGCTCGCGCGGTAACATGCGTCCGTGGTCGATCAGCAAGAGTTGGAGCAACTGGCGAGCTTTCACGCTGCGCCAGTTGCGGTCGCGGATCTCGTCGTCGCCACGCCAGACATTGAAGGCGCCCAGGGTGCGTACCCGCAGTTGATAGCTTGGACGATAGACGAGCCGATCCAACGCTGCGGCAGCTTCAGTACGGATCGTTTGGTTGCGATCTTTGAGCAGGCCGCGCAGCACAGGATACGCCGACGTTGCGCCCAAATCGCCCAGAAGCGCTATTGCACGGGCGCGAGTCGCCGTCGTATTATTCGTCAGTAGGCTAAGCAGCAAGCTGGTCGCCTGTTCAGGCAATTGGCGGCGCAACACGTTGGCAACGATGTGTGGGGCCAGATCCCTCTGCAAGGCTGCCACCACTGCGTCAGACAAGACCGCAGACGGCAGTACCGGAAGATAGTTGTGTCCCTGGGTTTCGGCCCTCTCCCATCCAGCCCGCAGGGCGGTTTCGTATGTTGCGGTGTCACCGCGCTGCTGCGCCAGCGCCGCGCGGTAGAGTTGGGCGATGACCAGAAATAACCCGTCGCCACGTGCTTCCATCTGGTTAACCAATTCGTCGGCCATTTCAGCGGCGCGCGTGGTTTCACCGCTGCTGCCTAGAGCTAACAGCAAGAGCAACCGAAGCCAGAGGTCGTGTGAACCAAGCGCCAGATAGCGGGAGCCGGCAGGCTCTTTCCCTTCGATTTTCGTACCGCGCTGCTCTGTTTTGAACTGGCGCAAGATATCCAGCGTGGCAGCGGCAGCTTGCGTCGCCTGGCCGTTACAGAGCAAAGCATAGATTTCGAGTACCTGAACTCGGGCAAGTAAAGCGCCCGCTCCGGTGCGATTCGCTGTTGAGCGCGCCCGTGCCAGGTAGGTATTCGCTTCTTCAAAGCGCTCCTGTTCCATCAATAGAAACGCAAGCAGCGCCGCGCTGCTCCCCAGGACGCCATCATCGTAATAGTCACTCAACCGGCGATGGGCGGTGAGCGCTAGCTCGACAGCCTCGCTGCTATGGCCCTGTTGGTAGAGCGCCAGCGCGCGCTGGCGCAGCAGGTTCTGGCGCAGCCGGTCATCGCGATCAATCTGGGGCATGGCCAGGGTTTCGTCGGTGGCGGAGATGGCGACGTTTGGATGGCCTTGTTGTACCGAAATGGTAGCGACAATCAAGGAGAGCAGCCACTGCCAGAAGGGGCTGCGCGGATGGGTCGCTGCATGGCTTGCAACCCGGAGGGCCGCATTGTAGCGCTCTTTGCTGTAGAGCAGCGCGACCACGCTCACCAATGCTGCGCCCCTGGCCCAGGCATCGCGGACCCGGTTTGCAGCGCGAACGGCACGAATACACACATCGGCAAAATCACTGGGGCGATCTTCCCAAAAGAGCAGCGCCGCGAGATCGCTGAGCGCGCGTAGTTCGCGCTGATACAGGCGCTGCTCGCTATAGAGGACGGCTGCCTGACTGATTGCGGCAGTCGCTTGGGGTGGAGCCAAGGCGGCCATACTCCAGCCCCACATATGCAGTAGCTCGGGATCGTTGCGGCGAATCTGTTCGGGCAACTGGTCGAGCCAGCGCCTGATGATGTCGCGATGGGGTGTATTGACCAGTGGCCAGGCTTGCTCCCGTAGCGCGCGCGCCATTTCGTCGGTTGCGCCGGCTGTGGCGTAGTGCTTCAGTGCGGCTTCCAGGTTGCCCCGGTGCTCCATCGCGCGCCCAAAGAGACGCTGTAACTTGGCTGTCGCCTCGGCGTCGAGTTGCGTACTCGCACGGCGCAGCAGCAAGCGGCGCAGCAGCGGATGGAAGCGCAACGCGCTGCCACCCTCGTCCAGCGCGACGATTGGCAAGCCCATACTTTGGGCATGGGTAAGCAACTCGGGGGCATTCACCTGCCCCAGCACTTCAGAGAGCAGCGCGGCGTTAAACTGCTCGGGCAGAGCCGCCAAAGCGAGAAAGTCGAGCAGGTCGGCGGGCAAGTCGGCCAGCACTTCTGTGGCCAGATAGTCGAAAAGATCTTGCTGGTTGGCATCGAGCGTACTGAGGTAGTGTGAGCGCTGCTCGGGCGCTTGCCGGATCAGTGCGCGCGCGGCGAGCTGGACACCGACGACCCAGCCCTCAGTACGGGCCAGCAGAAGATCCAATTCTTCGCTCGTCAGTGTGACGCCATTGCTTTCGAGCAGAGAGCGGGCTTCAGGAGCCGTGAGCAAGAGATCGTCCTGGGTGACATCGACCAGCAGACCCTCGGCGCGCAAGCGAGGCAGCGGCGCCGAACTGACCGGTCGGCGTGATGCAATAACAATATGCAACATTGGCGGTGCGGTGCGCAGTAGGTAGCCGAGGAGCTGACTGGTAATCGGTCCATCGGCGATCAGATGCATATCGTCGAAGAAGAGAAACGTTGGTACACTCAGAGTCGACTGCAGATCGCTGAGCAATGCGCCGGCGACGAGGGGCCAATCCCGTTCGAGATCAGCAGCGCTGTGGAGAATGCGCCAGGCCTGGTTGCCGATAGCAGGGAAATGATTTTGAAACGCACGCACCAGGTAGGCCAGCAGCAGTGCCGGATCTTGGTCGCCGGCGTCGGGCGCCATCCAACAAACCGTTGCGCCGGTTCGATCCAACTCGCTCGCCCA
This sequence comes from Chloroflexales bacterium, assembly GCA_022360155.1. GTDB lineage: Bacteria > Chloroflexota > Chloroflexia > Chloroflexales > Chloroflexaceae > JAKSDJ01. The sequence goes on along the minus strand of JAKSDJ010000046.1, from coordinate 15,345 downwards.
TTGGGTCAACAGGGTTGTCTTGCCGTAGCCCGCTGGTGCGGTGACCAACGTGACGGGTTGCAGACGTACTTCGGCTAGCAACCCTTGCAACTCGGGGCGTGATAACACCTCGGCGCGTGGCTGAGGGGGAACGAGTTTAAGCGGTAGCAGCACAACCGGCGATCGCTTTGATGAGTCTAATCTCAGTTCGGTCATTCCTTTGTTAATCCGGGTTTGTATCGCGATAGCGTTCAAAGGTATTGTTGTCATAGAGAACAAAGATGGTCTTACCTTGATCACGGTAGGACGGCGTGAACAGCATCAGCCCATGTTCAAAGCGCTGCATAACGCCATAGGGCTCGATGATCTGTTCATTCGACGTCCAAACTCCCAACGCTTCGCGGACACTGGGAATGGAATAGACCCGTCCAAAGCCGCGTACCGGCGACTCAGGATCATTGGGATCCAGCGTCGGTTCGGGAAGCATCGCGACTTCCTCGCTATGGACAACACGGTAATTTCCGTCATCTAAACCGAAAAAGACATAGATTGTATCCGATAGTCCCCAATAGTACATCGTCCCTTGCGTGAAAAACTGTTGTGTCGTATAGCCCCAAACCTCCCGGTCGAGGGGGCATCCCAGATTGACGCGCACCCGGACGTTATCATTATACAGCTTGCCGAATCCTCCGGCCAGTAATTCTTTAGGGCAGGGAATAGGTGTTGGTGACGCGGTTGGTGTCGCCGTTGGCAAGCTGCCTTCGAATAAAACTTCGATACCGTTGATGAAGGGGTTCTGAACTTTGGCCATGAAGGTGATGTTCAGTTCAGCATCGCTCACTGCCACGGTCAGTTGCTTGACTAGAGCGATATTGCGTCCGCCTGCCTCACGGTAGATGTCCAGATCTATCAATCGGGCGCCTTCAACCTCCACATCGAAGACCCGTTGGCCGGCTTGGGTGATCTCTTCAAACATCTCTGCGAAGTGCAGCCGAACCCGATAGCGGCCATTGGCAACCGGTATTGCGTAGCCCTGTAAATTGTAGCGCTCGGTCTGGTAGATCTGGTCGTCGTTGGTGTTGTTGACGGCCTGCTGACTCCGATCGATCAGGTCGCCGCCCTGAAAGTTGCGGTCGGCCAGCCAGGCATTGCCGGCCTGATCGATATAAGCTCTAGCGCCGCCTGCTTCGATGCGTATTCCCGGGCTCGATGGCACGCTCGTCGGGGTGAAGGCTGATTGTGGCGGCGTGGTCGCCGTGATCAGCGGTCGACTCGGTGAGGTGCGGGTCGGGCTGGCGGTACTGGGTGTCAAGGCCGGGCGGAACGCTATGGTTGGCCTAAGCGATGGCTCAGGCGTTGGTGTTCCGCTAGCGAGAGTAGATGTTGGTGTCTGAGTTGGTGTCGTTGTTGGTGATTCTGAGGGGAAAGGCGCAACGCCAACGCTGTCCGGGTTGGCCGTATTGTTGCTAATCATAAACGCGGCGACCGCGCTAATTGCCCCGCCAATGAGGAAGATGAGCAAAGCGATGAGCCACATGCTCCCGTTTGTGATGCGCCGATCATGGTGTTGGACAGGCTTCTGTGGTGATGGCAGCGTTTCTGCAGTACGCAGGTATGCTATGTTGGCGACAGTTGGCTGCTCGTGGACTGTTTGCTGTTTGTGCAGGAGTGTTGGCTGATTAGGTTTCGTTTGCGGCGGTGCAATAGGCGACGCTGTTTGTTCTGCATTGGGAGCGACGGCTGCATGATGCAAATCCTGAACAAATGCCCGGGCGCTAGGATAACGTTTATCGCGATCACGAGCGATGGCTTTGAGAATCACTGCGTCGACAGCGGGCGTGATCTGCGGGTTTAAGTCCGAAGGGCGGCGCGGCTCATGATAGAGATGGGCCATCAGCACTTCTTGCGTACTGCCCTCAAAGGCGTGGCGCCCAGTGAGGGCGCGGAAGGTCAGCATTCCCAGCGCATAGATGTCAGTACGGCCATCGATGGAGCGGTTGTTGATTTGCTCGGGGGCCATGTAGTCGGGCGTACCAATCAGCGCGCCGGTTGCGGTTAGTCCCGGCGTGTGCAAACTCTTGGCGATGCCGAAATCGGTGAGCACCACCTGAATTGCGCCCTGGTGCGTTGATTGCGTTGCATCAGGCAAGTCTTCGATGAAAATATTGCCCGGTTTGATATCGCGATGAATGACGCCTTTCGAGTGGGCATAATCAAGGGCGCTAGCAGCTTGTTCGAGCAGAGGCAGTAGTTCGAGCAAGCTCAATGTTCCCCGGTCAGTAAGCAGGTCGTGCATCGAACGGCCATGGAGCAGTTTCATCGCGATGTAGAGCATGTCATTGTCTTCGCCAACGTCGTAGATGGGGACAATGTTCGGATGCTCTAACGCGGCGGCGGTTTGCGCTTCGCGCTTGAACCGCTCGACCAGGGTTTGCTCATCGCCGTATTGGGGATAGAGCACTTTTAGTGCAACATCGCGTCGCAGGACCGTATCGCTGGCGCGATAGACTGCAGCCATTCCCCCTCGACCAAGCAACGCGGTGATCTGGTAGCGCCCAATTGGTTGGTTGATTAATGACCGAAGCATCGAATAGCGAATGTATGTGTCTGTATCTTATGCATCTGAATACAACGTCCACATGGATGAGACTGCCACACGATAGATGCGTTGGAGCGCCACGATGGCGCTTTCGCGTACTCGTTCAGCCTGCTTGAACTCCGCGACGGATGGTGTGGCGCTGACGCGATGGCCGCGCCTCACGCCCCGTATCTCCTTATCGCTACGCCTCACGCCCGTTGTCTTCGTGCTCCTCCGTCTCTCTATTAAAACGAACGGGTGTCGAGGCGTAATTAGCGCATCGATGCATACTCGGTGTATTGTAGCATACCCGCATCGAATATGGGCGTCATGGGATGATGATGATATGGGTGCGATCATGGCGGGAATTGGGCGGCAGTTTGACAGCTATATTGACAAAACTTTCGGCGAGTTGTATACTATCGGAAACCGCTTTACTATCAAACTATAAGCAGCCGTTTCATTATCCTTCATCGCGTTGCACCCTACTGTTTTTTGCCCTTTGTGATAATCTTCATCAAGGGGTATTACCGGTACTCATCTCATCCAAGAGTGCTGTTTGTTGATTTTAAGGCATTGTAAAAATAATTTACAGTTTTACCTAACCAAACGCGCCTGACAAAACATGCCGACGAAGGAGATCGGTCGATGCTGACGATTGATGAAATAGCGAGGCTGGCGCAAGTTTCCCCGGCTACTGTTTCGAAGGTGCTCAACAATCGGTTGTACGTGAGCGCCGAGACGCGCGCACGGGTCGAGCGCGTAATTGCCGAGACCGGCTTTGTGCCCAGCCAGCGCGCGCGCGGTTTGAGTAAACGGCGCTCGTTTATTTTGGGCTTGCTCATCCCCTACACTTCCGACCAACTCTTCGCTGATCCCCACCTGCTCGAAATCATGCGCGGCATCGAAGCCGTCGCTAACCTCCGCGAATATAATTTGCTGCTTTCAACAGCCCGCGCAGCGAACGAAGCCGCGAGCGCCTGCGCTCGCATGCTGCGCAGCGATGTGATTGACGGCGCCATTGTCGTCGAAACGCTTGACGTACAGCCTTTTGCTGAAGTGTTGGCGCAACAAAGCGCTTCCTGGGTTGTTATTGGCTATGCGCGCCAGAGTGCAGTTCCATCCGTTCACGCCGATGACTATGGCGGCGCGCTTCAGGCGACTCGTTATCTGCTTGAGTTAGGCCATCGGCGCATTGGCGTTATAAGTAGCGTTCCGCGACCTTTTGCCCTCGAAGAACGATTGCGCGGCGTTATAGACGCTCTGGCTGAAGCTGGTCTCTGTTTGGACAAGCAACTTGTGGCCCAAGGCGATCTCTCCATCGAGAGTGGCGCTCATGCTGGGCAAGTCTTGCTTGCCCAGCCCTATCGTCCGACAGCCATCTTTGCGCTGAATGATCGCATGGCATTTGGCGCGGCGCGCGCCGCGGCGGAACTCAACCTCACTATTCCTGATGATCTCTCTATTATTGGTTTTGATGATATTTCTCTGGCAAAACTGCTCACGCCGGCATTGACCACGGTCCAGCAGCAAGGCTTTGCGATGGGTAAGGCAGCGGCTGATACGCTCTTTACGCTGTTGGACAGTGTAGCTCCGGAACCGTCGACAGTAATACCAGCCGAGTTAATCATCCGTGGAACCGCGGGTCCGCCGCGGGGCTAATGCAAGGAGGCGCCTATACGAGGCAAATGTGACCCAAGGAAGGGAAGCTGCACTGATGCTAGAAATGAAAGGAACAACGTCATGTACTGGAAGCGTGGACTGACACTTTTCAGCCTTACGACAATAATCGCGCTCATGCTGGCAGCCTGTGGCGTTTCGACGACTCCACAGGGCGGTAATAATGGTTCAACAGACGCTCCGCCCGCACCACAGACCGGCGACAACGCCCAACCCAGCGGCGATGTTACGGCCATTCGCTGGCGCACCCGCCCCAGCGATGCCGCCGAGCAGCAGGTGTACGAAGAACTGAATGCCCTAGTCAATGAGCAACTGGCTGCTCAAGGCATCCAGGCCAGCTATGACCCCGGCGTCAATCAGGGTTATTTCGAGAAGCTGAAAACCGAACTTGCCTCTGGCAATGCGCCAGATATCTTCTGGATCGGTGCGGTCGAACTGGCGGACTTCGTCAACACCGGCGAGATCTTGGATCTCAAACCCTACATTGACCAGGACAGCGACTTCGAGTTGAGCGCTTTCTATGACAGCGTGATGGCTGAGTTGACGCGCGATGGGAAGATCTATGGTCTGCCGCGCGATATTTCGACGATGGTCACTTACTACAACGCAGACATGTTTGCTGAAGCCGGCCTGCCAACTCCAAAAGAGCTGAGCGAGCAGGGCAACTGGAACTGGGAGACCATGCTCGACAATGCGCGCCAATTAACCGACCCAACTGACCAGCGGTACGGCGTTGGGTTTGGCAACTGGTGGGGCCCCTCCTGGGGCTACTTTGTCAACGCCGCTGGCGGCAGCCCGTTCAACGCCGATCGGACCGCCTGCGCCCTGAACACGCCGGAGGCGATCGGGGGCGCTCGCTTCGTACAGAACCTCTATAACGAACAGCTATTGCCCTTGGGTGACCAGGACGGTGAAGCACTCTTCAATGCCGGTAAGGTGGGAATGTACTTCAATGGGCGTTGGTTCGCCCCTGGCATACGCACCAATGCCCAGTTCAACTGGGATGTGGCCGAGATGCCAATGGGTCAGGTCGAGAGCACCTGGCTCTTCTGGGGGCCTTACTTGGTGAATGCCAGGACTGAAAACCCCGAAGCCGCATGGGAAGTTCTCAAGCTGCTCACCGGCGTCGAGGCGACAGCGCAGATCGCCGCATTGGGAACGAATGTTCCACCGCGTCAAGACCAGGCCGCCGTTGATGCCTTCTTGGGGGCTACGCCGCCGGAGAACAACCAGGCCTACCTCGATGGAATTGCCTATGCTGCGCTCGAAGCGCCGGTCTGGGATGGCAACTGGGCCGACTTTAACAATCGGGTGCAGAGCTTGTGGGACGAGATGATCGCTGGCCTGATTACGCCGGAGGAGTTCGGCGAACGGGCATGCGAGCAGACGGCTGAAACCTTTACGAATTAGGACGACAGCGCTGTGTACTGGGTGATAGGTCGCGAGGCGATTGCCCAGTACGCAACGCGGCCCCGTGCAAGGAGCTTGGTGATGAGCAAACAGATACAGGCCAGCGTCTCGGTTGGTGCGGCGAAGGACCGGACGAGTAGTAAGCGGATACGGGAGGCGATTGATGCCTACAGCATGCTCCTGCCAACAATCGTGGGTGTAGCGATTTTCTTCATCATACCGCTCGGTATCTCGTTTTATTTAAGCTTCACCAACGCTCGACTCTTTGGTGATCCGGAATTTATTTGGTTTGCAAATTATACCCGCGCTTTTGGTGATTCGGTGTTCTATAAGGCGATGAGTAACACGTTCATCTTCTCGGCGGCCACGCTGTTGCTTTCTACCGTTCCGGCGCTGCTCCTGGCGATGCTGTTGAACGAACAGCTTGCCGGGCGAGCCTTCTTCCGCGCGGTATTCTTCATTCCGGTCGTCGCCTCGGTGGTGGGGGTCGCGCTGCTGTGGCGCTACCTCTTGAATGTCGACTTTGGTTTTGTTAACTATCTTTTGCGTATAGTCGGCTTGGAGCCTATCCCCTGGCTGACTCGGCCAGAATACGGCTTGCTGAGCGTCATCCTGGTCTTTTCCTGGAAGACCATCGGCTATAACATGGTGATCTTCCTGGCTGGCTTGCAGGGCGTCCCCCGCCAACTCTATGAAGCAGCCGGTCTCGATGGGGCTAGCCGCTGGCAGCAATTCCTCAACATCACGGCGCCAATGCTCTCGCCAACCACCTTCTTCGTGCTCGTGACGACGCTGATCAACTGCCTCCAGGTTTTCGATGTGCCGCTTGCGCTCGGCTTGACCCGCGGCAATACAGTTGGCCCGGCTGACTCGATGCTGACCGTTGTTCCCTTGTTGTATCGCGAGGGCTTCCTGAGTCAGTGGATGGGCTATGCTTCAGCGCAGGCATGGATTCTGTTCGTGATTATTATGGTGATCACCTTCATCCAGTTTCGTGTGTCGAACCGGTGGGTGCATTATGAGTAACATACAATGTCTGATCGCGCAGGGGCTCATCGTACAGCGTGAACGGAGAATACGATTATGACCGGCCAGATCGTCCAGCGACCATTCGAGCGTGTGCTCGCCTATCTGTTTCTGATCGCTTGTGGCTTTGTGATGGCGTTTCCTTTTATCTATATGTTTGCGTCTTCGCTGAAAACGTCATCGGAAGTAGTCCAGGTTCCGCCGAAACTGTTTCCATCGGTTCTGCAGCTTTATAATTACGTTGAGGTGTTGAATATTGTGCCGTTGGGCACGCAACTTTGGAATACCGTGATCGTCACGTCGTGCGTCGTAGCCGGTTGGGTCGTCACCTCGGTGTTGGCCGGGTATGCTTTTGCGCGGCTCGAATTCCCTGGACGCGATCTCTTGTTCGGGGCCTACCTTACGACGCTGATGGTGCCCTTCGCCGTGCTGATCGTGCCGATGTATCGCCTGATGCAATTTTTTAACTGGGTTGATAAGCTCGAAGCATTGATTATTCCCTGGCTCTTTACCGCCTATGGCACCTTCCTGTTGCGTCAGTTCTTCATGGGTATTCCCAAAGATTTGGAAGAGGCGGCGCTGATCGACGGCGCTAGCCGCTGGGGTACCCTGTTCCGTATCTTTATGCCGTTGGCGCGCCCCGCCATGGCCACGCTGGCGACCTTCGGATTTCTCTACGCCTGGAACAGCTTCCTCTGGCCGCTGATCATTATCAGCGACCCAAACAAGAAGGTGATCACCCAGGGTCTGATGGATCTGCAAGCGTTGTATGCGGTGCGGGTCGATCTGATTATGGCCGGCTCAACCCTGGCTGTCCTCCCGACCCTGATCGTGTTCCTGTTTGCGCAGCGCTATTTTATCGAAGGAATCGCCACTTCAGGTTTAGCCGGGCGCTAGTGCAGGTTCGTTTAATAAGTTTGGGGACTTTGTAGAAGAAACACGAGAGTTTTGATGGATAACGAAACCCGCTTTTTGACGCCGCACCGCCGCCTGAACCTGCTCACCGGCGAGTGGGTGCTGGTGTCGCCGCATCGCACTGCGCGGCCCTGGCAGGGGCAGGTAGAACAGCCGCCTCCTGAAGAGCGCCCAAGCTACGACCCATCTTGTTATCTTTGCCCTGGCAACGAGCGAGCGGGCGGGGTGTGCAACCCGGACTACGCCGAAACATTTGTCTTCGATAACGACTTTGCCGCCCTGCTCCCCGACCCGGCGCCTCAGGGAGGCGTTGAAGACGCTTCTCCGCAATCGGCGCTCCTGCGCGCGGAGCACGAGCGCGGGATCTGTCGGGTTGTCTGTTTTTCGCCGCGCCACGATCTGACGCTGGCAGGGATGGAAGTCGAAGCAATTCGGCGTGTGGTTGACACCTGGGCTAATCAGTATGTCGAACTGGGCGACCTGCCCTGGGTGCGCCACGTGCAGATCTTCGAGAACCGCGGCGCAATGATGGGCGCGAGCAATCCGCATCCGCACGGGCAAATTTGGGCGAATGAGCACGTGCCTAACGAACCGGCCAAAGAACTCCAGCAACAGCGCGCCTACAGCGCCACGCACGGCAGTTGTCTGTTGTGCGACTATCTGGCCCTGGAATTGCAGAATGGCCAACGCCTGGTCTGTCAGAACGATCATTTCGTCGCGCTGACCCCGTTCTGGGCGATCTGGCCCTTCGAGACGCTGGTGCTGCCCCGTGCCCATTGCGCGGCGCTGACCGATCTCGACGCAGCGGCCCGCGATGGACTCGCCGATATCCTACGCCGGCTGACCCGCTGCTATGACCGCCTGTTCCAGATTTCGTTCCCCTATAGTATGGGCTTTCATCAGCGCCCCACCGATGGCGAGGCTTACCCAGAGTGGCATATGCACGCCCACTTCTATCCGCCACTTCTGCGCTCGGCTACTGTACGCAAGTTTATGGTCGGCTACGAAATGTTGGGCCAGCCGCAACGCGACATTACGCCCGAAAGCGCCGCCGAGCGGCTGCGTGCGCTGGAAGTGACCGAGTGATAAGACAAGGGGTGACAAGGTGCGTGGCAGTTCGTGTGCGCCGCACTGTGTTGCCTTGCCAAAGATAAGAAGGCGCCTATGAGAGATATCAACGCGATCCGTGATACGTACCGAAAGTGCTTTAACCTGCCTCCCGAGCTAGTCGTTTGCTCACCGGGCCGCGTCAATTTGATTGGCGAGCACACCGATTATAACGAGGGCTGGGTCTTCCCGGCAGCGCTCGATCTGGGCACGCTGGTCGCAGCCCGCCGCCGTGACGATGGTGTGCTGCGCTCGGTGGCGCTGCGGATGAATGACGAGGATTCCATCCGTCTCACCGACCTGCGCCCGCGTGAAGGCGTAGCGTGGACGCGCTACGTACGCGGCATGGCTGCCATGCTGAATGAGAGCGGCTGTGCCATCCCCGGCGCCGATCTGCTGATCGACGGCGATCTGCCGCTGAGTTCCGGCCTCTCTTCGTCGGCATCACTGGAAATGGGGATTGCGGTCGCGCTCGCGGCGCTGGCGGGCTGCCCGATCGAACGTAAGGTATTGGCTAGGCTGGGTCAGCGGGCCGAAAACGAAATTATCGGCGTACAAAGCGGGATCATGGACCAACTCGCCGTTGCTTGCGGCGTTGCCGGTCATGCCCTGCTCATCGACTGCCGCTCGCTCGATGCTACGTCCGTGCCTATCCCGCCCGAGGTTCGGATTTTGGTGATCGACAGCGCCGTCCCGCGGACCCTGGCCGGATCGGCCTACAACCAGCGGCGCGCGGAGTGTGAGGCGGCGCTGCACAAGCTGCGTGCAGCCCAGCCCGATCTCCAAGCGCTGCGTGATGTCACACCGGAACTTTTGGCGGCAGAGGCGCAACGGCTCGATTCAGTGGAACTTCAACGCGCCCGCCACGTCGTCACCGAGAATGAGCGTGTTCTGGCGAGCGTGGCGGCATTGCGGCAGGGTGATGTCGCTCGGTTTGGTCAGTTGATGATCGAATCACATGCCAGCCTGCGCGATGATTATGCCGTAAGTGGCCCGGAGTTGGACACGCTGGCGGCAACCGCTCTGGAAACTCCCGGCGTATTGGGTGCGCGGCTGACTGGCGCTGGATTTGGCGGCTGTGTGGTGGCGCTGGTCGAGGCGCAGCATGCGGAAGCAGCGGTTGCAACGATTGGCGAGCGCTATCGGCGCTTGACAGGACGGCAGGGCGCGGCTTATATTTGTGCGCCGAGCGATGGAGCGCATGTTGTCGATGAGGCGGCTTAGGGGCGCACCGGCGGCACGTTCATCTCGCCTCGCAAGAGGAAACAATTACCATGCCAATCTACGCGAGTGCGTCGTATTGGGTTCTGGAAACGCAAACTACAGGGTACGCCCTGGGCCTGAACCAGGCCGGATTGCTGGCTCATTGCTATTGGGGCGTGCGGCTGCCCTTCATTAAGGATTATCCGCCCCCACCCGATCCGCAGGCGTGGGCCAGTTTCGACGACGCAGCTCATCAGACGCCGGAGGAATACCCTGGTTACGCCGGCATGCGCTACGGCGAACCATGCCTCAAGGCGACCTTTGCCGACGGCGTGCGTGATGTTGTGCTGCGCTTCGTGGCAGCCGAAGTCGCCGACGACGCGACGCCGGAGTTGCGCATCCATCTGCGCGACGCAGCGTACCCTTTCCGGGTGACGCTGCACTATCGGCTCCACGAGGACTACGACTTGATCGAGCGCTGGGCAGTCATTGCCAATGATGGCGACACGCCGATCAGCGTCGAGCGGATCTGGTCGGCGCAGTGGCATCTGCCCCCTGGCGACGATTACCGCCTGAGCCACCTGACTGGGCGTTGGGTCGACGAGATGCATCTACGCCGAGAGCCGCTGGTCCATGGCTGTAAAGTGCTCGAAAGCCGTCGCTTGCACACCAGCCACCAGCACAACCCCTGGTTTGCGCTTGACCGTGGAGATGCAAACGAAGACAACGGCGCAGTCTGGTTTGGCGTGTTGGCCTGGAGCGGCAACTGGAAGCTGGCTGCTGAGGTCGCCGACTTCGCCGCTGCACGGGTCAGCATCGGTATCAACGACTGGGATTTTGCGTGGCGCCTTAATCCTGGCGAGACCTTCAGTGCGCCCAGCAGCTATGCCGGCTATACGACTGCGGGCTTTGGCGGCGCTAGCCGGCGGCTCCACGACTTCATCCGCGATAGGATGTTGCCTCACGGCCACAGCATCCACAAGGTACTCTACAACTCGTGGGAGGCGACCCTGTTCGATGTCGATGTCGCCTCGCAGATCGAACTGGCCGAACTCGCCGCCGCGATGGGCGTCGAACTCTTCGTCATGGACGACGGTTGGTTCCACGGGCGCAACGACGACACTTCCGGTCTCGGCGATTGGCGCCCCGATGAGCGGAAGTTTCCCCAGGGCCTCACCCCGCTGATCGAGCGTGTCAACGCCCTTGGCATGGAGTTTGGCCTGTGGATCGAACCGGAAATGGTCAATCCGAACAGCGAGTTATACCGCGCGCACCCAGACTGGGTGATCCATTTCCCTACTCGCGACCGCACGACCGCTCGCAACCAACTCATCCTCAACATTGCCCGGCCAGACGTGCAAGCGTATCTGATCGAGCAGATCGACCGCCTGTTGACGACGCACAACATTGCCTTCATCAAGTGGGATATGAACCGCGCGGTGAGCGAGGCGGGCTGGCCGGAAGCGCCAGGCGACCCGCGTGAATTGTGGGTGCGCTATGTGCAAGGTCTCTACCACATTTGGGGGACGTTGCGTACACGCCACCCGCACGTCATCTGGCAGAGTTGTTCTGGCGGGGGCGGGCGGGCCGACCTGGGCATCCTGTGCTTGGCCGACCAGATCTGGGTGAGTGACAACACCGAGCCGACGACGCGCCTGGCGATCCAAGAGGGCTTCTCGCAGGTCTTCCCGGCGAACACCATGGAGGCGTGGGTGACCGACCTGGGCTGGGCTGATCTGCCGTTGGCGTTTCGTTTCCACGTGAGTATGTGCGGCGCACTCGGTATTGGCGGCGACTTGCTGCGTTGGAGTGCAGAACGCCACGCCGAGGCTGCGCATTGGGTTGCGGTCTACAAAGCGATCCGCCCGATTATTCAATTCGGCGATCTTTATCGGCTGCGCTCGCCCCACACGCATCCCTTTTCGGCGATACAATTTGTCAGCAAGGATCGCACGGAAGGGGTCTTGTTCGCCTTCCGCACCTACCTGCGTTCGCCCGCGACTCTACCGCCGCTGTATTTGCGCGGGCTTGACCCCGCCGCTCGGTACGAGGTCGAAGGTATTGACGGCGTGCGATCAGGCCAAGCCTGGATGTCTGTCGGGCTGCGCCTTGATCTGAGTGATTTCCAGAGTACGATGCGGCGGATCTGGCTTGTCTGAAAGGAAAGCTATGCTTGGCGTCTGCTATTATCCTGAACATTGGCCCGAAGAACGCTGGGCGCTCGACGCGCGTTTGATGCGTGAGGCAGGCCTAGACGTGGTGCGCATTGGTGAGTTTGCCTGGAGCAAGATGGAACCGCAGGAGGGCCAGTACGACTGGGGCTGGCTCGACCGGGCGATTGAAACGCTCGCCGCCGCTGGTTTGCGCATCATCTTGGGCACCCCCACCGCCACGCCGCCGGCCTGGCTGACCGAGCGTTATCCTGAGGCGTTGCGGGTTGGCGCCGATGGGCGGCGCTGGGGCCACGGCGGACGCCGGCACACCTGCCCGACGAATCCAAGCTATCGCGAACTCGGCGCGCGGATCGTGAGCGCGATGAGCGAGCGTTATGGCGGCCACGCTGCGGTGATTGCCTGGCAGATCGATAACGAGCTGAGCAACCACAGCACGGGACGCTGCGTCTGTGATTCCTGTCGGGCTGCGTTTCAGGCCTGGTGTTGCGAACGCTACGGGACGCTTGAAACCCTCAACGCGGCCTGGGGGAGTGTTTTCTGGAGTCAGAGCTACAACGCTTGGACGCAGATCCCGCTCCCCTCCGATCCGGTCGGTGGCGGGCACAACCCGTCGTTGCAGCTTGCGTATCGCCGTTTCGCCTCGGATGTGCATGTTGATCTGGTACGCAGCCAGGTCGCCATACTGCGTACGAATGCGCCCGATCACATCTTGACGACCAATGTCGCGGTGATGGACGACGAGATCGATTGGCATACGGTTGCGGAAGAAGTCGACATCATCAGTTGGGACAACTATCCCCATGGCTTTGCAACCCCAAGCGAGGTCGCATTCCGTCACCAGTTACAGCGCGGGTTCAAACGGCAGCCGTTCTGGGTGATGGAGCAACAGGCCGGACCGATCAACTGGACTGCGTATAATCCGCCGACGCCGCCAGGCCAGGTGCGCCTCTGGACGTATCAGGCGCTGTTGCATGACGCCTCGGCGCTACTCTATTTTCGCTGGCGGGCATGCCGCTTTGGCCAAGAGCAGTACCACAGCGGTTTGCTGAACCACGCTGCCCGCCCAGCGCGCGGCTATACCGAGGCGCAGCAGGCGGCGGCTGAACTCGACCAACTTGGTCCGCTCGAACGACCGGCGGCGCGGGTCGCTCTGCTCTGCTCCTTTGACGATGCGTGGACGCACCAGATCGATCCGCATCATCGCGACTTCGATTACTGGAACTTGCTGCGCGGGCTGTATGCCAGCCTGTGGGAGTGCGGGATTGCCTGCGACATCGTGCGCCGTCGCGCGCCGCTCGATGGCTATCAACTCGTGGTCGCGCCCGCGCCAGTCCTGATTGACGAGCGAGAAGCACAGTCCTGGCGCGATTATGTCCGCGCCGGCGGGACGCTGCTGCTCACCTGTCGCTCCTTCGTCAAAGACCAGGATAACCTCTGGACCGACCAGCTTCTGCCCGCCGGTCTGACCGACTTGATCGGGGCCGAGGCGGTGGAGTGGTTTGCGTTGCCGCCGGACGTACCGACGGCGGTAAGCGGAGCTGCCAACCAATCGATGGAAATTCCGCTGTGGGCCGAGACGCTCCGATCGAACACTGCTGAGGTTTTGCTGCACTACACGCGCGACTACTATGCCGGGCAAGCAGCACTGACTCGTCAGAAGCGGGGTAGCGGCCAAGCGCTCTATCTAGGTGCGTATCCCACGGCGGAGTTGTTGGCCTGGCTCTGGACGCAGTTGCTCCCGGAAGAGGTCCACGATCTGCCGTCTGGTGTCGAGTTGCTACCGCTCCAAACCGGATGGGCGCTGTTGAACCACACTGCGGCTGCACTTCAGGTGACGTTGCCCGGCCGCTGGCGCGACCGGTTCAGCGGCGAGACGTTTACGTTGTCGGCGCCGCTTGAGCCCTTCAACCTACGCCTGCTGGAGGCGGTAGATCGCGAAGGTTAATACGACAACGAAGTGTGTCACTCTGAACCCTTCGGCGAGCCAGGACTGGCGAAGTGAAGAATTTCCGTGTCAATGGGTGCGAGAACCTTCGCTTTGCTCAGGGTGACATCGAATATAAAGCCAATGCCAAATCCCATGGACAACACACGCCTGGTCAAACTCAGCAAATACCTCAGCAAGCATCTACGCCATCAGCCGGAGCGTATCGGCTTGACACTCGCTCCGGGCGGATGGGTCGCGGTCGATGAGTTGTTAGCCGCATGCACGCAGCACAACTTCCCTATCACTCGCGCCGAATTAGACGAAGTAGTGCTGCGCAACAATAAGCAGCGCTTTTCGTTCGACGAGACTGGGACGCTCATCCGCGCCAATCAGGGGCACAGCGTCGAAGTCGACCTGCAGTTGGCGGCGGCGCTTCCGCCCGCAATCCTCTACCACGGCACTGGCGAGCGCACGGTTGAGGCGATTCTGCGCCAGGGACTCCTCAAGATGACGCGCCATCATGTCCACCTCGCGCGCGACATCGCAACGGCGCGCACGGTGGGTGCGCGCCATGGTCGACCGGTGGTCTTTGCCGTTGATGCGGCAGCGATGCAGGCAGTGGGTTGGACCTTCTACTGTTCGGACAATGGGGTCTGGCTGGTCGACCACGTGCCGCTGGAGTATTTGCGACAGGTCTGAGCCGCGCTGCTCGGGACGAAAGGAGAAGGAGATGGATGGCTCCGCCACCTCGCCGCTCCCCACAGATGTACCGCACTTTTGGTTCTGGCGCACCTATCTGTTGGTCGTATCTGTTGTGTTTGCGCTGCAAGGCGTTAGCTGGATGCTCTTTGGCAGTTTCGACCCGTTCGGGTTCTACAACTCCCTTATGGCTCGCGCATTCTGGGGCGCCGCCACGCTTACACCAGAAGCGCAGAAAACCTTCAGCTTCGCAGTCGTTCCGCTTGGGGCGACCACGACAAGCTACTTTTTGCTTGTGCATGTGCTTGTGAAATATGCCTTTCCACGTCGCGAGCGCTGGGCCTATTGGGCGGTGGCCGCCGCGCTTCTACTCTGGTTCAGCTTGGACACCGGCTTTAGCGTTCTGCATGGGGCGTGGTTCAACGTCGTCGTTGTGAATATCCCCTGTCTGGCAGTGATGGGCATTCCGCTGATTGGCATGCACCGGGCCTTCGTATCATTGGCGATAGCGCGATGAGTAGGATAAGTACCAATATCCAGACAACCATCGTTATCGCTCTTCCTCGCTCGCCGCCAGACGCCGGGCACATGCCGCGAGTTCGGCGCGCTGCGCCGCCGTGAGCAGCGGGAGGCGCCGGAGCAGGTCG
>JAKSDJ010000126.1 GCA_022360155.1 Chloroflexales bacterium | reverse complement strand
TGCCCATCGCCTCAGCACAGTGCGGCGCGCTGATCGGATTGCTGTTTTATCTGCTGGCCGGCTTGTTGAGTTAGGCGACCACGAACAGCTCTTGGCGCTGAATGGCATCTATGCTCGTCTCTACGCAATGCAGTTCCGTGATGACGATCCGGCGGTCGCTCATTTGCGATCAGCTACAGATGACATACCCCACGCAGACCAGAAGGAAGAAATAGAATACGCTAGTAATCGTCGGGTTACGCGGTTGAGCACAGAAGATACGCCACACGATGCTGGAGAGCGATATGGATATTTTCAGGCGCAACGTTCTGCGTTTTAGAACGTTACTGTATATGGAGCGCTCGTGGATGGAGAATGGAACATAGCTGGCACTACTCCCGCTGAGGATAGCAGATGTGAACCTTTTGCAAATGTTGTAAAGACCAGGTAATGTGCCTGGCTGAAACAAGAGGGATAACAATGAGCGACGACATGTTACGGCGCAAGAAATTGGATATCGATAACGATGAAGATATTGAGGCTTGGCCTTTAGACGATGATAATCCTGAATTTGACTTTGATTTTATAGACTCTGATGAAGCTGTGCAGAGTCGCGAGTTGCCTCTCGTCATTTTGGCAGAGATTGTTATCATGCCTCGAATGACGGTTCCGCCGCTTCAAGTCGGTCAGGGGAAATCATACTCGGCGATGGAGCAGGCTTGGGAAGAGAATCGCGAGGTTTTGCTGATCTTTGTGCATGAAGACGAATTGGAAGGGTATCGTAGCAATCAGGCCCAACAACTCCCTCCGATTGGTGTTATTGCTAAACTCGAAGAATTCATCAAGCTTCCTGATGGGACAGCCCATGTCATTCTGGAAGGCGTTCATCGCGCCCGGCTGCATCAGGTTATGCAATTTCATCCCTTCTATCGGGTACGCTGCGCCCCAATCCACGATCCTGAGATCAAAGGGATGGAAGTGCAGGCGCTTATGGAAACGGTCAAGCAGCAGGTCGATGAATTCGTCGATTTGCTCGGCGAGGTGCCGCAGGAAGCGGTCGCCTTCGTTCACCGCATTGACAAACCGGGCTACCTTGCCGATATTGTGACTTGGGGACCGGCCTTCGAGTTCAAGGATCGCCTAGATATCCTCAATACCCTCGAACCGACCGAGCGACTACGCAAGGCATACCTGATTCTGGCGCGCCAACTTGAACTGCTCAAGCTACGCCAGAAGATCCAGCAAGATACCAAAGAAGTGCTTGACCAGAGTCAGCGCGAGTATTTCCTGCGCGAACAGATGCGCGTCATCCGTCGCGAACTCGGTGAGGATGAAGAAAGCGACGATCCAATTGACGAAATGCGGCGTAAAATTGCTGAGTTGCAGGCCCCGGATTATGTGAAAGAACAGGCGCTGCACGAAGTCAAGCGACTAGCCCAACAAGGGATGAATAGCCCTGAGGCGGGGGTGATCCGTACCTATTTGGACTGGATTGTGAATCTGCCCTGGGCCGACGAGGAATTTCCTGAGATCAGCATCACCGAGGCGCAGCAGATTCTCGATACCGATCATTATGGCCTAGAGAAGGTCAAAGAGCGAATTCTTGAGTATCTTGCTGTGCGTAAGCTTGCCGGCAATAAGATGCGCTCACCGATCCTCTGCTTTGTCGGTCCTCCTGGCGTCGGTAAGACGAGCTTGGGCCGCTCGATTGCCCGCGCGTTGGGTCGCCAATTCGTTCGCACCAGCCTGGGCGGCGTTCGCGACGAGGCCGAAATTCGAGGACACCGCCGAACATATATTGGCGCTCTGCCCGGTCGAATCCTTCAGGGTATGAAGACGGCGAAGTCGAAGAGTCCCGTCTACATGATGGATGAGATTGACAAGGTCGGCACCGACTTTCGCGGCGATCCGACCTCAGCATTGCTAGAGGTGCTTGATCCCGAGCAAAACAACACCTTTAGCGATCACTATCTGGAAATTCCCTACGACTTAAGCAAGGTGATTTTCATCGCTACCGCCAACCAGCTCGAACCAATCCCTGGACCGTTGCGCGACCGAATGGAAATTATTGAGATCGGCGGTTACACCGAAGATGAAAAACTCGAGATTGCGCGAGGTTTCCTGGCGCCGAAACAGCGTGAGTTTCACGGGCTGCTCGAAGAACAGCTATCGATCAGCGATGAAGCCATTATGAAGCTTATCCGTGAATACAGTCGTGAAGCGGGCGTACGTAACCTCGAACGCGAACTGGCTAGCTTGTGTCGCAAAGTGGCGCGCAAAGTCGCTACTGCATCCGACGACAGCGTGGCGCATAATGATAATGCTGAGGGAACCGCCGATACTGGGGCATTGCACTTCAAGATCGATGAAGCGGATATACCGACATATTTGGGACCAGAGCGTTTTACCTTTGGTCTTGCTGAAGAACGCGATGAGGTTGGGGTTGCAACTGGCGTGACGTGGACGCCAGCTGGCGGGGATATTCTCAGCATTGAGGTCTTGCCGGTACGCGGGAAAGGCAGCTTGCAACTAACTGGCCAGCTTGGCGATGTCATGCGGGAGAGCGCTCAGGCAGCAATGTCCTATGCACGGTCGCGCGCCGAGCAAATGGGAATCGATCCAAACTACTTTGAAGAGCACGTTTTCCACATCCACGTACCAGAGGGTGAAGTCCCCAAAGAGGGTCCGTCGGCGGGGATTACGCTGACCACCGCGTTGATCAGTGCGATGACGGGACGACCGGTGCGGCGCGATGTTGCAATGACCGGCGAAGTCACCCTGCGTGGTAAAGTTTTGGGTATCGGTGGACTCAAAGAGAAGACCCTGGCTGCGCATCGCGCCGGTATTCGTACGTTCATTCTTCCGAAGGAGAATGCCAAAGATATTGTTGATTTACCAGACAAAGTGCGGCATGACTTGAAACTGATCCCAGTGTCCTCGATGGAAGAAGTGCTCAAGATTGCTCTCGGCAATAGCTGATCGCTAAAAATCTTCAAATTGTTGACAAACACTATTGTGCCGCTTCCCTACAGCGCTTGCTCGCTGTGGGGAAGCGGCACAATAGTTAGAAAGAGGTTGTTGCCCAGCATCTTTCGATAGAATGCACAAGATTACCCCCTAGCATAATGGTTGTCAGTATAGTATGCTTGGAATAAGCGTACGGCTGGTGAAAGATGCTTCCACTCTTTACTTTCCAAAACATTCTAGCCTCGTAGCTCTGCCAGGCGGAACGCTCCTGGTGTAATGACGCACCCCAAGGAGCATACCTATGGAACACAATTACCCCGAGCAGCCGATCATCTACTCGCGGAGTCTGCGTGGATCGGTGATTTATTTTCCTGTTACCAAGACGAATCGAATGCGGGCAAGCAAAGCTGCCGGCGCTCATACCTGGACGCTCTTTGGCGCTATCGGTGTGTTGCTGGTTGCAGGGCTAACAATTGGCGCATTGACGATGCTGGTGGTTCATCTGCTGTTGATGGTGCAAACAATGCTGCAGATGGCGGGATAAGCGACCTTCCTTCGCATAGGGGAACAAGCTTTTTGTTAAACATGGGCAGTGGAAGCTTATATCTCGACTGTTCGTAAGAACTCAGCGCACGCTTCAGGCAAGGAAGGGTTGATCCACACCCCGCTGCCCAACTCAAAGCCAGCACTGCGACTCAAGCGCGGTACGAGCGTGACATACCAATGAAAATAGCCGCTCTCAGGTTCTTTCACTGGCGACGAGCGTACAATGAGATTGTAGGCCGGGTCATTGAGCCCAAAATAGAGTCGTCGAAGAAGATCGCGAACGATTTCGGCGAGCGCGTGTAACTCCTCTGTTTGGGCGTTGCGGAAGCTTGATCGATGCTGGCGTGGCACAATCCAGGAATGGAATGGCGACGAAGCCGCGTAGAGATTGAACGCCGCGAAATGATCATTGACTGCGATGAGTCGCTCCCCGCGCTCTAGTTCTTCAGAAAGCATTGTGCAATAGACGCAACAACCCGTGTCGTCGAAGAATCGTCGTGCTTCTTCGATGCGACGTCGGATGTCGCTCGGCACAATTGGCAGCCCAACGAGTTGGCTATGTGTGTGGGGCAGTGATGCGCCCGCACGTTCGCCGTGGTTTTTGAAATAGACAATTTGCTCAACTCGTTGATCTTTGCAGACTTCCCATCCCCGACGTTGGAACGTGTCAAACACCACGTAGATATCCTCAACTTCCATCAGCGCCAGAGTCGTATTGTGGTGCGGGTGTTCGACAATGACTTCGTGATAGCCGATGCCGGTGATACTACGTTGTACGCCATCGAAGCTGCGCGTCAGTACACCCTCGGTCGCAAGTGCGGGATATTTATTCCGTACAATGCGTGTGCGCCAAGCGCCGTTGCTTGGGTGGCGCTCGACCTCGAGATCGAGCTCCTCGTTCCCCGGACAGAAGGGACATCCTACTTCGTAGGCGTTGCGCCCTTCGGTTAGGGCAAGAGGTTTTGGTTCGATATAGGCATTTGGTCGCTTGGCTCGTTCGCTCGCAATAATCACCCATTCTTTTGTGGCGATGTTCTGTCGCAGTTCAGGCATGGCTCGCTCCTCTTGCTCGCAGCGGCGCAGATAAAGGCTGGTGATATGTGCATCGTCGTCGGTGTACGCATTGTACGTGAAAACAGGCTATTGATGCAAACTATGACCGAGGCATGACGGTCGGACGATTCGCGCGTTATGTGCAAATTTGTTACAATGATTGTC
The DNA here is from genome assembly GCA_022360155.1 of Chloroflexales bacterium. Taxonomy (GTDB): domain Bacteria; phylum Chloroflexota; class Chloroflexia; order Chloroflexales; family Chloroflexaceae; genus JAKSDJ01. The sequence goes on along the minus strand of JAKSDJ010000126.1, from coordinate 10,852 downwards.
GAACTCTGCACCCAATGATCTGAAATAACAATCATAACGATGTACGTGTGACTGTAATCCGTGGGATTGCACCCCATTTCTCTTCTGGCGTCGCTGTGCCTATGCTTGGAGGAAAATCTTACAGCCCAGGTCGTTTCCACGTTGTTGCTTCTGTGGACCATGGTTACATGCCAACAATGCAACCATGCCGCCAATGCTGGCCACGTTAGCTTGCGAGTGAGGAGCTAGCTCCCTATTCGTTGATTGTACCCGCCGATATATTGTGTAGGAACGAGGTTGGGAGTGACGAATACACACGTGCAGAAACATCCCGTCGTGCTGGAGGCTCGCGGTATAACGAAGCGCTTTCCCGGCGTTGTCGCAAACGATAATGTATCGCTGAAACTTCATCAGGGCGAAGTGTTGGCTCTGCTGGGCGAGAATGGTGCGGGAAAATCAACCCTGATGAATATTCTCTACGGCCTCTATCATCAAGATGAAGGGGAGATTCTGGTTCGTGGCAAGCCAACCCGTGTCAACAACCCGCATGAAGCCATTGCGCTCGGGATTGGGATGGTCCATCAGCATTTTCAACTCGTCCCGGTGATGACTGTTGCTGAGAATGTGATGCTTGGCAACGAGATTACGCAGGGCCGCTTTTTTTTGAATCGCAACCGTGCAATCAAGCAGATTCGCGAAATCTCGCAACAGTATGGGTTAGAGATCGACCCGTCCGCCTTGATCGCCGATCTGCCGGTTGGGGCGCAACAGCGCGTCGAAATAATCAAAGCGCTCTATCGCAACGCCGATATTTTGATCCTCGACGAACCTACTGCCGTTTTGACTCCGCAAGAGAGCGATGACTTGTTCGCGGTTATGCGTGCGCTGACTGCAGAGGGCAAGGCGATCATTTTTATCACCCACAAGCTGCGGGAAGTGCTGGACATTGCCGACCGGATTATGGTTTTGCGCAGCGGTCGTGTGGTAGGTGAGACGATGCCTGTTCAGGCAAGTGAAGAGCGTCTCGCCGCAATGATGGTTGGACGTGAGGTGCTGCTTCAAGTCGAAAAAGATCCGGCTGTGCCAACTGACGTTGTATTAGAAGTGCGCGATCTGCAAGTGCTCGACGATCGGCAACATCTCACTGTGAACGGTGTTGATCTCGTCGTCCGCGCTGGCGAGATCCTTGGCATCGCCGGGGTGCAAGGCAATGGGCAGACTGAACTCGTCGCCGCCCTAACTGGATTGCGTCAGCCCATCGCGGGGAGCATTACGATCCTTGGCAAAGATACTACCGTCGCCACCCCGCGCCAGGTCAGCGAGTTGGGCGTTGCCCACATTCCTGAGGATCGCCAACGTGAGGGATTGGTAACAAGCTATCCATTGACGGATAATGCTGTTCTCGAACTCTATTACTTGCCGCCATTTGCGCAGGGGATTGTCACGAACAGTCAAGCAATTACTGAACATGCCCAGAATTTAGTGCAGCAATTCGATGTGCGCACGCCGAATGTTACTGTCTCGGCCAGTTCGCTAAGTGGCGGTAATCAGCAAAAATTGATTGTCGCCCGCGAGTTTACTCGACCAATTAAGCTGTTGATTGCCGCCCAACCCACCCGTGGTATTGATGTCGGCTCAATCGAGTTTATCCATCAGCAAATTGTGCGCAAACGCGATGAAGGGACAGCCGTCCTCGTTGTATCAGCGGAGTTGGACGAAATCTTGGCATTGTCGGATCGCATTGCGGTGATGTATCGGGGGAAAATCGCGGCTACGCTGGAAGCATCAGAGGCTAACCGCGAAGAGTTGGGCTTGTTGATGGCAGGCGGGAAAATGGCGGTCGAGCAAGAAACATGACGTGTTGGCTTTGATCGTTCTCAAACGTTCTGCCGTTCGAAGGTTCCAGTTGCAATATAGGGCGCATTATGGCTGAAGCGACGAAAGTACCACGGCCCGGTCCACTGAGTGGACGCGCCATAGTTGATGCGTTGTCATCACTGTTGGTTCCGTTCTTTGCAGTCTTTACGGCACTCGTTATCGGAGCGATTATCATTTGGGCGACGGGGAAGGATGCAGTCGCGGCATATATTGGTCTTTGGCAGGGGGCGGTTGGTTCACCCCAGGCTATCGCTGATACGATTGTACGCTCAACGCCGTTTATCATCGCCGGTCTGGCGGTTGGTCTGGGGTTCAAAGCGGGATTGTTTAATATTGGGGCCGAAGGGCAGCTGTATGCTGGTTCGATTCTAGCTGTTCTGGTTGGTTTTAGCCTCCAGGGCCTTTCGCCGTTTATCCATATTCCCCTGGCCATTGCGGCTGGCGCTTTGGGCGGTTTTCTCTGGGGCGCCATTCCCGGATTTCTTAAGGCGCGAACTGGAGCGCACGAGGTCATCAACACCATTATGCTGAACTATGTCGCGATTTTGTTGACCGAGTGGCTCATTCGCAGCCGTGATCCCATCTTGCTTGGCGATCCCGCTGATACCAGCAGTTCGCGAACACCAGCTATCGCTGATAGTGCAAAACTTCCAGCTTTGCCTGGAACCGATCTGCACGCCGGCATCCTGATGGCTGGGCTGTTGGTGCTGTTGGTGTATTGGCTGCTCTATCGCACGACGATTGGGTTCGAGTTGCGGACCGTGGGAACCAATCCCTCAGCAGCGCGCTACGCCGGGATGAGCGTACCACGTACAATTATCCTGGCTATGGGTCTCAGTGGGATGCTAGCTGGGCTTGCCGGGGCCGGCGAGGTGTTAGGCTTAGAACATACGCTAAAGGCCGACTTTTTCTCTGGTTTAGGGTTCGATGCTATTGCAGTAGCGCTGCTGGCGCGCAGTAACCCATTTGGGATTATCGCCTCCGGGTTGCTCTGGGGCGGTTTGCTTACCGGGGCTCGCTTGATGCAGGTTCGCGCCGAACTTTCGATTGATATGATCAAGATCGTGCAAGCCCTGATCATTATGTTTGTCGCCGCCGATCAGATTGTGCGCTGGATCTATCGCATTCGAGTCCGCAAGAGCGGCGAAGAGACGGTTTTCTCGCGCGGATGGGGATCTTAGAGATGGGGAGGCGAGGAGACGGGGACGCGAAGAAGCGAGTAGAAATTATCGTTATCGCCTCGCTTCTCATCACTGCCAGGCGGGTAAGCCCCAATACTTTTCAGATAAGCGTGATGGAAGACCTTTAAGGTCTTGATAGATGCTTTCGGAAGCCCCCAAGACCTTAAAGGTCTTATTTTAAAGATATTGGGTTACGACCTCATCTTTCATCTTGCTAAGCCTCTTTGTCTCAGCATCTTCTATCTTGACCCATATCTAACTTGAGCGAGTTGCATGGCGGTCTTCGTTTGTCTCAGATGTCGCTTTGTTGTCGATCTGGCCGTCGCGTAACTGATAGAGCGCCGTTGCAAAGTCGGCGGCGGTGGGGTCGTGCGTGGCCATCACCAGCGTGACGTTTTCATTGTCAACCAGGGCGCGCAACAGGGACAGGATTTGCCGTCCAGTTTTACTATCCAGGTCGCCGGTTGGCTCATCGGCAAGGAGCAGCCGTGGGCGGATGGCCAGCGATCGGGCGATGGCAACCCGCTGTTGCTGCCCGCCACTCATTTCGTAGGGGCGATGGTCCATCCAGGCTGTCAGGCCAACGGCGCCAAGACAACGGCGAATCCGGGCATTCCATTCTTTCCGTGGCACACCGCCCGATAGACGCAACCCAAGCTCGACATTCTCATACGCCGAGGCGGTTGGCATCAGCGCGAAGCTCTGGAAAATGAATCCGATCTGGCGGCGTAGCGCCGCCAGCGCCGGGCCACTGATCTGGTCTAGGCGCTGACCTTCAACCGTTATTGAACCAGAGCTTGGCTGGTCAAGACCACCGATCAAGTTGAGCAACGTAGTCTTTCCACTGCCGCTTGGTCCCATCAGCACGACGAATGCGCCGCGCTCGATGTGGAGGTCGATTCCGCGTAACGCATGCACTTCGCGTCCATTCATGGCAAAGGTGCGCTCAACGTGGTTTATGCTAATCATTGGGTTAGGCATAGACATAAAGGGTTCAACCAGCGGCGTAGCGCGTCGCTGGTCAAAGGCAAGGCGCTCTGACAGGTCAACGGGCTACGTCACCAGTCGCTCATCACTGATATCAGGGAACTACCACCCCTTCAACTGGAACTGCGTCTGGATTGGGCTGGTTGAACCCTTCGTAAGTTGGGTCGACTTGGAGGGCGCAGACCTCTGCTTCGGCGCCGCCCTGGGTACACGCCAAAAATTCCTCCGTGAACTTTTGGGCCTCGTCCAATTCGCGCGCCAACGTATCCTCCGGCGGGTCATCGCTCTGAATGGCCCGGTCGATTGCGCGGTAGAGCCAGAAAGTATCCAACTGTGATTGGAAGTAGAAGGGCTCTCCGCTTGTCTCGGTTCCGCTGGTGCGGTCGAAGACTTCCCGATAGGCGCGATAGACCTCGACTGCGCCGGGCTGGGCCTGCGCGGCGAATTCTTCCGACTCGGCGACGGAAATGCGTGCCGGGAAGCCATTCGAGTAGGAAGCTGCACTGCCGCTCAAGTACTTGAGCCAACTCCAGCAGGCAGCGGACTTCTCGGTGCTCGCCGAGATGAAGAGCCCGGTTGGATTGAGACTGCTCGCACTGATTCCCCTGCTCCCCAGCGGCGGCGGCGCAGCGGCAATAGTAAATGCCTCATCGCTAAAACCGAAACCATAGAAACCTGACTCGAACCACATGCCGACTCGTCCTTCGGCAACGAGTTGGAACGAATCGCCTCCGAAAAAGGACTCGCGTTTGTAGCCTTGGAGCTGTTCATCAGGGGAGTAGTCGCGGAAAAGTTTGACATAATCGCTGATGGCTTTGATCACTACCGGATCGGTGTAGTTGGGCCGAATGTTTTCTTCGCTACCCAGCGTAACCTCGGCGCCGGCTTGTTCGAGGATGAAATTCAAATCATCGATGGGTGAATTGAGTGAGACAAAGCCATACTGCTGGTTTGAGCCACTGCCAGTTGTCAATTGTTGCGCTGCAGCCAGAAGATCATCTGTGGTCCAATCGGCGGAAGGATAATCCAGCCCTGCCGCATCGAAAGCCGTCTGGTTGTAATTGAGAACACGGAAGTTGACCGTGAAGGGCAGGCCATGCAGCGCCGTTCCCTCGCGGAAGAGATCGAGCATCGCTGGCGGATAGTCGTCGATCGCGAACGCGGGATCGGCATCGATTAGTGGTTGGAGATCGAGCGTCGCGGTGATTTCTTCTGATTGTGGGATACCCCACCAGAAAAGACAGTCCGTCTCAGCGGTGAGGCTTTCCAGAGTCATTGGGCCTTCAAAGGAATTGGTGTCCTTAAGCTGAACGTAGACGTCGGTGTTATTCTGATTGAACTCACGGGCAATCTGACGAAACTCACCTGACCCAAAACCGGGAGCTAGGAAGGAAATGATGGTCGCACCCTCGGGCGCAACATCGGGTACAGGCGTTGTGACGACGATGGGGCCGGTGTCGGGTGTGGGTTGGGGAGTCAGTTGAACCTCAGCAATGAGTTCGTCGAGTCTGGCTTGCGCGTCGCGTAGGGCTTCATCGGCGGGCTTGTTCTCATTGATCACCGCATTGAGCGCTTGGCTCAGCGGCTCGAGGATAGATACCCGGCTATCAACCAGGCTAGAGGGCAATGGTTCCGAAGGGCGCTCAAGAGCCGCTCGAACTACCGTTGCGGTCTCTTCATCGAGGTTGTCCCAATAGCCGCTACTTTCGGCTATTGATCGCCGCGCGGGTATTTGCCCGCCGCTCATGCTTGCAAACCGTGATCCCTCTTCAAGGGTCTGGCGGCTGAGGAATTCTAGCCAGCGCCAGGCCTCCTTAGGGTGCTGCGTTCCACTGCTGATAACGTAGCTATCGCTGCTGCCGGAGAGGAACGACACGCCAAGATCAGGAAAAGCGAGCGTTCCAACCTCGAAGCCCATGTTCGATTGCTCAGTTGAGATCGAGAACATGTCCGCCATCCACATCCCAATCCGCTGGTCGAGCAGCAACTGTTCGATGTCATTCGAACTGAAGCCCGTTGAGTCGTCGTCGCGCTTGTAGAGCGCGCCCGACTCCATCAGGGCGATTGTGCGCTCAAGCGCGCCCTCGACCTCTGGCGTATCGAGGCGGGCTTGAGCGGGCGGTGTGGTCAAGATGTCGCTGCCGCTACTATAAAGTTCGCCAAAAAAACCCATGAAGCCGTCGCTGGTGTCAAACAGACCGTAGACGTCGACATTATTCCCACGCTTGCTAGCCAGTTGCTCGGCAGCGGCAGTTAAGTCTTGCCAGGTCCAGTTGGGGTCAGGCGCTGCGAGGCCGCGCATATTCCACAGATCCTTGTTGTATGAGAGCAAGGGTATCCGAATGTATTGCGGTAACGCGTAGATTTTGCCGTCGTGGCTGACTTGCCCCAATGCGCTGGGATAGAAATCGTCTTGGCTAAAATTGGGATCGGCCTCCATCAACGGGGTTAAATCATAGAAGTACCCATTTTCCATATCTTGGGAACGAATGAAAAACGTCGTCGATGTATCGGCTATACTAACGATCCGTCGTGTCATCTGATTAGGATCAAACCGCTCGTTAGGTCCTGGGTCCATTGCCTCATCAAGGGAAACGAATTGGACCCGGATATCTGAATTGTCGGTATTGAACTGTTCAATAAGCGCTTCATAGGAGCTGCGCTCCCACTCTCGAGCGCCAAACCCTATCGTCACCGGGCCGTCGGAGCCATTGGGATTGGAGTCAGGGTTGGTATTCGGATCTCCGCCGAATAATCCGCAACTGCTCAGAATAGTGGCGGCGATAAGGGCAGCTACAAGTAATACATGGCGACGCATTATGAAGATCGCTCCTTCCTATACAATGCTCATGTTCGTAAACGAAGAGATATATGCTCTATCATCTGACGGTATTCATTACTTTTTGACGTTCTTTCGTGGATACAATTCTTCCGGTTATAGTCATTCCTTCCCCGTGGTGTTGAGCCTGGCGCGGGGCAATGTCTGCGCCTCATTCGCACACTCCGCTTCCAAAGAAAAGAATGGAAAGCGCTTGTTATTCAGTGCGTTTGCGTAGCCAGCGTAGCTTCCACCAAGACCCCTTCACGCGTCCATTGCTTGGCGCCGGAGCGGGTGGCGGATCGGCGCTATAGAGGCTGTGGTATGTTGCCTCGGCATCGGTTTCGGGATCAGCCGTAGTGACTTCGATGCGGTCTTCGTCGCTGGCTTTGATCAGAATGCCGCCATCCACAAGTTCGACCCGGGCCCGCCGCCCAATGCCAGCGAGGGCGCGCTGGTCGCCAGGCAGTTGCAGCCGTCCTGCGCTATCGAGCACCACCAACTCCTCGAAGTGAACAGATGCTTCCGCATGGGCAGTGCTGGATGAATGTGCAGCCGCGCCATCGCTAGCGGCTTGGATCCCATTACTCGCCACCCGTACTGTCTCGGTGCTGGTGCGGCCATCGCGGATAGCGATCACGCGGTCGGCCCATTCGGCCACGCGCGGATCGTGAGTGACGAGGACTATCGTCAGCTCATAGCGCTCACGCAAATCGCGGAGCAAGGTCAAGATGCGTTGGGCGGTTGGCCAGTCTACTTCGCCGGTGGGCTCGTCAGCGAGCAGGATCTTGGGGCGGTTGGCCAGGGCGCAAGCGATGGCGATGCGCTGTTGCTGCCCGCCAGAAAGTTGTGGCGGTTTCTGCTTGGCATACTCGACCATCCCGACGGCTTCAAGCAACTCGGCGGCCCAGGCCTGACGCTCTTGCGCGCTGCTTCCGGCCAGAGTCATCAGCAACTCGATATTCTGGCCTGCAGTAAGATAGGGCAACAGGTTGCGGGTTGTCTGCTGCCAGACAAAGCCAACCTGCTCCCGTCGATAGGCGGTTAACTCGATCTGGCTGAATTTCAGTAGATTTTGCCCATCGATCTCCAGTTTGCCCGCCGAGGGTCGATCCAGTCCGCCCAGCGCGCTCAGCAGGGTCGACTTGCCTGAGCCCGACGGTCCGACCAGAGCTAGGATTTCGCCGCGCTCGACTTCGAGGTCGAGACCTTGTAGCGCGACGACTTCCAGCCCAGCGACCTGAAAGATTTTCACCAGGCCAGTGCAGTGAATGAAGTGCTCGTGGTTTTGTTCTGTCATATGCCCTTATCTAATAAAGCGCTCAAGGAATGCGTGTCACTGCGTGAGAGCAGAAGCCTCTAGCACCGGTATGTGCAACTCAGTGGCTTCACTCATTAGTTTGCATCGCCCAGTTTCACAGCCTGGAACAGTTTCATCCGGCCCAAGAGCCATGCTAGTGACAACAAGGCTAGCAAGAGCGCAGTGGCGAAGACAATATAGATCAGTGTGACCTGGTCCCAGGCGATTTGCGGCGGATAGGGCGGCGTACCTGGTTGTGGTCCAGCGCCAACTTGTAACAACGGCACTACGATCATAGACGCTAGCAGCCCGATTCCGGTTCCCGCCGCGATGCCCGCAATCACCATCGTCAATTGTTCGATGACGAGGGCGACCGCCACGCCAAGCCCCGATAAGCCCAGGGCGCGGAGCACGCCTAACTCGATAGCACGGCGTCGTGCGGTGATCAACGCCGCGATCAGAAACCCGAGCAGTGTCAGCGTGCCGGCCGCGATAAACCCAACCGAAAGCAAGCCAAACAGACCCTGGCGACCGGGGCGAGCTTGTTCCTCCTGGATCAGATTAGCAGAGTCGCGGGTATCCACGACCGTGATTCCTAGTTGGCGCACCCCTGAGACGATCTCGGCGACGTTGGCATCTGGTGCGCGATCGATCCAGACATCATAGGGATACTGGCCCCCCATCTGGTCGAAGATATAGTCGAGATTGGCGACCACAATCGGCCCATCTTGCGGATAATACCCTGGCCAGAGATCAACTGCGGCGAGAATGACAAACCGAGCTTCACGCCGGTCGCCGTAGAGCGAGAGCACGGCAGGCAGAGTGTCGCCGACTTCCAGACCGCGTTCAAGGGCGTTCTTGCTGACTAGGACGCCTTCGGGCGTGCGGGCCAGCAAATTCATTAGCGCGCCGAGCGACTGGCCATCGGCCCAAGCCGCATCGAAATGGCTCACAACATTTGGAAAATCGATGCGATCAATGCCGATCATCTGAGCTTGCTGGTTGGCCCCGCCAAGCTGGATTGTCGCGTCATACGTGCCGACGCGGGCGACGGCGGTAATCCCCGGCACTTCCAGATGGTCGTCGACAGGTACGAAGAGAAAGCGCGCCTCTTCACGAATGTCGCGCCGTTCAGGCGGTTGTGGTTGACCGCCCTGCTGACCACCCTGCGGTTGTTCGGTGCTCTCGCCGGTTTCCAGCAACTGGGTCGGTGCGCCGACCTGGTAGGTGATGGCCTGGTACAACGCTCCATCAAGCGTGGCGGCCATTGAAGCGCTAAATGTCGCCAGGCTCAGCGTGAGGATGAGCAGCAGTAACGGTCCGCGGTACGATCCAGGCTGGCGAGCCAGAGCGCGCAGAGCGACCAGCGGCGCCGTCCACGCCGGGATAGTTGCGAGCCGCGCGAGACCTTCGAGGAAGAGCGGAATGATCCGCACCGCCAACAGACCCAGGGCAAAGCAGAGCAGCATCGGCAAGATCAACAGCAGCGGGTTGTTGAAGGGATCGGCGCTGTTGAGTGACGAACTTGGCGTCTGTCCAAGCATCAACCCGCCGCTCTGCCGCAGTTGATAGATGCCATAGATTGGCGGCAGTAACAGCAACACATCAAGATAGAAGCGCTGCCAGAATGGCGGGCGCAAGGTGCGGGCCGATTGCTGCTGTTCGTCCACCAGCGTTCGTCGGGTGGCGATGAAAGCGGGGATGAGGGCGGCAATCAGGCCTAGCAGCACCGCGCCAACGCCAAATTGCAGATTATTCCAGGTCAAGGTGAGCGGCAGCGCCGGCATATCGCCATCGAGTTGCAGAAACGAACGTGTACGCGCCATCGCTCCAGCGAAGCCCAGGCCCAGGCTCGGCCCGATCACCAACGCAATGACGCCCAGGAGCAGCCATTCGACGATGTAGATGCCCAAAATCTGGGAATCGCGCACTCCGCGAGTCTTGAGCAAGGCAATCTCGCCCCGTTGGCGGTTGACCAGCAGCGCTGCGACAAGCGCCGCGAAATAGAGCACTAAACCGAGGATCGGTGCGCCGAAGACAAACAGTTGCAAAGTCAATTCCGACGCTTCGCGGCGATATTCGGTCAGCGCCTCGACTGGGCTTTGCTCCAGGCTCAAGCCTTGGACGATCCCCGCAGCCTGGGCGCGCACACTCTCGATCCGCGCCAGCAGCGGCGCCGCCTCAGCCGAGGTAAGGTTGGCATCGCTGAGCCGGACAAACCAGAGCGCTTGATCGACTTCATTCCTGAGCAGTTCGGCGACCGGTCCGGTGAAGGTCTCCTCTGGAATCAGAATGACTTCTTGAAAAGCGTCAGGAGGAAAGAACCATGCCGGATCATTCGAGTTGACGGCTTGCCACAGCGCGGCCACACGAATTGGAATGGAGACAGTGCGCCCGCCGGAGTTCGTGACCAAATTGAACTGATCGCCAACGTTGATCCCGATCAGATCGGCCAGGTTGCGCATGATCATAACATCGACCGGGTCTTCGAGCGAACTAGACGGCTGTGGCAGTTCGCCATCCACAATGCTGATCTGCTGATCGAGCCCAGTGGTAAAGCCGAGGGTGACATTCGTGAGGAATTGGTTCTGCTCACCAACCGCTGACGGCGGTAGGAACAGGCGAAGCTGACCAGTGCGGGCGTGGCGGGCCAGTCCATCGAGCGGCAAGTCCAAGCGTTCCAAGCCCGGCCCGGTAATAAACTCATCG
>JAKSDJ010000467.1 GCA_022360155.1 Chloroflexales bacterium | reverse complement strand
TTGGTGCAGCTTCATATACTATATTAAGTAGGTAACTGCACCCAGTATATCACAACACCGCATAAAAGCGCGACGGTAGCCCCCGGACTTTAGTCCGGGGGGGAGGAGGAGCGCCGCGCCGCATGGAGGAATCGCACCATGACGATGAGCGGCGCGAAAACAGCACGCTGTTTGCTAAAGTCCTTGTTGTATGTTATAATAGACTTATGCAAAGAACTATTCGCATTCGATTACAACCTTCTCCCGCCCAAAGCGCTGCGCTTGGTGAAACGAGTCGTCAGTATACAGCGGCGTTTAACCTTTTTGCCGAGCTTGGATGGCGCTCCTCAGTGTCGAATGCGACCAAGCTGCATTATCTGGCGTACTATCCGGTACGAACGGCGCTCCCGGCATTAAATAGCAACCTGGTCAATACGGCGCGGGCGCAGGCCGCCGAAGCGCTCAAAAGCGCGGTTTCGCTGCGCACAGACCCGCCGCGCACCGTCAGTCAGCCGCGCTCGACCGCGTGCCCACCATGGTACAACCAGCATACCTATCGCATCGATTGGGAAAGTCAGACGGTGCGCTTGTCGCTGGTTGGCGGCAGGCAGACCCTTCGGTTTTCCGTGCCTCCCTACGCCGTGCGCTATGCGGGCAATCCCGCTGATACGGCTGACGTGATCGAGCGCAATGGCGTGTGGTGGCTGCACGTGGTCGTGACGGTTCCTGGACCGGAGATTGAGCCGACTGACCAGGTGGTTGGCGTTGATCTGGGCTTGGCGCAACCGGCTGTCGGCAGCAACCATCGTTTCGACGGCAAGCAGGCGTGGAAAGCAATTGAAGGCCGGTTGTTCAAGCACAAACGGGCGTTGCAGAAGCAGGGGACGAAATCCGCCAAACGGCGATTGAAAAAGCTGCGCCGCAAACAAGCGCGGTTTCGTCGTGATGGTGACCACGCCCTCAGTAAACAGATTGTGCAGTCGGTCGAACCAGGCGCGACGATGGTCGTTGAAAATCTGACCACTATTCGCAAACGGGCAACGGCAAAGAAAAAGACGGCGCCCCAGCGCCGACTGCATGCCTGGTCGTTTGCGCAACTCAAAACATTTCTTGCGTACAAAGCGGAAGAACGGGGTTGTACGGCGGGCGTGGTCGATCCGCGACATACCTCGCAGACCTGTCGCTGCTGTGGGCATACCGCCCGCAACAACCGTCGTTCCCGCGCGGTGTTTCGTTGTCGGGCGTGTGGCTATGACCGTGCGGAGCCCGCCGCAAGCCACGCCACTTTCGTGGCAGTGGTAAGGCGGGGTTCTCAACGGCTTCAGCCATGCGCTGTTGACGCGCAGAAAGAAACACTGCGATGATCCGTACCCACAGCTTCCGCTGCGCGCTGCCTCGTTCCGTAGCTGATGCGCTCAACCGCGAGAGCCGGCGCGTCTACAGCCAAACGCTGATCTGGCAGTATCGCATCTACCGGCGCACAGGCATCTGGTTGAGCCCCAGCCCGTCGGAACGATTGGG
>JAKSDJ010000329.1 GCA_022360155.1 Chloroflexales bacterium | reverse complement strand
TTCCTGAGCCGCCAGCGGGCGCGGCGGGTGTTCGCTTTCTGAAGCCGCTGGCGATGCGTGAAGCGCCGATAGCGCACCCGCTGGACGTGCGCCCCGCGATACGTCGCGCCGGCGCTGTCCGCAGCCAGGTTCACGATCCCCAGATCGACCCCCAGGAAGCCGGTTGGTTCGTCGGGCGCGGGGTTGGCTTTCGTCTGCGTGATGTGCAAGCAGAACCGTCCGTCGCGCTGCACCAGATCGGCCCCACCGATCGTCCACGTCATGTCGTCCAGGTGGCGGCGTTGGAAATCGCCCAGGACAAGTTGACCGATCACGCGCCCACTGATGGTATTCAAACTCACGCGGTCGAGGCTGAGGAGCCGGTAGGTGCGGGCATCGTAGCGGATGCTGCTATCCGGCTTGAAGGTCGGGCAGGTCTCCGACCTATTCGCCCGCGCTGCACGAACCGCCTCAGCCGCCTTGTCCCGGGCGCAACAGGCCAGTTGCGCCCCCAACCCGTAGGTGACGCGGGTGGGGCCGTAGACGATGTGATGGAGCTTGTTCTTGTTGGTGATGCGCTCCTTCCACGCGACCTGTGCGCAATAGGTGGCCGCCGCGTTGAACGCCGCCGCCGTGGACCGAATGGCGGCGTCAGCGACAGCGTCAAGCGACAGTTTACAGCATATGGTGCGCTTGGAGAGTGTTTGGATCATAAGGTCAGTATAGCACAATCCGAACGCCCGTGCAAGTGTGCGCTGAAGCGGGCTCAAGCGGGGCGCTCCGCCCAGGGCTGAAGCTCCTGGGTTTCCGCGCCTGAAGGCACGCACCTATGAATTGCTGCGGTGTGGCGTTGCTACTTTCCAGCAGTACCGCACCGCTGGCGAAGACGTTTCATCAGCTTATATCAGGCCAATCTGCACCTGCCTACGCACTCATGTGCATGGGCAGGTACTGTTCATTGCGCCTCTGCCTCATTGGGAGGTTGGGCTGGGGACTCCGCCGGACTTACGTTCTGCTGACTGCCGATAATGCTGCCAACGTTCCCGCCGGTAACGGTCACCTGCTGCACCGTACCGACATTCCCACTGATCTGGACACCGCCCGCAGTAGGTGACGCGGATGACTCCTCGCGCCAAAGCCGCCCGTCCGTCCGTAGCCAGAGCACAGCTTGCCACCAGAGACGCTGCTTTGCCTCTAGCGCAAAACGGGCAGCAGCAAGCGCCCGATCAATCCGCCCGTCACGACGCAACTCGGTAATCAGCGTAGGCAGCAAGATCTTTACAGTACTCAGCGCCACGTCGCCTTGGAACCCCAACACGGAAGGAACGCCAGCACGGGCCAGTTGCGGCCCCAGAGCGCGCAGGGCGTCGCCATAGCCACGCCCGCTACTCTGGCAGCTCAGCAAAGCTAGGAACAGCGGACGGACACCCAAGCGCTCCACAGCTGACACAAAGGCTTCACCGGCGATATGATCAACTGTACCATCTTCCTGCTCCAACCAGAGATAGGGCATATCGTCGCGCAAAGAGCCGTGAGCCGCCAGGATCACGATTGGCGGCTCATCTCGGAGCTGCGCGATGACGTTCGCCAGTGTCGCCCGTCCAACTGCATCGGGGTGATCGCCCAAAATAATGCTGGGTATGCCGCCGAGAGCAGTACGAGCGCGGCTCACCTCACCGTCTACATCAACCTCGGCGAGGCTGAATGAATCCAGGTTGATCGGGTTGGACACTACCACCAGGGTGCGTAGCGTTGGGCGCAACGGGATGACAATCGGCGTCAGATCAGCGCTATCGAGGGTACGAACGAAGCGCACCCGCTCGTGTAGGGTAATCGGCTGATCGGTCTCCGGGTCAAGCAAGGTCTCCCAGCGGAGAGCGTGGAGGTCGTCGGCACGGGCGTTGAGGTATAAGCGCAACTGAAGACTGCCGGTGGCGGCGTAGGCGCGGGCCTTGAGCCAGGCTTCACGGAGTTGGGGGAAAGCGAAGAGCTGCGCCGTTAACGCGCGTCCATAAGCAACGGCGTTTAGACTAGCGCCATGCAACGCAGTTCTATCGAAATCAACAGGAACATCAGCGGCAAGCTGAACCGGAGCAGCACTTGCCGCACTGGC
>JAKSDJ010001017.1 GCA_022360155.1 Chloroflexales bacterium | reverse complement strand
GTGCTGCTCGACGTGCAAGCAGCGATCTACGATCAACAGTTGGAAGGCGAGGCGCTGCGGAGTATGGTGCTGCGGTTTGCTGCTCGCCAGCATGTGCGCGACGTGATGGTCAACGGGCGCTGGACGGTGCGCGAAGGTCGTTCGACCATGTTGGACGAGGCTGGGCTAGTTGCCGAGTTGCGGGCGCAGATTGCTGGTCAGGATCGCGCGGTGCGCCAGATAAGTGCGATGCAAGTGCAAGGCCTCGCACCGTATCTGCGGCGGTTCTACCGCGGCTGGAACGCGCCAGACGATTGACGCTCGCTGTAGAATACCAATTCGACGTAAGAACTACGCATGTCATGCTGAGCTCTTCGGCGAGCCGATCCTGAGCGCAGCCGAAGGGCCCAGGACATGCTCCGCGAAGCATCTCGGCTCACTGCTACTGAGACCCTTCGCTTCGCTCAGGGTGACACGATGCGGAATGTCTCAATCGAATTGGCATAACAACGCAGAGCGCAATCGAGCCTCAGTCCAAGGATGCGCTAGCGTACCGGGCAAATCCTGGCGTATGGACCACTTCCAGCGCCTTCGTGACTAGGTACGCTTCGCAGCCGCTGAAGCGTCGCATCAGCGCCAGCCCCTCCGCGACGCCCAGCGTCAGGACTGCGGTGGACAGCCCATCGGCCAGCGCCGTATGTGGTGCGGTGACCGTCACGCTGGCCAGCTCCTGTGGCGAGTATCCCGTGCGCGGATCAAGAATGTGATGCTGGCTCCGGTCGTCGGTATACGCCTGTTGATAGTCGCCTGAGGTGGCAATCGCCCCATCGGTGATGCCGAATTCAGCCAGCAGTCCTGCACCGTGTCCCGCGCGTGGCGTGGCAATACCAACCTGCCAAGCTTGGCCCAGCGCCCGTGTCCCCGCCGCTCTCAGGTCGCCGCCCGCATCGACCAGGACATTCGTGAACCCGTGCGCGTTGAGGATCGCCACACCAGCATCGACAATGTATCCTTTGGCAATACTGTTCAGGGTCAGCCCCATGCCCGGTTGGGCGAACCGCAGCTCGTTGGCCGTGACGATCAGGTTGCGATAATCCACCCGCGCGCGGGCACGAGCAATCGCGTCTGCCGTCGGCAGGCGGCGCTGGGTCCGCCAGGTGGCAGCATACAGGTCGCTCAGCGGCTTGACGGTTGGATCGTAGGCGCCCCCCGACAGTGTACTGATGGTCAGCGCGTGCTGGACAACGGTGTACAATTCCGAGGACGGCGCGCTCAAGCAGCCCTCCCGATTCAAGATGGAAACCTGGCTATCCGTCTTGAAGCAACTCATAATGGATTCGAGTTCAGCCATCCGGTCAAACAGCGCCGTGGCCGTTGCACGGACGCTATGGTCGTCCGCGCCGACCAGCGTGAGGCTGACCAGTGTACCCATCAGCAGCCGCATTTCCTGGATTGTGTGCGGCTGGCGTTGGGCGGCAAGCCCGCCGCCCAGCGCCGCAGCAATGCTGACCCCGGCGCCGCCGGCCAACATGCAGAGCGCCTGGCGGCGGGTAAATGCTTTCCGGGTTGTTTGAACGATATTCATCCCCAAATCCTCATCCGATAGTTGATTTACAGCGCCGCGAGCATATTCCGGGCCAGTTCGAGCAGAATGAGCACGGCGCAGACGGTCACATAGAGCAGCAGCATTAGCGCGCCGCTGCCGGTTTTTTTGCGTGGCGGTTGTGCCATAGTTCAATCCCCCAGGTGCGGACCATCCGCAGAAACTCCATTATTGGGTCGATGGGGCACAGGTAACTGCACCAGGGCCGTTTCCAATACAGCGCACCGATCAGGATCATGCCCAGCAGAGCGAACTGGACCGGCGAGCCTACGAAGGTGAACAACGTACCAAACAGCTCGAAACTGGTCACCCCCGGATTGCGCAAGAGCAGCGCCAGCACGATCGCCAGCCAAGCCAGCCCGCGTTGCAGCCACTTCAGCCCCCAGCGATACCGACGTGGGGTGCGCACCTTGGCCCCGCCGATGGCCGCTAGACATTCCTGCGCGGCCCCAAACGGGCAGAACCACTGGCAGTAGGGGTTCTTGTTCACAACGGCGAAGACCGCGATGGTGCCGCCCACCAGGATGTACCAATACAGATTGGTCTGCCAGTCCGGCCAGAAGCCGAGCAGTATTTGATTGACATAAGTGATGGTCAACGAGCTGTTATACATGAAGCCAAGTGTCGCCAAACCGAGGAGCAGCGTCGCCCAGCGCAGGTGGTTGGCCAACTTGAACCGGCGCTGATGGGCGACATACCCGAGGGCGAACAAGGCCACTAAGATGAGTTCTTGCGGCCCGATCACGATGGCGGGCTGCGCCGGCGGTGGAACCGGATAGCCAAGCTGCGTCTCGGCGATGTCCAACACGCTCTGGCGCACCGCGTCGACGATGGCGCGGGAGCTCATGGTCGCGCCGGACACCGCGTCCACATCGGCGCCGAGCGTGATTGGGTCAGTGTATGACCGACCGGTAAGCGATTCGCGTAGGTCGCTGGCCAAGACCCGGGCGATGAAGGACGGGGTCTCGCGCTGCGCAACGATGGTCGTCCCCTGCACCGTCCCATCCAGGTCAACGGCCACGGCGACGGTCAGCGGGCCGCCATACCCGTCAGCCGTACCAAACCCGACATAGCCCAGCCGCGTCGCGTCGGGCGCGGACGATTCTTTCGCAGCGTAGATCGTATCGGTTAACCGCTCAAACGCGGCGGTCTCCGGCATGACGGCGTGTAGGTATGGTTCACGGTCGGCATCGCCGCGCATGCCGCCCATGAACCAGGCGATGATGATAGTGATGATCGCAATGACACCCAGACGTCGCTCCCACCGCCGGTGCGTGATCGCCTGGCGCTTCCCGCCGATTGGCGGTGCAGATGCAGTATGCATATCAATGCCTTCTCATTGTCGCAGGTGAGACAGGGGCAGTTCGCACGTGGCCCCACCCCATGCCTCAACACTAACTTTGCCTGTCCACTCGGATCGCACCGATGCTGCAGCTAGCTTTTGTTAGGCCTTGATATGAATGTAGGTATCCTTGTCCCAAAAATCGCGCGGATCGTCGCCCGCTTCCGATCCATACCCAGCAGCATCGTCCAGTTTGAGCAGCAATTGGTTCAACGGCCCCGACTGCACCCCGATCAGGATGCGCGTCGCGTCGTGCAACCAGCCTTCCGGCTTGTTGAAGGGGCACACGCGAATGCATTCTGAGCAGCCTCCGCCGATCTCATTCCAGTACCCGAAGCACTTGTCGCCCTCAACCGGCCAATGATAGAAGCCAGGGATGCCCGAGTCCGGCGCGTCATAGGTGCGGTTGCCCTGACTGAGGGCGCCGCTGGGGCATCGTTCTGCACACTTGCCGCAGGCTTCACAGAATTCGGTCACGCCAAAGGAGATCGGGCGATCGGTGCGCAGCGGCAGGTCGGTCAAGACTTTCGCCAGCCGTACCCGTGGCCCATACTTCGGCGTAATTAGCATGCTGTTGCGACCGATCTCACCGAGTCCGGCATCGACCGCCATCGGTTGGCTGAGGGCATGGTCATTGCCCATCGGGATGGCGTTATATCCCAGGCCGCGAATAAAATTGGCTAGACAGGCGCTGGTAAACGCCATCCGCGAGTAGCCGTTTGCAGTAGAACCGACAGAAAGCTGATTGTTTTCGGTGTTAATGCCGCCCTCGTCCATCTCAAACGCCATCACAACCACGCGATTCATCGAACGGGGAATGGTTTTGACCCCATCCTGAATCGCCGGGGCAGCGATCTCATCGGAAAAGCGGATCTCTTTCGCATTGGCGCGCATTATCGCACCCACATCCATCTGCCCCGCCAATGTGGACATATCTGGCATCAGGGAGGGGTCCATGTCTTCCATCATGGCAGCCATTCTAGCCGGGTCCATGTTTTCCATCATCTTTGGCCCCATGTGCTGCACCATCTCAGCCGGCATGTTCTTGAGCATATCCGGACTCATACCGTCAGGCAACATGGCGGGATCGACCCGTTCCAACATGCCCAGCAGCATGGCTTTGAGCGCCTCCGGCTCCATACTGCCCAGAATGTTGGGCAGCATCTGCCGTATCATAGCTGGGTCCATTTCATCCAAGTCGAGGTCGCCTCTGGACATGTTGGCGGCCAAATCGCCTTCGTGGGTGTAGAACCAGCGTTCGTTGAGGGGAGCAATCCCGACCAGTGATGCACCGTACAGCTTAGCGGATCGCCTAACGATTTTCGTTACATCCTCAACTGTGTACCCATGATCTTCGGGAATCCATCGCGTATCCGGTAACTTATGCATGGGGTTGGAGGCGCGTCCCTCCCAACTGTACACGTTCTTGTCAAACATGAATGTCGCTGCGCCTGCGGCATACGCATACGCCAGCCGGTCGTTTCCAGGCGTATCTTCCGCGATGTTCTTGGCCGTATTTTCAGCCCGTATCCGGTATCCATCCGGGGAACGGCCAAAGCTTGTCTCTGCTGAAGCCATCGGTGTGTACAAGGCGTCATCGACCTCATAGGGCGGGTTATCGGGATCGTGGGAGCGGATAAAAAAGCCGCCTGCGTCATTCGCAGCCATCACCTCTCCATCAGTCACCAGATCCATGATGCCGGCAACGCCAAGCACCCCGGCGGTGATCCCGCCAATCTTGAGAAAGTCACGCCTGTTGATACCGTTTTTTGCCGCCATCGCCTTTCCTCTTTCATGGTATTACTATCGTGCGTCATTCAGCTGCTACGCTGGATCGACCAGCGATTCTAGGCCTTTCTGCGGGCTTGGCAAACACAAACCGTTTGAGTAGAACTGCCCACACAACGCCAAAGAAGGCGGTCAGCAGGCCTAACACTAAAGCAGCTTGTGCGGCGCCCTCGCTCAGAAAACCATAGACGACCTCCGCCACGAAGACAAAATACAGAACATTGAGAAGCGTCAGAGTCCACTGCCACCAGGTCAGATGTAAGCCTTCCCGGTTGACATAGTCGATGAGGAACAGTACCGCCCACATGGCGTATGCCCCAATGAGAAGGTGGATAAGCATGCGTTACTCCTTTTCCTAATGTAGGACCACACCTGTTCGTTTGTCAGCGCACCGGATAGATCCCCTACGTTCGTTCTATCTATCAATCGATAGATTACCGTCAAAAAAGATCGGGCATTACTCGCCCCGAGAAAACGGGCCAGGCTAATACGAGAACAGTCGATAAATCGATAGATAGCTGTTGGACTGATATTTTCACGCATCAGTGTGCGGCGCAGCCGCGTGGACATCTCATGCGGAACCATACGGGTTCTTTTATCAACACAGCAGATGGATTCCTTGCACTTGTTCTATCTATCAATCGATAGATTACCATCAAAAAAAGATCAGGCATTACTCGCCCCGAGAAAACGGGCCAGGCTATGCCCAAAATCGGTCAGACTGTAATCCTCGCGGTTACGCATCTGTATCGTGAAGAATATATTTCCATAGCCTAAGTAGGCACAGGTAACAATCCAGGCTAATTCGTTCGCAGCAGCATCGTCGCTCATCAGCGCCTTGAAGCGTTGTTCAAACGAGTCGTGCATATCCAGGAATTGGTTTTGAATGTGGGCCAACTCCTTTTCTGAGAGCTTCCTGAACTCCGGCGCCAACCAGCTAATCCGGCGGTTCATGCGGGGCATGATTTCGCTTACAATTTCCGCATAGTAATGGAGGAAGTCTGACAGGGTTTCGAACTCACGGTCATCAAATACGTGTTTCATGTCGAAGCTCAGCGACTGAATCACAGCCCCCAGGATGTCTGACTTGCCGCCTTCAAAGTAATAGTACATAGACGATGTTTTGCATCCAGCAGCATTGGCGATCTGCTTGATGGATGTCGCCGTATAACCTTGTTTCATGAACAATTCAGTGGCGCTGTCAATGATCGCCTGGCGTAAATTCGATTCTGTGCTCATATGTTTGTGTACCGAACGATCGATAGATGAATGGATCTTAATACTTTTTCCATCCCTTGTCAATACATTCCCAAGCCGGTTTCAGGGCAACATGCGACACATCAATCGACTTTGGTGCGCTGAAATAAAAATATCAGCGCGCGCTTTCAGATTACTGCCTGCTGAAATCCTGCATGGCAAAGCGGTATAACTGCTAGCGCCAGATCGAAATACTCCATCCTTAATATGCTGTGGCCAAAGCGCTCTTATACCTCTTGTCGATTACAGAAAGTTATTCTTGATCTCAATACCCTCCAGAACAAGTGACGAACCTCGTCTGTCGTGATTGCTTCTCCTGTAGGCAGGGTGATCTTCGTGCTCTGAGGGCGTGTCGCGCGCACAAGGCGGCGACCGCACTATGATGCCGACATTGTGTATAATGGCACTGGAATGCAGCAGACGCGAGATGTTCAACGGCGGTTGTCGGCGACTCAGGAGTCGTCAACTCAATAGCAAGGCCAGGCTGATTTTGACGAACATCCCGTT
>JAKSDJ010000106.1 GCA_022360155.1 Chloroflexales bacterium | reverse complement strand
GACGCTGCCAAGGTGTGCATTGCCCCATCGTAGAAATGCGCCTTGATCGCGCTGAAGCTCGACGACGCCACGCTGACGACCACGCCCGACCATCCCTTCTTTGTGCTGCTGCGTGGCTGGGTCACCGCGGCGGATCTGCGCCCCGGTGATGCGGTGCGCAAGGTTGATGGCGCCTATGGCCGGGTGCCCCGCGTGGCGCTTGAAGCCCGCCCCCAGGTGCTGTACAATTTGACGGTCGCCACCGCCTACACCTTCTTCGTGGGGGATGGGGGGTGGTTGGTGCATAATGCTTGTGGGGGTGGGAAGCGATTTAACCCAACGAAAAACTCAACTGAATATAAGCAGGCCATGAGTAGGCTGAGGAAGGCACGTTATAAGAAGGGTGATTTCGGTATGGGTGAGGGAACGAGATCTCAAGCAGATTGGATGGGACGCAAGTGGGTTGGTGAAGGGTATACTGTGGCATCGGATGGGAAAACATTAATATCTAAAGATGGCCTGCGACAATATCGTCCACCATCTGCGAAGAAATCCCCCTATGCCACAACCGGCACGCAGGCAAATTTTGACCGTCGCGATGCCCCAGCGGGGGAATGGATACATGATGGGCATCTTGATATAATCGATTAACAGATTCCAAGAAGGAAAACCTCCAGCCGAAGTGGCCGCATTTATCCTCACTTCGGCTGGGGAATAGAAGACAATACACAATGAAACCGATCATCAAACAGTATGATGCTACCGATGTGCCGGGTGATGTTGCCCAATGGACACCTGCGCGGTTGGAGGAGGTGTACTTTCCGCTCACACTCACCATCGGCGAGGAAACAACACCCGGTGGTGATCTCTTTTCAATCATGATCGCGACTCCAGAAGCTATTCGCGCCCATGCGACCTTAGGACCGTGTTTTTTTGCACGCCATTGGTTGATTGTCCGGGAGTATCGCTGGGAGAGGATTATGGCCGTCATTCAGGAACGCCTTGCGGCATGTGAGGCAGAAACATGGGATGCCATGGTTTTGCGCTTGGCCCGCTCCTTTCATTGGGAATTCGAAGATTATCAAGAGTGTCAGTGGAGTGATGACGATGATGAACGCCATTTTTGGTCCTGGTGGCAGCGGGATGGGAAACAAGAAAGGAGCGATTTAGCGGCCGATGATTGGGAAGACGCTTTGGATCAGTGGTATCGCGCGGGCCAGCCGCGGCCTGACGAGAGTCGACCCATCGCCTCTATGGCGGGCCATGCCACGGACGATGGGCATAAGGCAAACACCTTTGAACATTGGGCGGAACTAGTCGCGCATGCTGATCCGGCACAGCACCTCACCGCTGCGCATCACTTGGGCGCATTGGGCGATCAGCGCGCCGTTCCCTTGCTGCTGAGCCTGTTGCAGACGGCGCCCAGCCCCGTGGTCCGTAATGCGGCTGCGATTGGGCTCCGGGATCTGGGCGCGCACGCTGCCGTACCGGCGCTTCTGGCCTACATCCGCGATCCGGCGCATAAACGTGCATGTCAGCATGGCACGGCCATCTACGCGCTCACGACCCTCGATGCGCGAACCGCCATGGTCGATGTGGCGCAGGTCATGGGCGACGGGAACTATGAATGTATGCATATGGCGGTGATGGTCTTTGAGTCCCTGGCAGGGCCACTGAATCTTCAGGAGAAGACGGCGGCGTTACAGCTTTTGACAACCTGGCGCGCAACGCTGCCGGAGGAGTGGCAACACGAGTTGCTTGATCGCAGTATCGCCCGCCTGGAGGCTGTCGATGCTGGCTGAAAAGGATATTTGGAGTGCGAGCGCTCTGCAGCTGCAGAGCGCTCGCACATCACAACCTGACAGATTCGTTCGTTAGCACCCGCACGCCTTTTACTTGTTCAGTGGCGGCGGATGGTATCACGCAGGGATTCCATCGAAGGAGTGGCATTCGCTCGGGCATCATCGCGTGGGGGGGCAACAGCCGCTCCATGACTCCCGCACGGCTATCTAAGTATGCTTGCGGTTTTTGGAGCAGGAAACGAATGGGACATTGGGATAGCGTATGGTGATGATCCATTCAGTGCTCCACGGGCCTTTGCAGACGACATAGATGGACGTGGCCGAAGGTTTTTGTCCACCTGATGCCCGCTCCTGTTAAGCTTGCTTGGCGTCGGTCTGTACGCGCATATCTACATCCTGTGCGATAGCCTGGCCTCAGCTTTACACAGGGTCAGTTGAGTCCAGGCAGCAGGATGTGCCTATCACATCCTGCGCTACACCCGTGAACGGCACTCGGAGATGATCATGCAACAGTACATCTTGAAAACATCCTGGCTGCTGTTGCTACTTCTGAGTCTTGTCCAATGTGGCATTGGCAAGGCGGCGCCCACCGATCAGCAAATAGGGGAAGGCTATGTTGCGGTTACCGCCAAGCAAGCCTTGTCACCAGCAGAGATAGTAGATGCAATAGCCCATGCTCAGCAGGAATATCGTATATGGCGGTTGGTTGATGACGGCAAGACAACGACGCAACCATTTTCCACTACATCTACTTTCTGCCTACCAGAAGAGCTACGTGGGCAGCCAGAATCGGCCACGGGCCAAGTTGTGCTTGTTCGTCTCGTTTCGAAGACAGATGAACTGCGCCAGATACCGCTCTTTTTTACCAAATGGGACGGGGTCGATGATTGGTTCGTGAAAATACCAAGCGAACCAGCCAAATGCTATCGCTTGGCGAGTAATAAATAATTTTGCTCGTATCTTGGACAACGCTATCCGAATAAGCACAATTGAAATTGGCAAACACCTGCCACCCGCACGCCGGTTACCTTTCGACGGCGGTTTGATGGAGAGCCGCTTGTTGGCATCCCGGTGCGTCGCCGCACAAGCGAGGCACGCCGGCATCAGCCGACGAGTTGCACCTTTACATCGCTGCATTCAGTCGTGAGGGCGGCAGCGTGAAGCGCTTGCGGCCCCATGGGATCTCATGTAACTCCGCGCCGATGCCGAGACGGTCGAGCTATGCACGTGCCCGGCATCCAGCGCTGAGTCATGCCCCCAACCTTGGCCGCTTCCTCAGCGCGGACACCGTGGCGCCGGGCAGCGCCGCGCTCACGGTGTGGCCCAGCGATGGCGTCGCCGCGGCGCTGTGGGCGACGGGCGGCGATGGGCCGCTGAACCCGCAAGCGCTCAATCGGTACAGTTATGTTGAGAATAACCCGGTACGGTATACCGACCCGAGTGGGCATATTATTGATGAATGCCAGTGTGGCGGCGGGCGGATGAGTCCGCTGACTAATACGGAACGGCTTGGTCCGGG
>JAKSDJ010000308.1 GCA_022360155.1 Chloroflexales bacterium | reverse complement strand
GTTGATAGTGGTCACGAGTAAACCAAGTTCGCAAGTGCCTCTCTACTTGAAGGCCTGTGATGTTTTTGATGTTCGTGAACGTTTGGGCGAGATTACCTGTCCAACCCTTATTGTATGCGGTGATGGCGATCAGATGACGCCGCTCAAGTTCAGCCAGTCATTACAGAGCGGGATCGTTGGCTCAGAGCTGGTGGTTGTACCGGGGAGAGGACACATGGTTCTGCTCGAACAATCCGACACGGTCAATGCGATTTTGCGCCAATTCATCGACCGAGTAGCTGCGGTTGCTGAGTGATGCCCTGCGAAACTTGAGTGCGAACTCGGTCTTGCCAGCGCGTCGTGTGTCTCACAGTTCACATTGACTCAACGGCGGATCGAATGGCAGTGTGAAGGCAAACGTGCTGCCTTGGTCTTCGTTGCTCTCGACGCGAATCTTACCGCCGTGCATGAGTACAAATTGGCGGCTGAGATAGAGCCCTAACCCCAAACCCTCGGCTCGACGGTTTTTTCCTCGGTAGTAGCGGCGGAATAACTGTGTCAACTGGTCCTTGGAAATACCGCTGCCCCGATCCATAACCTCGATGACGACTTCTGAAGGAACGCCATTGTCCGGGGCATGGTATTCGTGTGATGTTAGAGTTTCGTCTTGAGGTCTTATCGAGAGGCGCACGGTGATGCAAGTGTCAGGCGGACTGTATTTGGCAGCATTACTTACCAGATTCGTCAAAACTTGGTGAATACGTAGCGAGTCGCACCGAATCCACAACTCGGCGTAGTCTGTTTCCAAAACCAGCTCGTGATTGGCCGTCGAGGGTTGCTGCTGATCGAGAACTTGCGTTACCAGTTGTACAAGGTTCACAGGCTGGATTTGGAGGTCAAGCTGACCTGCGTCGATCCGTGAGACATCGAGCAAGTTGTCGACCATCTGCAACATATGCGAAACCTGTTGGGTCAGGATGGTCAAGCCTTGAATCTCACGCGGATCGACCTCGCTGCGCTGCTGCTCGCGCCGTAACAACAGATCGGCGTAACTGCGCACCGCCGCGAGCGGACTACGCAACTCGTGAGCGGCGATAGCCAAGAACTCATCTTTGGCGCGCTCGAGTTTCTGATGGGCAGTCACATCGCGAAACACCACTACGGCGCCTTCAATTGAGTTGTCATCGTCGTAGGCGTATGCTGGGGAGCCGCTAAAACTCATCACACTATCATACCCGCTCGCACCGCGCAGCAATACCCGATAGTCGTGAAATACCTCGCCCGAAAGCGCCAGGGCGAGCGGCAACTGTTCGACGGGGAGGGGCTGACCTTCCAGGTCGCGGATTCCATAAAAATCCGGCATCTCACTGAGTGGTTGATCGTATGGTACATACTCAAGAGTTAACATATTCATTGCCGCCTCGTTTGCCAGCACTAGGCGGCCTTGACTATCACAGAGTACAACGCCTTCGGCAATACTGTTGATCACGGTATTCAGTTTACGCCGCTCGAGTTGGCTATCGTCATAGAGGCGCACGTTCGCTATTGCAAACCCAACTTGATTGCTCAAGGGCATCAGAGTCGCCGTGTCTACCATGCGATAAAGCGTTGCATCGCCATAGAGACCCATCACCCCAACGACTGTACCGCCCGCGAGCAGCGGCAGATAGGCGCAACTGGCCATTCCCGCAGCCAGGAGCGCACTCTCGCCGCGTTCTTCGAGCAAGGGCCGTAACGTCGGTTGGCCATAATGCACTACTTCTTCACAGGCGGCGCCTGCAACTGGCATACTATGGAGGGAATCGGCGTAATCAAGGGATAAACCCTGTTGTGTGCCGAGATAGAGTCGATCCTGGCTGGGATCGAAGAGCAGTATCGAGCCGGCCAGACAAGGTACTAAGCCCATCACGACATCAAGAACGCTCCGTACCAGGTCATGCAGATCAGTTGCGGCGCTAATTGCAGTCACAACTGCGTCAAAGGCATCGAGGCGCTGGCGATGGTTCTGGGTCTGGCTGTACAATTGCGCGTTCTTAATGGCTGTCGCAGCCAGGTTGCTAAACGTCTGAAGAACGGGCATGTCGGTCGAGCGCAGCGGTTGCCACTGATCGCGCACGGAGTCCTTGCCAAGGTTCAACAGCTCGATCACCCCGCTTGTCTCGTTGCCAATGCGCAGTGGTATGCACACATCGGTCAAGACGGGCGGCAGTTGTTTGTCGATTTCTTGGAAGACTGCTTGGTTGGAAGGGCTAATCCGTCCGATGCTGGAGCGATACCCGGCGCACACCTCGGTCAATTGCGGCTCACCGTTCTGCAGCGCCTGGCCGGCCAGGCCTTCACCCATGCTAAACGACTGGCTTTTGAGCGCTTCACACGTTTCGCTATTAATCGGCAGCCCGTAGATCGAGACCATGCGTAGTCGGCTAACCCGCCGATCATAGAGCCAGAGCATCCCGCCTTGCACCGAAGGCAGCTCCTCGACAAGATGAGAGATGATGTTGGTCACAAGTTCGTCTGGATCTAACACCGACACCAAGTAGGAAGAAACCTTCAACAGGCTCATAACTTGGTTCGTCGAGTCTCCCTGTTCATCTACACCGCTTATCAGCTGGGTCATCTGGTTAACAGGCTCCTGTTGCAGACGAGACGACGCAGCATGAACAACGGTCGTATGATGATCAGCCCCTACTGCATCTTGTTCTGCTGATGTTTTCTGATCGCTCATTCTAAGTTGACTGGTAGATTTTGTTCAACCAATAACGTGTTGGTGCATCGAGGTGCGGTGTAACGATGTTATGACGTATGCTAGAGCGTCGATATTCAGATCTTGATCAAGCTTTTGAGTTTACTTTGAGATCAACGAACTATAAAGCTGTACGATCAATGGCTATGGCTGTTAAAGCTTGTTCCCCAATGCGCTGCTTTGCTTTGACCAGGCGACAGTCCGCTCGATTCCTTCGGCGAGGGAAACCTGCGGCGCATAGCCGAGCAATTGGCGAGCCAGGGTAATATCGGCGACGTAATAGGTTACTTCACCTGGCCTTTTGCTTGGCTCGACATTGATCTGCGGCGTTACATTGAGAGCTTTACCGATCAGTTCCGCCATCCGGATCAGGCTGTTCCCTTCGCCGTATGCAAGGTTGATGGTACGTTGCATGACATCGCTAGCCAGCAGTCGTTCCATCCCGCGTACAATGCCATCGACGCAATCGTCAACATAGGTGAAGTCAAGCACTTTCTCGCTTCCAAAAACGGTCACTGGTTGACCATTGCTGATTTGTCTGATAAAAAGCGGAATCACTCGTTCCATCCGTTCGAGATCGTTGTCATAGCGACCGTAAACATTCGAGAAGCGAAAAACAATATAGCGTAGCCCATAGCAGCGAGCATAGGAATAGATAAATGCTTCGCTGGAGATCTTGCTGGCTGAGTAAGGACTCTCGGTAAAACTGAAGTCGGCATGCTGCTCTTCGGTGATATAACGCCGGATATCGCCGTACACTTCGCGCGATGATGAGAAGATGATCGGCAAATTGTTCACCCGGCAATATTCGAGCACATTGAAGGTGAGCGCGATATTCTCCATTGCCCGGTGCGGTCGTTCGACCAGTTCATGAACTTTCGCGTTAGCAGCGAGATGGACGACAATGTCACATGGTGGGTAGGGGGCGCCGCCGATGCCCCCAACGAACTCACGGTATGGCGCAGCCAGATCTTGCAGAAGTGTGGGAAACGCATCCGTCCATGGATTAACCCGCCGGTCTACTCCAAAAACCTGGTGACCATCGGCTAGGAGACGTAGCGCTAAATTGGCGCCAATTTGTCCGCTCGAACCAGTTATCAAGACACGCAAAACTACTCCTCAGTCTTCTTCGCGTGAAATGGTTTGTTCCGTAGATGAGAATGACAGCAAGGATCAGGAATTCGATGGATTGTGCTATCTCCGCTGTGGGGATTATAGCACGGGACGTAAAGGAACGAAAATTTCGCTTTCGAACAACGTCATCAGCGGGAAGCGACCGGTTTAGAGAGTAGCTATACCGCTGCAGTTCGGGCTGGAAGCATTGTGCTTGAACAAGCTATGTTATGACAGATTGCCCAACGTTGGGTGGCTGGCGGCTGGCTTGCTGCTCGTAACGACTGCTCCATAATCGAGTCTTACTCATAGCGAAGCGCTTGGATCGGGTTGAGTTGCGATGCGCGTATGGCCGGATAGAGGCCAAAAAAGACCCCGACAGCGATTGAAGTTAATGTTGCGAGCAAGATCGAGTTGAGATCAACCACCGCGCGGGCATTTTCTGAAAAACTGCTCAACACAATCGTCCCGACTGTTGAGAGTCCGTACCCAAGCGCGATACCTAGTAAGCCGCCCATCAAACTCAGCACCATCGCTTCGACAAGGAATTGGAGACGAATGTCGCTCCGGCGCGCGCCGACCGCTTTGCGCAGACCAATCTCACGGGTGCGTTCGGTCACGCTCACCAGCATAATGTTCATGATCCCGATGCCCCCAACCACCAGCGAAATAGCTGCAATCGCTCCGAGAAAAACGGTAATCGATCCGGTGATGGTTGCAAAGGACGAAACCAGGTCTTCCTGGGTGACGATGGTAAAATTGTTATCTTGATAGGTCAAGTTATTCCGTTGGCGTAGCACGGCGGTGATCTGGTCGATTGCATCATCAACCGTCTCATCGCTGCTTGCCTGGACATACACCACGGAGACTTCGACTTTGAGCACTGTTCCCGGCGTGGGGGCGAACAGCCGATCTTGCGCTGTCGAGATTGGAATGAAAATCTGGTCGTCTTCGTTGCTGGCAAAACTGCCGCCGCGTTCGGCCATCACCCCAATGACTCGAAACATCACACCGTTAATACGGATGCGTTGGCCAATTGGATCGCTGCCATCAGGGAACAAGTTCTCCGCAACCCGGTAGCCGAGTACGGCCATACGTGAGCGCAAGCCCAACGCCTGCTGATCGAAGAAGACGCCTTCTGCCACCTGCGCATTGCGTACCTCAAGGTACTCTGGCGTCACCCCGGCAATCAGAGCATCATAACTGGTCGCGCTGTATGTGACCAGGGCCCGACGGCTGAATTCTGGTGCAACGACTGCCACCGCCGGAGCGTTGAGCGGATCGCTGATCGCAGCCACATCCTCGTTGGTGAGACGCGGCGGCACGCGGCGGTTCTGTTCCGGATCATTGGTGCCGCCGAAGAGAAAGATCAGGTTGCTGCCCAACCCGTTGAGTTCGCTGGTGACAAGGTTTTGGATCGCCCCGCCTAAAGCCAACAACGCAATGACTGCGCCGACGCCGATGATGATGCCCAGCATTGTCAGAATAGCGCGCAGTTTATTCGCGAGCAGGCTGGAAAGGGCAATCCGGAAAGCTTCGCTTAGGCTCATGAGCCAACCTCTATCGAGTGCTCATCCGCTGCAAGAACGGGCGCAATAATGCGCTCGGCATCGGGGATAATCTCATCATAGTCGATCAATCCATCGCGCACATGGATGATTCGCTGGGCATGATAGGCGACATCGTGCTCGTGCGTGACGAGGATGACCGTGATCTGTTGTTGCTGATTCAAGCGCTGGAAGATGCCCATGATCTCCGCGCCGGTGTGCGTGTCCAGCGCGCCGGTTGGTTCATCGGCCAGGATGATCCGCGGGTTGTTGACGAGCGCACGGGCGATAGCGACCCGTTGTTGCTGACCGCCGCTCAGTTCATTGGGACGATGGTGGCTCCGGTCGCCCATGCCGACAGCTTCCAGCGCTACACGGGCGCGATGGGCGCGGTCACGGCTATTGCCGTAGAGCATTGGCAGTTCGACGTTGCGCAGTGCAGTGGTGCGTTGCAATAACATGTATTGCTGGAACACAAAGCCAATCTTGCTGTTGCGTATGATGGCGAGTTCGTTGTCATCCAGGTCGCCGATATCGATGCCGTCGAGTAGATAGGTTCCTGATGTTGGCTGATCTAGGCAGCCAAGAATATTCATCAGTGTGCTTTTTCCGCTTCCTGACGGCCCCATAATCGCGACCATCTCGCCTTCTTCGATCGTCATGGAAACCCCACGCAGGGCATGAACCTCGACATTGCCCATCTGGTAGACTTTGGTCAGATTGTGGATTTCAATGAGGCTCATCGGTTTCTCCTCTCAATTACGATTGCGCACGCCTGGCGGCGGTCCAGAGAGCGGGTCGAGGCGCGCGTCGACACCTTCGATATGAAGGCAAGAATTCTCGTCGAGATCGCCGGTCAGGATCTCGATGGCAAATTCATTGCTCAACCCGGTCGTCACCTCAATTGCTGTGAGCTCCGGCTGAATTGGCCAGGTCGCAGGATCGGCTTGGCAGAGCGTTTGGTCAGCGACGATGTCAACGAAAAATTTGCCCTGCTCGGCGCGTACGGCGCGACGCGGCACGATCAAAACATTTGGTTTCTCAGCGACAACAATATCAGCATTGGCTGACATCCCCGCGCGGACCCGCGTATCAGTTGCTGGAATTTCGATCCGCACTTGATAAGAAGTCACCGCTGATTGCTGGTTTGAAAGCGGGCTGATAGCGGCGACTTCGCCGGCGAGCGCCAGATCTGGCAGGGCATCCAGGGTTAGGGTTACCGGCTGCTCTGTTTGCAATTGGGCTACGTCAATCTCGTCTACGGTAACATCTACATAGAAGCTCGATAGATCGGCCAGCACAATCGCGGCTTGTCCTGCATTGAACACTTCGCCTTCGGTTAGATTGACCTCGGCAACAGTCCCGGTGATAGGCGCAGATAATATCGCCTGTTCGAGGGCTAATTTGGCTTGCTCGATCCCTGCCTCGGCGCTCTGGACTTGTGCTAGGGCTTCGACCAGATCGTATTCGCGTGCGCTTGCAGTGACACGTTCCAGATTGGCTTTGGCATTAGCGACCCCAGCGGCGGCAACCGCGACGCTGCCCTGGCGCTGATCGCCCGATAGTTTCGCCAGATTGGACTCGGCCTGGGCAAGCTGGGCGCGCGCAGCAGCAAGCTGGTCTGCGTCAGCTTCGGCCAGGAGCTTGTCCAGGTTGGCCTCGGCGCTGCGCACTTGAGCTTCGGCAGCAGCAATACCGCTAACCTCCGCCTGACGGGACTGTTCGTAACCCAAACGAGCCTGATCCAAGCTCTCCTCGGCGCTCTCAACGGCACGGAGCGCCGCCGCCTCGCGGTCTTTGTTTTCCTGGGGCAGTTCGCGCCCAAAGCTCGCCAGTTGGTCTTCCAGTTCGCGATTCTGCCAGTAAATGCGCCCATATTCGTCTTGCCGGTCGCGCAGGGTGTTTGCGGCCTGTTCCATCTGCGACTGAGCCCGATTCTTGGCCGTTGAGAGACTGTCGCGCTGTGATTGGAGATTGGCGCGGGCCTGGTCGAGTTGGGCTTGAGTCACTTGTACATCGGTTGTTTTGGGGCCGGATTCGAGTTGGGCGAGATTGGCGCGGGCCTGGTCGAGTTGGGCCTGCGCAGCGATGATATCTTGGTCGGTCACATTCCCCTTGATCTGGCGCAACTGCGCTTGGGCCTGGTCGAGTTGGGCTTGCGCACTGGCGGCTTCTTCGGAGGTGGCGCCGGCCACAAGACGGTCATACCTTGCGCGGGCTTGGGCCAAGGTTGATTCGGCCTGGGTAACGCGCAGTTGTAACTCACGTGTGTCGAGGGCGGCCAATTGCGCGTCTTGAGTAACGCTATCGCCAATATCGACCAGCACCGTGTCAACCGTTCCCCCAATGCTAAAATTGAGATTGATGACCTCTGCCGCTTGGATGGCGCCGCTAGCGTTGACTGTTGCGCTCAGAGTGTTGCGTTGCGCCGAGACAAGGCTGTAATCCAATCGCACATCCTCAGTCTGATCTCTGCCGAAGAAAGCGATAAATCCGACGTAGAGCAACCCAATCAATACAATGATTCCAACGATGGTCAGAATGGTACGACGGTTGCCTGATAAAGTTCGTTGCTCTGCGCTCATTGCTAAAAACATCCTTGAGAATGCTATCGAATGCGATTGCTGGTATGATCTGATGCGGCCCTATATTCCGAGGATATATCTGCGAAGATGAAGTGGTTTGGCGAGCGCAGCCTCTCCGGAATGTTGCCTGCGGGATAAAGTGTCAACGGAGTCGTCGTTGTGCCGCACAAACGTCGTGACAGCGGGCGTTTTAAACCTGCGAGTCTCCGCCAGCACGTTTTCAGGTGGCTTCTGGTCTGTGCGGGTCAGGGCATAGTACTTACTTCGTACCATTGTACATCCAATAACCAAACACATCCAGCAATAGTGTCAGATAATGTGTATTCAGGGTGAGGTGAGGAGGCGAGAAGTCGAGAAGACGGGGGCACTACGGCTTGGCTATCGCCGTAACGTATCTTGTATCTGTATGACCGCCTCAAGCAGGGCGACCCGAGCTAAACCTGGTCACATCAAGAATGGGAAGATGGTATTGATGCTAGTGGATGGTGTTGTTCTGTATGTTCACAGGGAGAGAAGCGCGCTGTCGCCTGTTCGAGCATGTCATTGACACCGGCCAGGAAAAGCTGCAACGACTCCTCGATCTGACCAAGTTGGACAAGATTTAGGCCAGAGAGCACATTGGCCATGTCGACACAACGCGCCTCTTCGACCTGTTCCAGTCGTTTGATCCCAAATGGCGTCAACTCAACCTGAACAACACGGCGATCATCGACGTCGCGGACGCGGCCAACCAACCCATCTTCGATCAAGCGATCGACAATGCCGGTCAAAGTTCCAGCGGACTGTAGAGTTATGTCGGCCAGGTCACTCATCCGGCAGCGGCCAACCTGACGAATAGCGAACATTGTGACCATCTGGGGCAGGGTCAGTCCGATATCGGGGCGGCTGAGGGTATGGAGCGATTGCTTCTGGGTTTGCCAGGTAAGCTGGCGAATAATTTGATCAATCGCGGCAATTCGTTCTGCGCGCTCGATAGTCTCAACAGTCTCAACCATGATCCTACTTCTCCATATAAGAAAACTGGTGAGAGTTTGATTATTTGACTCAAAAATATTTTGAACTGCTACTATCGTAGCGCATCCATTATACTTTGTCAATAACTTGCACAGCCTTCTTGGGGAATCTTCTGAAGGGACGGCGCTTATGCGCCCATCACATTTTGCTCGATCATGCTACAATAGAGCCATACACCCAGGTTTGGAACTTGTAGGCTTGGCGATAAAGCGCTACTGCTGTAGGAATGCTGTATGCAAAATGACACGAAATATAACGATAAGCGCAAGAAAAGCGGCGGTTCTAGTTGGATTGGGGTCATCATCTTTCTGTTGATCATTTTTGGCTCGCAGATTGTTGGACCTCTTTCGCAGTTTATTGCTCAGATTTCCAATAATGCGATCATCATTAATCCGCGAACTTTATTGCCCCTGCTCATTCTCGGCTTGGTTGTCGTATCGGTGATTTCCTCGCTTGCCCGTGCGCTGTTTAATGCTTCCCGCAAAAATGATACATATGCACCTACTTCGATGCCGCCGCCGTCGCTTCCTTCCAGCCTAC
>JAKSDJ010000634.1 GCA_022360155.1 Chloroflexales bacterium | reverse complement strand
CCAGGACAAAAAGCAACGCCCCATCCTGCTCATCGACCCGCCGCCCGAAACACATCAGTCATTTCATCCGCTGCCGCCGCCGTTGCCGCTGCAACTTCCAGAAGGCATCCTAGTCATCTATGGCTGTACGCCTGGCGCAACATTGCCCTGGAAGCCGCATACCCGCATGCAGATTCCCTTGAGCGGCAGCGAAGTCATGCACGATCAGGCGCTCCAGTTGCAGCGTTGGCGTTGTCAGGCCGATTGGATCAAGCCGCTCATTATGGCGGCTCAAGGGAACTGGCTCTATCTGCGACTGGCGCTGCGGCTGCTGCGCGCCAACTTGCTGAATATCCGGTCGCTTCCAGACAGTCTGGATCAACTGTACACTATCTGGTGGTCTACGCTCGATTCCTACGGTCAGCGCCTGGCCTTGCTCTTGGCTGCCGGCGGCGCGGCGCTCCCGCTTACCGTGTGCGCTGAACTGTCTGGCGACGACCCGCTGCCATATCTGAGAACGTGGGCCATGCTTGGCATTGTTGTGCCAAAAACCCAGACTGTGGAGCAAACGAGTGCTGGCGGCGAAACGCAATGCTGTACATTTTGGCACTGGTCGACGCGCGCTTACCTGGCACAGCAGCATAAAACGACGTTGGCGCAGACCCATGCCGCGTGTGTCACCTACGCTTTGCGCCAGGGGGCGACTTCGAATGATAGACGCGGCAAAGTCGCTCCTGCGTCGCGCGTCGCCAGCCGCCAGATCCAAACCTATCTTGTTCGGCGGTTTGCACGCCATGCTGTGCTTAGCGGCAGGTCGACCCAAATGACCGCGCTGCCTCTGGTCACGCGGCGCGCCTGGGTGCTTGCCCACGAACGGCGTAGCGGTCAGTTAAACGACGCAGCGCAGGATCTGGTCTGGGAACTGCAATTGGTCACCCGCGTCGATGGCGGCGGAAACCCGGCGCTGTTGCGATTAGCCCGCAGCGCTGCGCTGGCCGGGACGTTGGTCTCACGGGCGCGCACGCTATCGCCAAACGTGGCCCTCGCTGCTCTGACTAGCGCCCTAGAGCAACGCGGGCGCGAGGCTGGCCTCAAACGGGTGCTAGACTTGGTCGAACAGCTGCCCGATGGCCGCGACAAAGCGCTGATCCTGCGCCAACTCGGTGAAGCGTGCTATGAAGCGCGTATGCGTTCTTCGGCGATGCGCTTGCTGTCGCGCGCGCTCGATTTGGAAGAACAACCATTCCCTCGCCCCTGGCGCGAACAACGCGAACAGCTCCATGCCGCTCTAGCACGTGCGGCGCTCGAACAGGGCGCAGTTGCCGCAGCGCGGGAAATCAGCGCGCGAATCAGTCACGCTGAGCGCCGGGGCATGGCCGAAACACAGATCGTGCGCTGGCTGCTCGAACAGGGCGCTGCTGGCGCTGATGATGCGCTGCTGGCTCAGGCGCGCGAGCTGGCCTGCCGTATTACTCACGAGAGCATGGGCGCATGGGCTCGTTCCGAGGTTGCCGTGGCGCTGGCGCGTGAGGGTGATCTTGCTGCGGCGGAAGACCTTCTCGCCAGTGTCGCGGTTGAGACTGCCAATGCTTGGGCGCAGATCGAATTGGCCTGTGATACAACGGTCGAGCATGCCGATGACGCCCGTGCCCGGATCGACCGGCTCTACAGCCCCAATCAGCGCGATCGCGGGCTTGCTCGCCTGTCCCATGCCCTGGCTCTGGCGGATAAAGATGGCGATGCCCTGGCCGCTGCTGAGCAGATCGGTGATGTTGAAGTGCGCGTATCGGCGCTTCTCGATTTGCGGCTCACCCTCGAAGGCCTGGTCGCCATGTTGGCGTTGGAGCGTGCGACCGGGGAGATCGGCGCGCTCCAAGGCGATGCGCGGGCGCCCCTCTTGTCGGCGTTGGCGGCGGCGCATGCGGCTCTCGGGCGCCGCGAACGAGCGTTGAATATTGCCAATCAGTTAGAAGAAGGTGAGGAGCGCGACCGCGCCTTCTCGCGTATGGCTGTGGCCTTTGCCCAACAGGGCGATCACGAGCAGGGGCAACTCATCGCGCGCGCGCTGGATGATGACGATGAGCGCGATTGGGCCTTTGATGAACTCACGCGACTGCTGGGCGAAGCCGGTCACTGGCAAGCAGCCCAGAGTTTGGCCAACGAGATTGTCGCAGCCGACCAGAAAGCGCGCACCCTGGCGGAACTGGCAATCGCTTGCGCCCGCGCCGATAGCCCGCTGGCAGCATTTGAGCTGGCCTGCAGCATTTGCGTGCCCGCCGAGCGGAGCCGGGCTTTGAACATTATCGCGCCTCAGCTCATCGTCGCCGGTCAGCTTGCTGCCGCCCTGTCGATTCTTGAGGAAGACAGTAATGCACCCTGTCCGATATTTGCCACAGTTGATGCGCGCAGCCGTTATACGGCAGCGATTGCGATGACACTCGCCGAATGTGGTGATTTCCAGCAGACCCAACGCTTGGCCAGTGCGCACCTTCGTCCATTCGACCGTGCCCGGGTCTACCTAGCGATTGCGCTCACCAATGCTCGGCGCCAGGAGCGCGAGCCTGCGTATGCCGCACTTGGGGCGGCGCTGCTTGTTGCCGCCCAGGGTCGCGATGAGGCATTCCGGGTGCTGGAACAGGCGACGCCGGTGTTTGCGCTCCTGGGCGGCGCTGAGACCCTGACGGGCATTGCCGCAGCTATAGATGAAATAGATAGCTGGTAACCGCAACAACCTATCAACAATCACGTATGAAGCTGGGAAGCCATGAATGACAACTATCAAGCATCGACCAACCTCCACTCATTGATGGCAAAGCAAGCTCCTCGACGTACAGCGTTGATCGTTCGCCATTCGCCATTTATCGCACTCCTCGGCCTGCTTTCTGCGGCAATGCTGCTGAGTGTCCTGCCGGTTGCATCAGGCCAAGCTTCCGCCGATGACCAGCCGGTGGTCGTCCGCATCAGCAATATCTCCCCTGCCGATGCCCAACGGCTGATCAAGCAGGGTGTAGATTTGCTAGAGGCGCGCGACGGCCCCGACCTCTTTGCGCTTGCGACGAGCGACCAACAGACCGCTTTACGAGAGGCGGGCTGGGATATTCATATCGAAGCGCACCAGACCATGCTGCTGCAAAACAGCCAGCCATTTACTGTGTCAGGCGGGTATCGCAGCGTCGAAGAGACCGAGCAGTTTCTGCGCGACCGCGCCGCGCGCTACCCGCATGTGGCAATGTTGGCGGATTTCGGCGACTCCTGGCAACGCCAGCAGTCGAATGGCGCAGCCGGATACGATCTGCTTGCGCTGCGGCTGACTAATCGGGATATTGCCGGTCCTAAGCCGGTCTTCTTTCTGATGGCCGCCATCCACGCGCGTGAGTGGACCACTGCCGAAATCGCCACCCGTTTCATTGATCACTTGCTGATCAACTACAACATCGATCCTGATGTGACGTGGCTGTTGAATGAGCACGAGATCGTTGTTGCACCAATGCTGAATCCTGATGGCCGGAAAATCGCCGAACAAGGCTATTTGCAGCGCAAAAACGTCAACCCCGGCAGCGGCGACGCTTGTAAGTTTCCGCCAAGCGCTAGCAACCAGTATGGGGTGGATCTCAACCGCAACTCCTCGTTTTTCTGGAACAGCGCTGGCACGTCGCAAGATCCTTGCAGCCAGGTGTTTCCAGGGAGCGGACCAGCTTCCGAACCGGAGACCCAGGCATTGCAAGCGTTTATCACGGCGCTGTATCCCGCCCGGCCCCGCCCGGCAAACGGCGCCCCTGCTCCCGATGATACAAGTGGCGTGTTGATCAGCCTTCACTCCTATTCCAACCTGATCCTCTGGCCTTGGGGCTATACAAGCTCACCTGCCCCGAATGCAGTTGCATTGGAGCGGTTGGGGCGGCGTTTTGCGCGCTACAATGACTACACGGCCCATCAAAGCAAAGACCTCTATCTGACTTCAGGGACAACCGACGAGTGGGCCTATGCCGAGTTGGGCATCGCCGCCTATACTTTCGAAATCGGCCCGATGGAAGGGCCATGCGCTGGTTTTACGCCGCCGTATAGCTGTCTAGATGGCGGTGTCGGCGGCAGCTTCTGGCCGCGCAACCTCCCGGCGCTGCTCTATGCGGCGCGAGTGGCGCATGCGCCCTACACGCTGCCGGCTGGGCCCGATGTTTCGAATATCGCAGTGATCAACGATACGAAGACGCTCACGGTGACGGCGACATTCGATGGCCGCGATCAGATTGTCAGTGCCGCCGAACTCTCCTTCAGCCGCTCAGGAGAGGCGGGGTCTGAGGTATTTGCACTGCAAGCGCTTGATGGAGCGTTCGATTCATACCAGGAACAAGCGCAGTTGATTCTGCCAATGAGCGCGTTATTGAAGGCAAATACGCCTAGGGTAAGCATTGCGCTTCTCCGTGGGCGTAATGTTGCTGGAGCCTGGGGGCCGATGAGTGCAACTTGGCTTAAAGAACCTTATCGGGTTTGGGCGCCGTTGGTTGAACAGTCAGCGCAGAGGAATAATCCATGAATACTGTACCGAGCTCGACGTTGCCCCAGCGCAAAGGCGCAAGACGGCGCGAGGACATCCCTGCCGAGGTGTTGCGTGGCCTGAACGAAGGATGGCTCGCAACCGTCAATCTCACCGAGTGGCTGGCAATAGACATGGCGCTGCTGTTGCGTCATGTCCTCCGCCAACTCGACCACCCTGACCTGGAGCCTATTCTTGGGTCGGTTGCCGACAGCCTGGCCAGCGCTGGCGTTATGCAGCGGATTGAGGGCATTGGAACAGCATTGCATACGGCCTTCCAAGCGCATCCTGATCGGTCGGTTATGGTGGAGGCCTTGGCAACGCATCCCGCAGATACAGTACGGCAGTGGGCGAATTATATGATCGTCGCTGATCCCAACCTGAGTCTGGCAGAGCGTTTGTCCGTAACTCGCCGCTTTGCCGCCGACGAGCATTTCGGCGTCCGCGAGTGCGCCTGGATGTCGGTGCGCCCCTTTATCAACGCCGATTTGGAACAAGGTCTTGCGTTGCTCCGGCCGTGGGTCCGTGATCCCGATCCGAATATTCGCCGCTTCGCCGTGGAAGGTACACGCCCGCGCGGAGTCTGGTGCGCGCACATCAGCGCACTCAAGCAGAACCCAGACTTGGGCCTGTCGCTGCTTGAACCAGTACGAGCCGACCCTAGCCGTTACGTTCAGCTCTCGGTCGCCAACTGGCTCAACGACGCCAGCAAGTCGCGCCCTGATTGGGTTCGTGCGTTGTGTGATCGGTGGCATGTTGAGTCGACAACGAAGGAAACCGCTTGGATTGTGAATCATGCGTTACGAACCTTGCGCAAAGGCTAACCGGCATGCATGCTTTGATGGCGTTAGACAAGATGCCTGCTCATCGTATCGTTTGATACGCTATATCTTGCTTGTAGTACTAAGGAAAAGATAAAAAACGCCTTCTACTATACGCTATCAGAGCGTTTGGCATGTTTGTTTCATCAGGCAGAACCTTTGGGAAGCCGCTGTCATAAAAGAATGCTTCAGATTTTTGCATCAAATAAGGCCCATTCGGGCGGCTGCACCTCCGCCTCCAGTATTGCTCCGAAGCGGATTTTTGAGGCATGTTTCAAGCTTATCGTTTGAGCTTTACAATTCCTAGATGCCTCACAGCTCATTAGGAAGCTTTCACTGATTATTCGAAGTCTCATGAGTTGCCAGGACGGCTTGAAACAAGTTTCGGCTCTACGAGCATGGCGCACTCTTGACTCAAGAAATATGTCTCTCTTGCCAAATTTTCATGTTGGAAACACCCTGCAGGGAATGCTAATCTGTGGTATACTGAACCCCGTTGGCCAACGTATGGTACAGCGAGTCATACACCAGTGATCCTCGGTCTCCGATCTCCCTGTTTAGTCTGCTCGCCGAAGCTCCATTTGCTCTGCAGTCATATACGTTGTTTGTTCGATTGCAGTAGACCGATAAAATGCCTATGAAATGAACCAGTTGCGCTAGTTCTGTATGTTTCAAGGCTTGTTCTGTAAAACGTGTTGGGAGCGCTTCATACGCAATATGAAGATAGCGATCTGAGAGACGCCCGTTGCGTAATTGTATGCACAAGCACAGAATTTTATGCACGATCGATGCAGATACAGTCTTGATAAAGATATCGCTAGTACAAATGGTTGTTAGGCATGTGCGTATGAATGTTTTGTGGATGCGGCAACGGCCAGATAGACCGTGCCGGTAGTTGCGGCCGCGCATGGACGCAGGCCGAGGAGTATTTAGAATGCAAGTCAAGTTGTTCGTTGGGAATTTGCCGTGGAGCGTGAATGATGTCGATCTAGAGCAGCTTTTCAGCCCGCATGGCGAGGTGCAGAGCGCTCGAGTCATCTCTGATCGTGACACCGGTCGTTCGCGCGGCTTCGGCTTTGTTGAGATGGAAGCAGATGATGTCACGGCTGTCATCCAAGCTGTCAATGGGATGGAAGTTGATGGGCGTCAGTTGCGAGTGAATGAAGCCGAGGAGAAGGAGCGCAGCGGCTTTGGCGGTCGCCGTGACAACCGCGGTCCTCGCAACCGTTACTAACCCCAAAACATACGCGGCGGAGTGATATGAGGAAGTTTCGACTCCCCGCAATACCGCGGTTTTGCCCAGTGCAAAAAGTTATTATCCGTACTGGGTGAACATGAGTTGAATGCGACCAACAGGGTTGTACGTTTTCCCATTTTGGCAGTGCATCGTCTCACGCATACCGAAAAAAGGTTATTTAGGGGGTTGCAGCCCCGCAATTGCAAGTGGCCACATTCAAATGCGTTGTTACGAACGAGCCATCCCATTTGGGTTAGCTCGTTTGTTTTTGTAAAGGATATTATTGGTGAGCTTTTCTTCACTAGGACTGCACAAATCACTGTTGAACCAAGTTCAGCGTCAGAACTATACCTCGCCGACGCCTATTCAGGCTGCCGCAATCCCGGTCGTTTTGCGTGGCCACGATGTTATTGGCCTTGCCCAGACCGGAACGGGGAAGACCGCTGCCTTCGTACTGCCCATCCTTCAGCGTTTGATGCAGGGAAAGCAGGGAGCGTCGCGTGGCATACGCGCGTTGATTATCACTCCCACCCGTGAATTGGCGGCGCAAATTCGGACGGCTATTACGGCCTTGAGTCACAACAGCGGTCTTCGGAGCGCGACGATCTACGGCGGTGTGAGCATGAGTCCCCAGGAAAAGGCGCTCCGCTCTGGAGTCGATATCATTGTTGCCTGCCCTGGACGACTCCTCGATCATATCGACCGCGGATACGTCCGTCTGGGCGGTCTACAGATGCTGGTGCTTGATGAAGCAGACCGCATGCTTGATATGGGTTTTCTGCCGTCAATCAAGCGCATTCTCAAGTATACGCCGACGAGCCGGCAGACTCTGCTCTTCTCGGCGACAATGCCGGCTGAGATCAAAGCGCTTGCGGCCAGTACAACCCGTAATGCGGTTACGGTCCAGGTCGATCCTGCACAGCCAGCGACAACGGTAACCCACGCGATCTACCCTGTTGACGAGCAAGGAAAAACAGCCCTGTTGCTCGAATTGCTCCGACGCACTGCCGCCGATTCGGTGTTGGTGTTCACGCGCACCAAACATCGGGCCAACCGGGTTGCCGCCAAGCTTCAGCAGGCAAACTACGCTGTGGCGCGCTTGCATAGCAACCGCTCGCAACAGCAGCGGCAAATCGCGCTCGATGGCTTCCGCGATGGCACATTCCAGGTACTGGTTGCCACTGATATTGCGGCGCGCGGTATCGATGTGACCAGAATCTCGCATGTCATTAACTATGATATACCAGCGACACCAGACACGTACATCCATCGGATCGGACGAACCGGACGCGCCGCCCAAACTGGCGATGCCTACACGCTCGTCACACCAGCGGATAGCGTTATGGTGCGCACCATCGAGCGAGTGCTCGGTAAACCAATCGAGCGCAGAACCCTCAGTGGCTCGTACGAACAGTTGCCAAAGCCACGGGTGAAGCAGCGCCGCCATCTGCGTTGAGGCATTAAAATCCCGCTTCAGAAGGAGCGCGGAGGGAGCTTCTCGCCAGCGCCGCGCAGCGACCCCGCTAGCCAGAATGGGTGCGGCTATCCCGCGCCCACGCCTCATGAAGACGAGACCTGCCATAAACTCATCCAGAAACGACCAGATCACTGTCAAGAACCAGTGAAGAGCGAGTGATCGAAAAACTAAACACATGTTGGTAGCAATGTCGTATCTTTTCGTTTTAGTCTGCGGTCATGGTTACAGATGTGATGCTGATCTATGAACTTTGCGTGCAACAGCACAGGCAGCGCTGCGCGTTGTTTCTGATCGCACATGTTGCAGCAATCATTGCCGTTTTTCAAGCAGAAGCAGGAGCCATGGTATGCTTGCGAAAGTCTTCAGTTGCGCTGTGATTGGCTTAGAAGGCATGTTGGTCGAGGTCGAAACAGATATTGCCCAGGGCTTGCCCGCATTTATGGTTGTCGGGCTGGGCGACACCGCTGTCCAAGAGAGTCGGGAGCGGGTGCGTGCGGCTGTACGGAATAGCGGTCATACCTTCCCGATGAAGCGCATCACTGTCAATCTGGCCCCTGGCGACTTGCGTAAGGCGGGACCGGCCTATGATCTCCCGATTGCCATCGGTCTGGTGCTATCGTCCGAACAGGTTTTTGGCGATGTCAGTCAGGCGGCTTTTATTGGCGAGTTAGGCTTGGATGGCGCCTTGCGGCATACCGATGGTGTGCTGCCAATGGTGGCGGTGGCGCGCCAGCACGGTATCGAGACGGTTTATGTGCCCTATGAAGATGCGGCTGAAGCGGCCCTAGTCGAAGGGATGACAATTGTTCCAGTACGGACATTATCGGATCTCACAGCGCACATCGGCGGCGAGCGCATCTTGCACCCGTATCTTGCCGATGCATGCTTCGAGCGTCGTGAGATCAGCTATCCAGTCGATTTCCAAGATGTACGCGGACAAGAACACGTCAAGCGCGCCCTGGAAGTTGCTGCTGCCGGGGCGCATAACGTACTCATGTCAGGAACGCCCGGCTCGGGAAAAACAATGATGGCGCGGGCAATGCCCTCGATCTTGCCGCCAATGTCCCTGGACGAGTCGATAGAGGTAACAAAGGTTTACAGCGTTGCTGGTCAGCTCCCCAAGGACACGCCGCTGATTCGTCTGCGTCCATTTTGTGCGCCGCATCATACCACGTCGCTCGCCGGACTGGTGGGCGGCGGCGGATATCGGATCAAACCAGGAATGATCTCGCTGGCGCATCGGGGCGTACTCTTCCTCGACGAGTTG
The DNA here is from genome assembly GCA_022360155.1 of Chloroflexales bacterium. Classification (GTDB taxonomy): domain Bacteria; phylum Chloroflexota; class Chloroflexia; order Chloroflexales; family Chloroflexaceae; genus JAKSDJ01. The sequence goes on along the minus strand of JAKSDJ010000634.1, from coordinate 195 downwards.
CCGGAGTTCGGCGCCAAGCTCGAAGTGTTGCGCCAACCAATGGAAGATCGCACGGTGACAATCAGTCGGGCGTCAGGCAGTGTTACCTACCCGGCTTCGATTATGCTGATCGCCGCCCAGAATCCGTGTCCCTGCGGCTGGCACGGCGACCCGGAACGAAGCTGCACCTGCTCGCCGGCATTGGTCACGCGCTAT